>JBKOZH010000098.1:0-27582 GCA_046725765.1 Candidatus Methylomirabilota bacterium | reverse complement strand
CCAAGAACTTCGGCAAGAAGTCGCTGAACGAGATCAAGACGATCCTCGGCGAGATGGGCCTGTCGCTCGGCATGCGTCTGGATCCCGAGGAGCTGGAGCGACTGCGCTCGCAGTACGAGCGCGCCTACGAGAGCTAGTCCGCCCCGCGGTCAGGCCGCGCGCCGCTGAGTGCCCTCAGCGGCGTTGCGCCGGGCGGCGCGCCCGGCGCCCCACAGCGCGGCCGCCACGAAAAGCACACCCACCCGCGACAAGCTTCCGGCCCCGGGGCCCCGCGTGCGTGTCGAGCCGCAAGTGGCTGACGGCATGCCACGCCTCTCCGACCGTCGACACGAGCGCGCCGAACGCGGCGAGCCACCATGCGCCGGCTACGAGACGAGACCCACCACCTGCAGGGCGACCGCCGCCCAGACGCAGCGACGCGCGGTGCGCGGGCTGCGCATGATCACGGTGCCACGCGCGCGTGGGCCGGTCTAGCGGCTGAGGCGCGACTTGATGCGCGCGACCGCCTCTTCGGTCGAGGCGCGGTCGCCGAAGCCCGTGAGCCGGAAATATCCCTCGCCGCTGCGGCCGAATCCTGCGCCGGGCGTGCCCACCACGTGCGCTTCGTTCAGCAGCTTGTCGAAGAATGCCCAGGAGTCGAGCCCCACCGGCGTCTTCACCCAGATGTACGGCGCGTTGCGCCCGCCGTACACGGTCAGCCCGGCCGCCTCCAGCCCCTCGCGGATCAGGCGCGCGTTGTCCATGTAGTAGTCGATGATCGCGCGTACCTGCTTCTGCCCTTCGGGCGTGTAGACCGCCGCGGCCGCGCGCTGGATCACGTAGGGCGTGCCGTTGAACTTGGTCGACTGCCGCCGGAACCAGAGCCCGTGCAGCGCGACCGTCTCGCCCGTGGCCGCGCGCGCCCCGACGCTCTTCGGCACGACGGTGTACGCGCAGCGGGTCCCCGTGAAGCCCGCGGTCTTCGAGAACGAGCGGAACTCGACGGCGACGTCCCGCGCGCCCTCGACTTCGAAGATGGAGTGCGGAATGTCCGGATCCAGGATGTAACTCTCGTACGCGGCGTCGTAGAGCAGCACCGCGCCAGCGCTGCGCGCCCAATCGACCCAGCGTTTGAGCGCGGGCCGGCCGAGCACCGCACCGGTCGGGTTGTTCGGAAAGCAGAGATAGACCATGTCCACGGGACGGTCGGGCAGCGGCGGATCGAAGCGGTTGTCGGCCGTGCACGGTAGATACACGACGCGCTCGTAGCCGCCGTCGGGCTGCCGCGCGCCGGCGCGGCCCGCCATCACGTTGCTGTCCAGATAGACGGGATAGACGGGATCGGTCAGCGCGACGACCGCGTCGGGGCTGAAGAGCTCCTGAAAGTTCGCCGCGTCGCTCTTGCTGCCGTCGCTGACGAAGATCTCGTCGGGCGCGATGCTCACGCCGCGGGCGCCGTAGTCGTGCTTGGCGATGAGCTCGGTGAGGAACTCGTAGCCCGTCTCGGGGCCGTAGCCGCGAAACGTCTCGGCGCGCGCCATCTCGTCGACGGCGGTGTGCAGCGCCTGGACGACGACGGGCGGTAGCGGCCGCGTCGCGTCACCGATGCCGAGCCGAATCAGCTTGGCGCTCGGATGCGCGGCCTGAAAGTCCTTCACCCGGCGCGCGATCTCGCTGAACAGATAACCGCTGGTGAGCCGCAGGTAGTTGTCGTTGACCTTGGCCATGGCCCACGAATTCTAGCAGAAGGTTTCGGGATCGAGGCACAAGCGCTCGACGCGGCCGTCACGCCAGCGCGTGACGCTCAGCGTGCGCCCATCGGTGTCGAGCAGCACCGCGCCGTCGCGGTCGGTGCGATAGACGCGTGCGCCGAGCGCGCTCAACCGGGCGAGCGTGTCGGGATGGGGATGCCCATAGGGATTGCGAAGGCCGACCGACACGATCGCGACCGTCGGCTGCACGGCGGCCAGAAACGGCGCCGTGCTCGAGCCACCGCCGCCATGATGGCCGACCTTGAGCACCGTCGCGCCTACCGGAATTCCGGCCGCGAGCAGCGCGCGCTCGCCTGCCGCCTCGACGTCCGACGCGAGCAACACGCTCGCCAAGCCGAGCTCCACGCGCAGCATGGTCGCGCGATCGTTGCGCCGACCGCCCGGCACGTCCGGGGCGATGGGAGTCAGCAGCGCGCCGCCGATGGCGCGCGGAGCCGAGGCGTCGTCCCAGGTCTCTGTGACGCGAAACAAACGGCGCAGCGTCGTCATCCCGCCCGCGTGATCGAGGTCGGCGTGCGTGGTCAGCGTGGCGTGCAGCGCGAGCACGCCGCGATTCCACAGAAACGGCGCCACCGCTCGCGCCCCGGCGTCCAGACGCCACGGCCCGCCGGCTCCCGCATCCACAACGATTGCCCGGCCGTCGGGTAGCTCGACGACGATCGCGTCTCCCTGACCGACGTCCAGGACCGCCACGCGCAGCCGCCCATCGCCGCGCGCGAGGACAGGGAGCGCGGCAAGGACCACGGCGCTCACCAGCGCGAGCGCGGCGCCCGCGGCGAGCGGCAGCGATCGCGCTCGGTACGCTCGCCAGTGCCACGCCGCGAGCGCGCTTCCCAGTCCCGCGGCGTATGCGATTACTGCAGACGGCCCAGGCGCCGGTAGATGGATCACGGCGCCCGGTACCGCGGCCGTCAGTGCCGCCACGGCGCGCAGCAGGAGCAGCAGTGGCCAGACGGCGCCGAACACCGCCGCGGCGGCCAGGTCGCCGACGGCAGACGCGACGACGGCCAGCAGCCCGAGCACGGTTGCCGCGCCGGCCAACGGCACCGCCGCGAGATTGGCCACGACGCCGATCGTCGAAAGCTGATTGAAGTGCACGAGCGTGATCGGCAGCACGGCCAGCTGGGCGGCGAGGCTCACCGCGAGCGCGGCCAGCAGGCTGGCCCGGGGCGCCGGCGCGGCCACGAGGCCTGCCGTCGCCGCGAACGAGAGCTGGAACCCGGGATCGAAGAGATCCGCCGGACGCAGTGCCAGGATCGCCAGCGCGGCGAGGGCGAGGCTGTTGCCGACCGACGCCTCGCGGTCGAGCAGCACGGCCGCGAGCACCAGCACGGCCATGATCGTCGCGCGGACGACCGACGGCTCAGGACCCACGACCGCGGCGAACGCGAGCACGGCGACGATGCCGCTCACGGCGGCGGCGCGCCGGCTGCCGTGGGCCGCGCGCGCGAGGGTCCACACCGCCCCCGCGAGCAGCGCGACGTTGAAGCCCGACACCGCGAGCACGTGGAACACGCCGGCGCTGCGAAACGCCTCCTGCACGTCGTCGGGCAGCGCGGTGCGATTGCCGAGCACGAGCCCGCCGAGCAGGCCCGCCGACACCGGCGGCAGCCGCTCGGCGAACGCCGCCAGCGCGAAGCGTCGAACCTGTACGGGCCAGGGCGGCGCCGGCGGCTCGAGCGGAACGACGCGCGTGGAGGAGGCGCTGCCCGTGACGTGGACACCCTCGCGCGCCAGGCGAGCGGCGACATCGAACACGCCGGGGTTGCGGAAGCCAACGGGACGGTCGAGGCGCGCCTCGACGGCGATCCGCTGGCCCTCGGCCAGCGGCGGTGGCGGGCCATAGACCGACAATGCGACGCGGCCCCTGTGCGGTGCGCCATCGACCCGCTCGACGTCCAGCGCGAGCCGCGCGCGATCCGGCGCCCAGATGATCGGCTCGGCCGCCAGGCGCGCTTCCACACGCGCGGTCAGCGGCAGCGCCAGCCGAGCGACGTGGTCGCCGGGCAGCGGCGGCGGCTGCGCGCGCAGCACGCCGAGCATCGCGACCGCCGCCAGCAGCGGACCCAGCGCATGTGCGGCCTGACCCAGCATGATCACGAGCACGCCGGCGGCAACGGCCGCCGCCAGCAGTCCCCACGCCGCCCGCGGCGCGATCCATGCCGCGAGAGCGATCCCGAGCGCGAACGCCGCCGCCGGCGGGGCCAGCGGCATCGCCATCCGTGTCACGGCGTGTTCACGGCCAGGTTCGGTCGCAGACGCTCGAGCGTGGCCTGTCGGACGCCACGCACGCGACGAAGATCGTCGATGGAGCCGAACGGCCCTTCCCGTTGCCGCACGTCGACGATGCGCGCGGCCAGCGCCGGACCCACACCGGGCAGACGCTCGAGCTCCGCCGCGCTCGCGAGATTCACGTCCAGTGGTGTGGCGTTATCGCGGCGCGCATGCCGTGTGCGGGACACGTCGCGCGGCTCGGGACGTGCGCGCGGCGATCCTGCGCGTGTCGACGAGTCAGGGCCGCCTGCGACCGCGCGAGCCGGGCGGAGCGTCGGCGGCACACGCGGCGAGAGCCCCGCCGGCGCCGGCGCGCGGTCGAGCGTCTCGAGATAGGCGACCGTGTCGGGATTCGCGCGGCGCCAGCGATCGACCCCGAGACCGGCCGACGCGACGGCGACGGTCGCAAAGAGCAACACGAGATGGCGTCGCGAGTAGCCGAGCACGTCGCGACGATCGCACGCGCGAAAGAGCGCCGCTAGAGTGGACGAATGGTGACGGAGCGCCGAGCGCAGCGGGTGATGACGGCGCGGTCGCTAGTCTGCGAGGGGGAGCGAGACCATCAGCGTCGGCCCGAGAACTTCGCTCGCCGTCGTCAGCGTGCCACCGTGATGCTCGACGAGCTGTCGCGCCACGCTCAGCCGGAGTCCGGCCGTCGGCGCGACGCTGGCGCCCACCATGCTCACGGCGATGACGGCGTGCGCGCCCGCGCGTGACAGGCGCGTGCAGACGCGGCCGCCCGAGGGTGTGGAGCGCACGGCCGTCTCGAGCAGCCGTTGCGCGGCCTGACGCAGCCGCCGCCGGTCGCCGGCGACTTCGAAGCCGTCGGGCTCCACAGCGGTCTCGACGTCGACGCCCTTGGCGCGCGCCTCGTCCGCGACGGCGCTGACGGCGGCGTCAACGACGTTGCCGAGATCGACGCGTCGCGCAGATGCCTCGGGCGCGACCGCGACGAACCGGGCGGCCACACGCGCCTCGCGCGCGACGGCCGACAGCGCCCGCGCAGCGGTGCGGACGGCGCCCGCCTTGGCGGGATCGGCGGTCGCACGCAGCGCGCGGCCGAGCGTGGCCAGCGGGGCGCGCAGCTCACCGCCGACCATCTGTAGTAATTCGCGCGCCATGCCGCGCCGGCGCTCGGCGTCCAGCGCGAGCGCCGCGCGCCGTGCGAGATCTTGCGCCAGCCGAACCTCGGGCTCGCCGAGCTCGCGGCCCGGTGCGGCCACCAGCGTGATCGCGCCGAACACACGTCCGCCGACGGCGAGCGGCGCGACCACATACCCCTCGACACCGAGACCGGCGAGGGCGTGCTGCTCGTCGGCCTCGTCCCGCACCGCGAGATCGGCGGGGATCGCATCGGCCGGCACCCATTCCGAGTCGCCTGACTCGAGCGCGCGGGTGACGCCGCTCACCGCCGGCGGTGCGGCCACGGGGCCGAGGAGCATGGCGGCCTGCGCCTCGGCGGCAGGGTCGCGGTGGACGACGGCGACCCGATGAAAGCCATCGGCCAGGCGCAGGTCGATCGCGCACCAGTCGGCCAGCAGCGGGACGGCGAGACGCGCCACCGCCTGCAGGCCTTCCACCGGATCCGGCGCGGCGGCCAGCGCCGTCACGGCGTCCGCCAGGAACGCCGCACGCCGCGCGGCGGCCTCGAGCGCCAGCCGCGCGCGCCGCTCTGACTCGTAGAGCCGCGCGTTGCGAATGGCAACGCCGAGCCGGTCACCGACGAGCTGCAGCAGTCGTGCGTCGTCCGCGCTGAAGCGGCGGCGGGCCACTCGCGCGGCGTGCACGACGCCGACGCTACGGCCGTCGACGGACAGCGGGACGCCGACCAGCGAGCGCACGCGCGCACGCCGCAGGGCGGGCACGTCGACGTCGGCGCGTGCCGCGTCCTCGATCAGCAGCGCGCGGCGGGTCGTGGCGATGCGGCCGCTGAGCGTCTCGGCCATCGGCACGCGCACTTCGTCGTCGGCCTCGAGCCCTACTGCGCCGACGAGGCGCAGGTGCTCACCATCGTCGGTGGGCAGCAGGATCAGCGTCGAGTCCGCCTCGAGCACGTCGCGGATCCGCTCGAGCACGCGGCGCAGCAGCTGCTCCTGCGACAGGTCGCAGAGCGCCGCCTCGGTGATGCTCTCGAGTCGCTGGACCATCTCGGCCGCGGACTCCATCTCGTTGCGCGCGACCTGCTCGCGCAGCAGCAGCTCGTCGCGCTCCTGCTCGAGGCGCTTGTGCTCGGTTACGTCGATCATCAGGCCCCGCAGGCGCCCGCGCTCGGCGGGCTGCACGCGGTCGCGCAGCCAGATCTGCCGGCCGTCGGCGGTGGTCGCGCGGAACTCGTGCTCGAGGGGGTGATCGGCGGTCAGCGCCTCGCTGTAGCGCGCGCGCACGCGGTGACGGTCGCGCGGGTCCACGATCTCCGCCCAGAAGTCCGGCGCGCCGAGCCACCGCTCGATGGGATACCCGAGCAGCTCCTCGGCGTGCTGGCTGACGAAGGTGCAGGCGAGGGAAACGGCGTCGGCCTCCCACACGATCGCGTCCATACCGTGTACGAGATCGCGGAAGCGTCGCTCGGCCGCTTCGATCACTCTGTTATCGCGCTGGCGGTCGTGGGTCATGGACGCGTTGCGCAGGGGAACCCGCAAGCGACGTGCCATGCATGCCACCGCGGCACCGTCGATTGTAAAACCGTGTGAGCGTTTTCTGGTGAGGCCGCGCGCGACGATGCGCCGTGGCGAGCGTGCGCGGACGTGCCTGGAATGCTCACGCGGGTACACCATTCGTGCCCAGAGTGCGCACGTGCTTGCAGCGCCGGCGCGCGGTCAGGGCACCAGCGCGGCGCGACTGATCTTGGTCGTCTCGCGGTTGTGCCACTCCGAGTCGGCGAACGCCTGGTTGATCCGATCGAGCGGGTACTTGTGGGAGATCAGCCGATCGAATGGAAAGCGCGTCCGGTTGCGGATCAGGAAGTCCAGCGCGCGCGGAATGACGGCGGCGTCGTACATGATCACGCCGACGATCTTCTTCGCGCCCCACACGAGCGTGGCCGGCTCGAGCTCGACCTTGGCGCCGCGGCTGATGGTGCCGATCTCGAGGTAGGTCCCTCCCGGCCGCAGCATCTCGATGCCTTCGGGGATCACCTGGGGAAAGCCGACGAAATCGCACGCAATGTCGGCCCCGAGGCCACCGGTCCACTTCCGCACGAGCGCCACGCGCTCCTTGCGCTCGGTGACCTCCTTCACGTTGATGACGTGATCGGCGCCGAACGCGCGGGCGAGCTCGAGCCGTCCGGGCAGCTGATCGACGACGACGACGCACGCGGCGCCCATGTCCTTGGCCACCGCGGCCGCCTGCACGCCGAGCCCGCCGGCGCCCTGGATCACGACGCTGCCGCCGAACGACAGGCCTGCCTCGGCCAGGCCGAAGATCACCTGCGAGAGCGCGCAGTTCACCGGCGACACCAGCTCGTCGCTCAGCGCGTCGGGCACCCCGAACAGCGCGCCGCCGGGCCGTAGGTAGTAGTACTCGGCGAACGCGCCGTTGAAGTACGGGAACTCGGACGGTCCGCGCGGCCGCTCGATCTTGGCCGGGCACGCCGCCGGCTGCTTGTTGAGGCACACGTAACAGCGGCCGCACGGATAGAAGTACGTGTACGCGACGCGATCGCCCTCGCGCAGCGGCCGACCGAGCGAGTCCGTCTTCACGTTGCGGCCCAGCTTCGCCACGCGCCCGGTCATCTCGTGGCCGAAGATCCAGCCGTCCTCGGGCAGACGCAGCGGCGCGTCGCCGCGCCAGAAGTGCAGATCCGAGCCGCAGACGTTGGCGAGGGAGACCTTGATGAGGACGGCGTCAGGCTCGACCTCCGGCAGCGCCAGCTCGCGGATCTCGAAGGGCTTGCCTGGTCCGAAGAAGACGGCGGCGCGACCCGTGTTCGCCATCGGTTACTCCCGGCCGAGCTCGAACGTGTCGTGCAGCGCGCGCACGGCGAGCTCGGCGTACTTGTCCTCGATCACGCACGACACCGCGATCTCGGACGTGGAGATCATCTGGATGTTGATGCCTTCCTTGGACAAGGCACCGAACATCCGCGCGGCGACGCCCGAGTGACTGCGCATGCCGACGCCGACGATCGAGACCTTCGCCACGCGCTCGTCGTGCACGACCTTTTCGGCCCCCACCGCGCGGCCGATCTCCTGCAGCGCGGTCTGCGCGCGTACGTGATCGCCGCGCGGGACGGTGAACGAGATGTCGGTGAAACCGTCGCGGCTGATGTTCTGCACGATCATGTCGACCACGACGTTCTTGGCGGCCACCGCGCCGAAGACCTGGGCGGCGATCCCCGGCCGGTCGGGCACGCGGAGCAGCGAGATCTTCGACTGGCTCCGATCGTGGGTGATGCCGGTGACGACCGCCTCTTCCATCCCGCTCTCCTCCCTTGTCACGAGCGTGCCGGCGTCGGGCTTGAACGTCGAGCGCACGTGCACGGCCACGCCGTACTTCTTGGCAAACTCCACCGACCGCGCCTGGAGGACTTTTGCGCCGAGGCTGGCCATCTCCAACATCTCGTCGTACGCGACACGCGGCAGCTTGCGCGCGTCGGGAACGATGTTGGGATCAGCGGTGTACACGCCGTCGACGTCGGTATAGATCTCGCAAACGTCCGCCTTGAGGGCGGCGGCGAGCGCGACCGCGGTGAGATCCGAGCCGCCGCGCCCAAGGGTGGTGACCTCCTCGGCGTCGGAAAGCCCCTGGAAGCCCGCGACGACGACGATCTCGCCGGCGTCGAGCGCGGCCCGCGCACGCTCGGGGGTGATGCGCGTGATGCGCGCCTTGCTGTGCGCGCGATCGGTGCGCATGCCGACCTGTGGACCCGTCAGCGAGCGCGCCTTGAGGCCGAGGGTCTGCAGCGCCAGCGCCAGGAGCGCGATGGTCACCTGTTCGCCGGTGGCCAGGAGCATGTCGAGCTCGCGCGGATCGGGATTGGGGGTGATGCGCGACGCGAGGTTGACGAGGCCGTCCGTCGTCTTGCCCATCGCGGAGACGACGACCACGAGCTGATGCTGCGCCGCGCTCTCCGCCACGCGCCGCGCGACGTTCCTGATCTTCTCCACGTCGGCGACTGACGAGCCGCCGTACTTTTGCACGATCAGCGCCATAGACTCCGCAATCTACATGAGCCGCGCGCGGCCAGGCAAGCGCGCGGCGGCGTCAGGCGACGGTCGGCGCGCGGCGCGCCTCGCCGAGCGAGACCTGCTCGCGCAGCAGATACAGCCACCCCGCGAGCGTGATCGGCACGATCGCGCTGGCGTGATAGAGCAGCGCGTAGGCAAGCGCCACCGAGCGCGGCACGCCGAACACCTCGAGCGCGGCGGTGGCCGCGGCGTGGAACACGCCGACGTAGCCAGGCGCGGACGGTACGCTGATGCCAACGCCGACGAACGCGAGCACCGTCACCCCCGCGCCGAAGGGCAGGTCGAGGTGCACGGCACGCAGCATCGCCCACGCAGCTGTCGCCGGAAACAGCCACACGATGCCCGTCCACACGACGAGACGGGGCAGGTGCGATGGCGTCCGAATGCCGTCGAGGCCGCGCAGCCCCGTGTCGAAGATCGACACGACGCTGCTGGCCACGCGGGGCCAGCGTCCGGTGAGCCGGAGCAACAGCCGGCGGCACGTTTCCGGCGCGCGCGCGATCGCGACGAGCGCCGCGACGCCGACGACGTCGATGGCGAACAGCACGCCGGCCGCCCACTCCACGACGCGCGGCACGGGAATCGTCAGCACCAGCACGCCCAGCATCAGCACGATCGAGAGGCTGTCGAGCACGCGCTCGACGACGAGCGTCGCCGTCACGAGCCAGAAGCTCTGCGTCCCGCTCATGCTCCACGCCGCGCGGATCCGGCGCGCGAGGAGATAGATGCGCACGACCTCGCCGGCGCGCAGCGGCAGCACGCAGTTGGCCATGTAGCCGATCATCGTGGCCGGGACGATGCCGGGCGGCTCGGGTCCGGGCGGAAACAGCCAGCGCCAGCGCTGCGCGCGGGCCCAGACGCCGGCAAGGCCGACGACGATGGCGACGGCCACCCAGAGCCAGTTGGTCGCCGAGAGCTGCCGCCCGAGCTCGTGCAGGTCGACGCTCGCGAGCAGGTACGCGAACAGCGCGATGCTGATCGCGATGCCGACGACGACGCGAACGCGGTGACTCAGAGGCCGAGCTGCGCCAGGACGGCGTCGAGCGAGGCGGGAACGGACGTGGGCCGCGAGGCGGACTCGAGCGCGGTCTCCGGGTCCTTCAGGCCGTGGCCGGTGAGCGTGAGCACGAGCGTCGAGCCCGGCTCGACGCGGCCCGCCTTCACGATCTTGAGCAGGCCGGCCACCGTCGCCGCCGAGGCCGGCTCCATGAAGATGCCCTCCTCGCGCGCGAGCATGCGATACGCGCGCAGGATCTCCTCGTCGGTCACGATGTCGATGAAGCCACGGCTGTCCTTCACCGCTTCGAGCGCCGGCCCCCACGAGGCGGGATTGCCGATCTTGATGGCCGTCGCCACCGTGCGCGGCTCGGCGACGACCCGGTTCTCGTACATCGGCGCCGCCCCCGCGGCCTGAAAGCCGACCATGCGCGGCAAGCTGCCGATCTTGGCGTCGCGGTGGTACTCGCGGTAGCCGCGCCAGTAGGCGGTGATGTTGCCGGCGTTGCCGACGGGAATCAGATGGTAGTCGGGCGAGCGGCCGAGCTGGTCGACGACCTCGAAGGCGCCGGTCTTCTGACCCTCGAGACGAAACGGATTGACGGAGTTCACGAGCGTGACCGGGTGCGTCTCAGCGATGCGCCGCACGATGTCGAGCGCCTGGTCGAAGTTGCCGTCGACCATGAGCACGCGCGCGCCGTGGATCGCGGCCTGCGAGAGCTTGCCCAGCGCGACGGACCCCCGCGGGACCATGACGAACGCGCGCAGGCCGGCGCGGGCTGCGAAGGCCGCGGCGGAGGCCGACGTGTTGCCGGTGGAGGCGCAGATGACGGCGCGCGATCCTGCTTCGACCGCCTTGCTGATCGCCATCGTCATGCCGCGATCCTTGAACGAGCCCGTCGGGTTGAACCCCTCGCACTTGAGATAGATGGAGAGGCTCGGATCCGTGGCCTCGGCCAGGCGCGGCGCCGGCACCAGCGGCGTGTTGCCCTCGAGCAGCGTGATCACCGGTGTCTTGTCCGTGACGGGCAGATATTTGCGATAGCGTTCGATGATTCCCGGCCAGGACGCGGTTCGAGCGCCGGCTTCGCCGGCGCCGTCGTGGGGGGCGGCGCGGAGGGGGGCGGAGGCCCCCTTCGATGGGCTCACTCCGGGCCGCCCTCGACGCGGATCATCGTCGTCGCACCGGTGACGTCGCGCAGACGGTCGATCTTCGCCAGCGCCGCCCGCATGTCGCGCTCGCGCGCTTCGTGGGTCACGATCACCACCGGTACCGCCTCGCGCGTGCCGCGCCCCTTCTGGATGACGTTGGCGATCGAGATGTCGTTTTCGCCGAGAATCCCCGCCACGCGCGACAGCACGCCGGGCTTGTCCTGCGCCATCACGCGCAGGTAGTAGCAGCAGCGGATGGATTCCATCGGGCGCAGCGGCAGCGCCGCCGGTCCGACGGAGGGCAGCTCGAGCGCGAGCGCGGGAATGCCGTGCGCGATGCGCCGCGCGATCTCCAGCGCGTCGGACCACACCGCGGAGGCGGTGGGCATCTGGCCCGCGCCGCGACCGTAGAACATCAGATCGCCGACGGCGTCGCCGGTGATGAACACGGCGTTGAAGACGCCGGAGACGGCCGCCAGCGGCGAGGCCGCCGGAATCATCGTGGGGTGCACTCGCACCTCGACCCCGCCGTCCACCGCTTTCGCGATCGCGAGCAGCTTGATGCGATAGCCGAGCTCGCGCGCGTACGCGATATCGGCGGCCGTGACGCGCGTGATGCCCTCGGTGTGGATGTCCTTGAGGTCGACGAAGGTGCGGAACGCCAGCGACACGAGGATCTGCAGCTTGTGCGCGGAGTCCATGCCCTCGATGTCGAGCGTCGGGTCGGCCTCCGCGTAGCCGTGCGTCTGCGCTTCCTTGAGCACGAGCGAGAAGTCGAGATTCTCGTCGGTCATCTTCGACAGGATGTAGTTGCACGTCCCGTTGACGATGCCGGCCAGGGACAGGATGGAGTTGGCGACGAGACCTTCCTTGACCGCGCGGATGAGCGGGATGCCGCCGGCCACCGCCGCCTCGAACGCCAGCGTGACGCCGCGACGGCGCGCTTCCTCGTAGAGCTCGGCGCCGTGATGCGCGAGCAGCGCCTTGTTCGCGGTGACGACGTGCTTACCGGCGGCGAGCGCGCGCAGGATGAACGTGCGCGCGGGCTCGAGGCCGCCGACCAGCTCGATCACGACCTGCACGGTCGGGTCGCCGAGCACCTTCGCCGCGTCGCCCGTCATCGGCAGCGCGGAGAGGTCGAGCCCTTCGCGGGGACGGATGAGATCGGTGTCGGCGATGGCGGCCAGCATCAGCCGGCAGCCGGCGCGCTCTTCGAGCATCGGGCGCTGTGCGGCGAGGATCTTCACGACGCCGGCGCCAACCGTGCCGAGACCCAGGAGGCCGATCCGAACTTCGTCGACGGACGTCACGGGCGGGGTGTGCTCAGCGGTTCACGTGCTTGAGGCCGCGCAGCGCCTGCCGGATCCGCTGCTCGTTCTCCACGAGCGCGAAGCGGACGTAGCCTTCGCCGTACTCGCCGAAGCCGATGCCGGGCGAGACGGCGACCTTCGCCTCCTGGATGCAGAGCTTCGAAAACTCCAGCGAGCCCATGGCACGGAACGGCTCGGGTATCGGCGCCCACACGAACATCGTGCCTTTGGGTTTGGGCACGTTCCAGCCGAGCTTGTTGAGCCCGTCGACCAGCACGTCGCGACGCTTGCGGTGCACCTCGACGATCTCCTCGACGACCTTCTGATCGCCCTCCAGCGCGATGATGCTCGCGATCTGGATCGGCTGGAAGGCGCCGTAATCGAGGTACGACTTGATGCGCGCCAACGCGGCGATCATCTGCGGGTTGCCGCACACGAAGCCCATGCGCCAGCCGGGCATGTTGTACGACTTCGACAACGAGAAGATCTCGACGCCGACCTCCTTGGCGCCGGGCACCGCCAGGAATGACGGCGGCGTGTAGCCGTCGAAGGTGAAGTCGGCGTAGGCGAAGTCGTGGACGACCATCATGCGATGGTCCCGTGCGAACTCCACCACCTTCACGAAGAAGTCGCGGTCCACGCACATCGTCGTCGGGTTGTGCGGGAACGACAGGATCAGCATCCGTGGCTTGGGCCACGCGAGCCGCGTCGTCTCCTGAAGCCGCCCGAAGAAATCACCGTCTGGCGTGAGCGGAACCGACCGCAGCTGCCCGTCGGCAATTACCACCGAGTATGAGTGGATCGGATAGGTGGGATTGGGCACGAGCACGCCGTCGCCCGGCTGCAAGACGGCCAGCGCCAGGTGTGCCATGCCTTCCTTGGCGCCGATGGTAGCGATCACTTCGGAGTCCGGATCGAGCTGGACGTGATAGCGGTCGCGGTACCACTTCATCATCGCCACGCGTAGCCGCGTAATGCCGCGCGAGGCGGAATAGCGGTGATTCTTCGGGTTCTTGGCGGCTTCGACGAGCTTGTCGACGATGTGCTTGGGTGTGGGCATGTCGGGATTGCCCATCCCGAGGTCGATGACGTCCTCGCCCCGCGCGCGCGCCTTAGTCTTCAAATCGTTCACGACCGCGAAGACGTAAGGCGGCAGGCGCTTGATGCGGTAGAACTCGTCCATCGCCGCTACTCCCCTAGAAGGTGTTCGGCGATCATACCGAAGCGCCGCGGAGAGTGTCAACAAATGGAGCCGCGACGCGGACTTACGCGTCAGGCGCGTGTCATTGCCACCTGGTCAGTTCTCCGTCGCCCGTGACGTCTTGCGTGTCGGACTGTCGCGGCGGGTAGGTCGAAGTACTTGATTCTATGTCGAGGGTGCTCGGCACGTCGCTTGCGCCACACGGCGCCTCATGAGCGAGACTGCGCACGCGTTCGGCACGACCGAAGGGGCAGTCGACAGCGTTGCTGGTGCACCCGTTCAGGCCGCGACGACAGGCGTGCGGCGCCGCTGGCTTCCGTTTGGCTCAGCGCGCGGACGAGCCGCGTATCCGGCCGGCAAACCTCGCATCGTGAACCGCCGCCGTGGCCAGTTCAGCCTCCTTATAGTTCGTGGCGACGGCGTGAGAGTCGTACGGTTCAACTTCGCCCGCCCCGCAGCCTTGGCCGGTGTCGTCGCGCTCGCCGCCACCGTCTCGTTCGTCGGTGCGCTCCTCGGTGACTGGCTCAAGCTGCGCGAGCTCACCCGTGAGTCGGTGACGTTCGCCGCCCAGATCGCCGAACAGCGCAAGACCATCGAGGATTTCAACCGCCGCGTCGCCGGTCTCCGCAAAGAAGTCAGCGCGTGGCACGAGCTGCACGCGCGCATTCAGGAGCCGTTCGGTCCCGACGTCGGGCGCAGCGGTCAGGATCGCGGCATCGGCGGCGCGACGACGCCGTCGGATCGGCCGGGCGGTGGGCTGTCGGCGAGCGATGAGCTGAATCGCCTGACCGAGACGATCATGCAGGAGGGAGACAATCTCCGAGCGCTGGATCGGATGATGACGCGCGCGGGGAAGGCGCTCGCGGCGCTGCCCTCACGCTGGCCGGTTCGCGGCCGCGTCAACTCCGAGTTCGGCAACCGCAAGTCGCCGTGGACGCAGGAGGCGGAGTTCCACGCCGGCATCGACATTGGCGCCAACCGCGGCACCGCCATCCAGGCGCCGGCGGCGGGCACCGTGGTCTTCGCGGGAACGGCGCCGGAGTACGGCACGACCGTGATCGTCGACCATGGCCAGGACATCAAGAGCCTCTACGGTCACCTGTCGCAGGTGAACGTGAAGCCGGGCCAGAAGGTCGAGCGGGGCGCGCTGCTCGCCTACAGCGGCAACACCGGTCGCTCTTCCGGCCCGCACCTGCACTACGAGATCCTGGTCAAGGGTCGCGCCGTCAACCCGCGCGCTTACCTCTGGGATTAGGCTAGCTCTCGTCCACGCGGCGACCGTCGATCTCGATGAAGACGAGCGAACGCTCGTCGCCGCGTACCCACACCGCTGACGCCACCGCTCCCGTCTGCGCGTTCAGTCCCTGCCACACGCCGCCGGTCGGCGCGTGGCTGGTGGGATTGCGCGCGACCTCACGCTTGCATTCCTGAAATCCGTCGCGCGCGAGCGCGTCGACGACCTCGTCGGGCTCGGCGAGCCAGCCTTCGCCGCTCCAACGCATACGGCCCCCACGACACAATTCCATCAGACGATCCGGTCCCTGCATTGCCCCCTCCTGAATCTGCGCCGCGTCGTCGTCGCGAACCGCGGCGAGGCGTGCAAGGCAAGCGCCATCGGCGACGCCGGGCGCGGTGTCGGACAACCACGCGTGGCGCAGAGTGCGGTGGGTCGGACCGATGCTGACAGCGCGTGTGAGCGCGGAAGAACTTTCACGACGAATCGCGCAACAGCAGATCGCGCTCGGCGTTGACGCGCCGCTCAGCCGCGGCGCGCGAGGAACTCGAGACACATCGCGTTGAACGCGTCGGCGCGCTCCCACATATACGCGTGGCCGGCGTCGGCGATCGTCTTCAGCTCGGCGCCCGGCACGCGTTGCGCGATCGCGTGCGAGAACCGCGGCGGCACGAGGATGTCCTGGTCGGCGACGCTCACGAGCGTCGGGCACCGGACGCCATCCAGCCGGTCGAGCGTGTCGTGGCCGAGGATGGCGTCGCCCTGGCGCAGGTAGCCCGTCAGCGACTGCGGATGCGGATTGGCGATCGCGTTCTGCAACACCAGCTCCACGAACTCGGGACGCTGCTCGTACGAACAGGGCGCGAAGAGCCAGAGGGCGAGCACGCGCAGCGCTTCCTCACGCCCGAGCGCGATGCGCACTTTGCGCCAGCCGTGGACGAGCGCCCGCATGTAGGCGTCGGGCCGCGCCAGCGTGGCGTGCAGCTGTAGCGTCCGCACGCGCGACGGATGCCGCAACGCGATCTCCTGCGCGATCATGCCGCCCATCGAGACGCCGCAGACGTGCGCGCGGTCGATGCTCAGCGTGTCCATCAGGCCGACCGTATCGTCCGCCATCATCGCCGTGCTGTACGGCGCGTCCGGCGCGTCGCTCTGGCCGACGCCGCGATTGTCGAACACGATCACGCGATATTTCGCGGCGAAGGCCGGAATCTGCAGGCCCCACGCGAGGTGGTCGCCGCCGAATCCCATGACGAGCACCAGCGGCTCGCCGGCGCCCGCCTCCATGTAGAACATCCCGATGTCGCGGACGCGCAGCGTGGGCAGGGTAAGGCCTCAGCGCGTTATCAAGACGGGGTGCGGCTCGGCCGGGCCGCGATGAGCGTCGCGGGGTGTGAGGGCCCCCACTTAACCTGTCGCGACGCCCGTGCGTACCTGGCAGGCGACCCAGTGGTTCGGGGTGATCTGCTTGAGTACCTGCTCGTTCTGCGAGCACGACGGCACACGCAGGCTGCAGCGCGTGTGGAACCGGCAGCCCGACGGTGGGTTGATCGGGCTCGGCACGTCGCCCTCCAGCAGGATGCGCTTGCGCTTCATCGTCGGGTCGGGGATCGGCACCGCGGAGAGCAGCGCCTCGGTGTAGGGATGCTTGGGGTTGGTGTAGAGCTCTTTGGCCGGGGCGATCTCGACGATCTTGCCCAGGTACATCACGGCCACGCGCGTGCTGATGTGCTCGACGACCGAGAGGTCGTGGGCGATGAAGATGTACGTGAGCCCGAACTTCGTCTGGAGATCTTCGAGCAGGTTGATGATCTGCGCCTGGATCGACACGTCGAGCGCGGAGACGGGCTCGTCGGCGATGATCAGCTTGGGACTGACGGCGAGCGCGCGTGCGATGCCGATGCGCTGGCGCTGGCCGCCCGAGAACTCGTGCGGGTAGCGACGCAGGTGCTCCGAGGACAGGCCGACCGTCTCCAGCAGCTGCACCACGCGCTCCTCGCGTGCCTTGCGGGTGGGCGCGAGCTTGTGGATCACGAGCGCCTCGCCGATGATCGAGCCGACGGTCATCCGCGGATTCAGCGACGCGTACGGATCCTGGAAGATGATCTGCATTTCCTTGCGGAGCGCGCGGAGCGAGCGCTTGTCGAGCGTGGTGACGTTCTTGCCTTCGAACGACACCTCTCCGGACGTCGGCTCGATCAATCGCAGGATGGAGCGGCCCGTCGTCGACTTGCCGCAGCCCGACTCGCCCACCAGGCCGAGCGTCTCACCCCGCATGACGTCGAACGAGACGTCGTCCACCGCGTGCACCCGAGCCACCTCGCGTGACAACAGTCCGCCGCGGATCGGAAAGTACTTCTTGAGATTCCGGACCTTGAGGAGCGGCTCTGCCATGGCGTGGCCTCTCAGTAGAGGAAGCAGGCCACCTTGTGGCCCGGCCGCACTTCCTTGAGCGGCGGTGTGTTTTCGAAATGCATGGGCTTGGCGAACGCACAGCGGGGCGCGAAGCGGCAGCCGGGCCTCGCCTCGCCGCGCAGCGTGGGCACCGTGCCCGGAATGGGCTCGAGCTTCTTCTTGCTGGTCGCGGCCACGTCGATGCGCGGGATGGAGCGCAGCAGCCCCTGCGTGTAGGGGTGCAGCGGCTCCTTGAACAGCTCGCCCACGGGAGCTTCCTCCACGACCTGAGCGCCGTACATGACGACGACGCGCTGCGCGGTTTCGGCGATGACGCCCATGTCGTGCGTGATGAGCATGATGGCCATGCCCAGCTTGGCCTTCAGCTCGTTGAGCAATTCCAGAATTTGCGCCTGGATGGTGACGTCGAGCGCGGTGGTGGGCTCGTCGGCGATCAGGAGGTTCGGGCTGCACGACAGCGCCATGGCGATCATCACGCGCTGCCGCATGCCGCCCGATAGCTGGTGCGGATACTCCTTCACGCGCCGCTCGGCGTTGGGGATGTGCACGATCTTCAGCATCTCGACCGTCTTGTCCATCGCGTCGCGGCGGCCCAGCCCCTCGTGCAGCCGAATCGCCTCGGCGATCTGCTCGCCGACCGTGAAGACCGGGTTCAGCGAGGTCATCGGCTCCTGGAAAATCATCGCGATCTCTTTGCCGCGGATCTTCCGCATCTGGGAGGGGGACAGGCTGAGGAGATTCTTGCCGTTGTAAATGATCTCGCCCTGCACGATGCGGCCGGGCGGCTGCGGGATCAGCCGCATCACGCTGAGCGCGGTGACGGACTTGCCCGAGCCCGACTCGCCCACGATGCCGAGCGTCTCGCCCTTGTTGATATGGAGGTCGATCCCGTCGACGGCACGGACGACGCCCTCGTCGGTGAAGAAATGCGTCTTGAGGCCTTTGACTTCGAGGAGCCGTTCGGCCATGGAGCCTCCCGTTCGCGCTACCAGCGACTCGTCAGCTCGCGAAACGCTTGCAGCGCCCGCGAGATATCTTCGGCGTCGACGTCTTTGTGGGTGACACAGCGGATGGCGGCGGGGCCCATCGCGTGCACCTTGACCTTCCGGGCCGCGCAGCCCTTGACGAGCTCCTCGGTCGCCGCCGGGCCCCGGTCCACGCGCACGATGACGATGTTCGTCTCCACGCTCGCGAGATCGACACGAAGGCCCTGTGTCTTCGCCAAGCCCTCGGCGAGCCGCCGTGCGTTGGCGTGATCCTCGGCCAGCCGATCGACCATCTGCTCGAGCGCCACGATGCCGGCCGCGGCCAGCACGCCGACCTGCCGCATGCCGCCGCCGAGCATCTTGCGCCACCGGCGCGCGCGCTCGACGAACTCCGCCGAGCCGCACACCACCGACCCGACCGGCGCGCCCAGTCCCTTGGACACGCAGAAGGTGACGGAGTCGACGTGGCGGGCGAAGTCCGCCGGCGGCCGCTTCAGCGCGACGGCGGCGTTGAACAGCCGCGCGCCGTCCAGATGTACCGGCACGCCCGCCGCGTGGGCGACCGCGGCCACCGCGGCGATCTCTTCCGGTGTGCAGCACGTGCCGCCGTGGCGGTTGTGCGTGTTCTCGATGCACACCAGCCCCGTCTGGGGTAGATGGATGTTCGCCGGACGCAGCGCCTCGCGAACCTGCTCGGGGGTGAGAAATCCGCGCGCGGTCTGCGTGGGCCGCATCTGCACGTTGCCGATGACCGCGCCGCCGGCGACCTCGTAGTTGAAGATGTGTGAGTCCAGGTCCAGCACGACTTCCTGACCGGGTCGCGTGTGGGTCACGACGGAGACGAGGTTGCCTTGCGTGCCGGACGTGACGAACAGCCCGGCCGCCTTGCCGAGCCGTTGGGCGGCCAGCGCCTCGAGGCGCTGGACGGTCGGATCCTCGCCCCAGACGTCATCGCCGACCTCGGCGCGCGCCATGGCCTCGCGCATCTCGGGGGTCGGAAGCGTCAGCGTGTCGGAGCGGAGATCGACGACGTCGTGCATTACGCTCCCTTCATAAGCTCGCCTCGGACGGTGGGGCCCCAGCCCCACGAAATCCGGATGGCCGCACTACTTCTGCGCGCGCAGCCGCTGCGCGGCGCGCTTGCCCCAGTCGGTATAGGAGTAGTCGTTCGCGACCTGGCGCAGCAGCTCGACGCCTTCCTTGTCGCGACCCTCGCTGAAATTCACGTCAGCGAGCAGCGAGAGGGCCTCCGGCATCACCGGGGCGCGCGGGTACTCCTTGATGACCTTCTCCAGCCGCTGCCGCGCGCCGCCCGGATTGCCCTGGTTCATGTAGTACGCGGCGACCCAGACTTCCTTTTGCGCGAGCCGGCCGCGGCACACCTCCATCTTCGCCAGCGCGTCCGTCGCGTAGCGCGACTCCGGGTACTCCTTCACGAGCTTCTTGAACTGCTCCATCGCTTTTTGCGCGAACATCTGTTCCTGCTCGATGGGCTTGATCTGGTCGTAATAGGACATCGCCAGACGGAACTGTACGAGGTCGGCGATCTGATGACGGGGGTAGAAGGCGAGGAAGGCCTCGAACTCCTTCGCCGCCTTGTCGAACTCGGGCTCGCGATAGAACGATTCGCCGAGCAGGAAGCGCGCGCGCGGCGCGTACGACGAGTTCGGGTGACGCTCGACGACCTTGCGGAAGTGCTCACGCGCCTCCGCGTACCGCTTCTTGTTCAGCTCGGATTCCCCGAGCTGGTAGAGCTCCTCGGCGGGCAAGATCGGTGTCGGCTGCGGCTTGAGCCACGCGCAGCCGGACGTGAACAGGAGGAGCGTGACGAGGAGCGCCCGGAACATCGTGGGCAAAGGATATAACACACTTCCAGCCGAAAAATCCTTTGACTTCCGGGGCCTGGGCCGGTATGACCATGGGTGCTTCCGCCGGGGGCAGGCGCACCCGGCGGTCGGGCACAACCGCTGGAGGCCGAAATGCTGCCCCGGATGATCCGCGTTCGCCAGACCTTTCCCCGTCCACGCGTTGCCGACATCCCCCGCGCCGTAGTCGCCACGCTCGGCGAGGCCGCGTTGCGGATCAAGCCCGGCGACACCGTGGCGGTCGGCGCCGGCAGCCGCGGCATCGCCAACATCGACACGATCGTCGGCGCCACCGTGCGGTGGCTGAAGGATCTGGGCGCCCGGCCGTTCGTGTTCCCGGCCATGGGCAGCCACGGAGGCGGAACGGCAGAGGGCCAGATCTCGGTGCTCGAGCATTACGGCATCACCGAGGCCACGATGGGCTGCCCGATTCGCGCCACCATGGAGGTCGTGCAGGTCGGCGAAGCACTCGGGCTTCCCGTGTGGCTCGACGCGTACGCCGCCGAGGCGAACTGGATCGGCCTGGTCAACCGCGTGAAGCCGCACACCGACTTCAAGGGCTCCATCGAATCCGGGCTCTTCAAGATGATGACGATCGGTCTCGGCAAGTGGAAAGGCGCGGTGCAATACCACCGCGCCAACGTCAACCATGGCTACGAGACCGTCATCACCGCGGTCGGCCGGGAGATGCTCGCCAAAGCGCGCATCGGCTTCGGCCTGGGCATCGTCGAGAACGGCTACGACGAGACCGCGCACGTCGAAGCGTTCTCGCCCGAGGCCCTCGAGTCCGGCGAGCGCCGGTTGCTCAAGAACGCGCGCGAGTGGATGGCGCGGCTACCGTTCTCGCCGATCGACGTCCTCATCGTGGAGGAGATGGGCAAGAACATCTCCGGCGCCGGGATGGATACGAACGTGATCGGCCGACCGTCGAACCCCCACGAGCCGTTCCCGGCCGATCCGAAGATTCTGTGGATCGTCACGCTCGATCTCACCGAGGACAGCTACGGCAACGCAGTCGGCATCGGCAACGCCGACTTCACCACGCGCCGGCTGGTCGAAAAGATCGACATGAAGCCGACGCTCATCAATGCGATCACCGCGTGCGCGCCGAACGGGGCGAAAGTACCCGCGACCTACGAGACCGACCGCGAGGCGATCGAGACCGCGCTCTCGTGCATCGGTCTGACCCCGCCCGAGCGGGCGCGGGTGATCCGCATCAAGAACACGCTCATGCTCGGTGAGATCGAGGTGTCCGAGGCGTTCGCCCCCGAGCTGGCCAAGCGCCCTGATCTCACGCCGCTCGGCGACGCCGCCCCGCTGCCCTTCGACGCCGCGGGCCGGCTGTCGCCGCGCTGAGGCGCGGCGTGTGCCAGCGCCGCGCGTAGCGGCCGCGCCGTGAGTTTCGGCGGCCGCCGCCTCATCCTGACGCTCGCCGGCGTTGCCGCGCTTGGCGCGATCCTGTGGGGCGCCATCGTCTGGTACCGCGGCTCCACGCGGGTCACCACCGACGACGCCTACGTCGAAGGCACCATCGCCCCGGTGAGCGCGAAGGTCACCGGCCATGTCGTCGACCTCCAGGTGCGCGACAACCAGGCGGTCAAGCGCGGCGACCTGCTGCTACGCGTCGACCCGCGCGACTTCGAGGCGCGGCTGGCGCAGGCGCGCGCGGCGGTGGCGGTGGCCGAGGCCAATGTGCGGGCCGCGCGATCAGAGGTCCCGCTCGCGCGCGACATCACGCGCGCGCAGACCGACGAGGCCCGCGCGAATCTGGAGGGCTTGCTGGTCGCGGTGAAATCCGGGGAGGCCAACGTCGTCGAGGCGCGGGCGCGGCTGGAGGCGCGGCGAGCCGCCGTCGGCGCGTCCAACGCCGAGCTCGCCGCGGCCGAGGCGCTGGTCCGCAAGACCAGCCTCGAGATCGATCGGATGCGCCGGCTCATGAAGAACGACTACGTCTCGCGCCGCGAGCATGACGACGCGCAGGCCGCCTTCGACAGCGCGACGGCGATGCGTGAGGCGGCATGGCGCCGTCTGGCCCAGGCCGAGCAAGAGGTGGAGCAGAGCGACGCGGAGATCGCGGCCAAACAGCACGCGGTCGACGTCGCCAAACAGAAAGTTGCGGAGGCCCGCGGGACCGTCGCGCGGGCCGAGGGCCAGCAGGGACAGGTCACCGTCAAGCAGGCCGAAGTCACGCGCGCGGAGGCGGCGCTGAAGCAGGCGCAAGCCGACCTCGCCCTCGCGGAGCTGCAGCTCGCCTACACGGAAGTCAGAGCGCCCGCCGACGGCGTCGTCGCCAAGCGCACCGTGGAGATCGGCCAGGTGGTGCAGCCCGGCCAACCGCTGCTCGCCGTCGTCCCGCTGCACGAGGTCTGGGTCCTCGCGAACTTCAAGGAGACGCAGCTCGCGCGCGTGCACCCCGGGATGCGCGCCGACGTCGAGATCGACGGCTTCCCGGGCAAGGTCTTCCACGGCAAGGTCGACTCGATCAGCGCCGGCACCGGCGCGCGCTTCTCGCTCCTGCCGCCGGAAAACGCGACGGGCAACTGGGTCAAGGTCGTCCAGCGCGTCCCCGTCAAGATCTTGTTGGAGCACCGTGAGGTCGGCAACCCGCAGCCGCTGCGCGCCGGGATGTCGGCCGTCGTCACCATCCATCTACGGTAAGTGGGGGGCCCCGAGATGGCCCCCCACACCCCCACCCCGCGGACGCGCCCCGGGGAACCCGGGGCGCTCCTCGATATCCCGTCAGTAGCCCTTGCGCTTGTCGATCAGGGCGATGAGCGGCCGGCCGTCGCCCAGACGGCGCAGGTTCTCGCAGAGCGTCGCGATCGCACGGCCTGCGCGCCGCGGTGAGCCGCCGGCCGTGTGCGGCGTGACGACCACCCGCGGATGTCGCCAGAGTGGGTGGCCGGCCGGCAGCGGTTCGGGATCCGTGACGTCCAGGCCGGCGCCCCAGATCAACCCTTCCTCGAGCGCCTTCAGGAGATCGTCGCCGTAGACGATCTCGCCCCGCGTGACGTTGATCAAGATCGCGTGGCGCTGCATGCGGCGGAACAGATCGCGCGTGAACAGGTGGTGCGTCGCCTTCGTCAGCGGTAACGCGATGACGACGACGTCCGAGGCCGCCAGCAGGTCGTGCAGCCGCTCGCCCTTCCACAGCGTCACGCCGGGCTCTGGCGGCACGGGCTCGATGTCCACGGCGAGCACCTTCATGCCGAAGCCGAGCGCGCGCCGTGCGACGGCGCGCCCGGTGCCGCCGAAGCCGACGATTCCCATCGTCTGCTCCCACAACTCGCGCTGCTCGCGGCGGATGGGCTCGCGCAGGCGGAAGTCCGGCTCGCGGAGCGCGGTGTGCAAGCCGCGCGTGAGCGCCAGCAAGAGCGCGAAGGCGTGCTCGGCGAGATGGATGCCGACCTCGCCCTTCTCGGAGGCCAGGATGACGTCGCTCTCCACCAGCTCGGGTGACAGGATCGAATCCACACCGGCGCCGAGGCAGTGGTAGTAGCGCAGCCGCCGCGCGTGCGTGAAGATCTCCGGGCTCACGCGGCCGAACACCACGTCGGCGTCGACGATCTCCGCGCGCTGGCGATCTGGCGTCTTCGCTTCCACGAGGATCGAGTCCTTGCCCGCGGCGGTGAGGATCTCGGCGTGCTGCTCGGGCGTGAGCGATGCGACGAGCGTCGAGATCGGCGTATAGAGGATCTTCATAGGGGTTCTCCTCGGGTCACCGGGCGCGGTGGACCGTCCACCCCTTCAGGCCCTGACGTTGAAGAACAGTTCGCGCGCCGCCGCGCGGCGCTGGTCGATGCTGGCGCGGCCGGTCGCGACGAGGACGTACAGCATGTTGAGCGCCACGAGCGCCGACGGCACGCCGCGCTTGGAGCGCTCGTAGACGAGCCGCGCAGTGAGATTGCGTCGCCCGCGCAGGCGCCGGTGCAACCGCTCGACGGCGCTCTTGCTGACGAGGTTGAAGTTGCCGGCGTCACGCTTGCTGCGCGATTGCGACATGACGAAATACTGGCGGGGATTCGACAGCACGAAATAGCGTTGACGCTTGCCGTCAACCCTGCCGTGAAACTGCAGGCCCTTCGTCAGTGTGTCGACGTCGAGCTTCATGCGGTCCTCACATGCGCGCCGCCGCCGCAGCCTGGACGAATGCCAGCACGAGCGGATGCGGCTGTTCGGGCGTCGATCGGGTCTGCGGGACGAACAGTGTGCCGAGAAAGAACGGGTGGCCGGGCAGCTCGATGACGCGCACCTCGCCTTCGGCGTCGGCGCCGCTGATCACGAGCGGGCCGCGGCGCAGCAGCGGAACGTACTCGGGATTCACGCCGAAGTTGCAGTAGTACGCCTCGGTCGCGGACGACGCGCCGTAGATGGCGGCCACGCGTGAGCCCGGCGCGAACGTCAGCCGCATCTCGCGCCCGGCCAGCGAGCACGTCAGCTCGCTGACGAACAGGCGCGAGGCGTACGGATCGTATTCCGCGTGCTGCGCGTCGTGGAAGCCCAGGACGTTGCGCGCGTACTCGAGCACCATGTGCTGAAATCCGCCGCACGTGCCGAAGCACGGGACGCCGCGCTCACGCGCGTGGCGGATCGCCGAGAGCGTCAGCTCCAGGTCCTTGTAAGGGCTGCCCGGCGCGACCCACAGTGCGTCGACGTCCGCCAGAACGCGCTCGTCGAGGGCCGCGGTCGAGACCCATACCGCGTCCACGGCCAGCCCGAGACGCGCTCGCGCGTGCGCCACCGCCGCCGTCGTCGCCGCGTGCGGCGCGAAGGTGGCCGTGTACTCGCCGAGGATTGCGATGGTCGCCATGGCCCGGGTCGCGTAGATTGTGGCACACAGCGGATCGCTGCAGGAGGCGTCCATGAGCGTGCGCAAGCGGATCGGCGTGATGGTGCCGTCGACGAATACCACCTGTGAGGCGGATTTCACGCTCGTCGTTCCGCGCGGCGTGACCGTGCACGGGCAGCGGCTGTGGCTGACCAACGACGCCAACGGCGACGCCGCGTATCAGCGCATGAACGCCGAGATCGAGACGGGGGCGCGCTACCTGGCCACGGCGCGCGTCGACGTGATCGCGTACGGCTGCACGACAGGGTCCTTCTACAAGGGCCCGGGCTGGGATCGCGAGATGCTCACGCTCATCGAGCGCGAGTCCGGCGTGCCGGCCGTCGCGACGACGCCCTCGGTGGTCGCGGCCCTGCGCGCCTTCGGCGCGCGACGGCTGTCGGTTGCGACGCCGTACCCCGACTGGAACAACCAGCGACTGCGCGCCTACCTCGAGGCCGAGGGCTTCGAGGTGCTCAACGTCGACGGCGAGCCCCACGCCGCGGCGTCCGGCAATCAGGGGATCAACGACCAGAGTCCCGAGTCCGTCATCGCGTTCGCCTCGCGCGTGTGCCGCCCCGAGGCCGATGCGCTGCTGTGCTCCTGCACCGCGTGGCGATCGGTCGAAGCGGTCGACGCACTCGAGCGCCGCACCGGCAAGCCCGTGGTCACCTCGAATCAAGCGACGATCTGGATGGCGCTCGGCGCAATCGGCGTCACGCAGCCGGTCCGCGGCTTCGGACGACTCTTCGAGCTGCCGGCGCCGACGCCGGTGGGAGCGGGACGATGAGCTCGGCGACCATCACGCCGGCAATTCGCGAGATCGCGAGCGGCCTGCGCTTTCCCGAGGGACCGGTCGCGATGCCGGATGGCTCGGTGGTGCTGGTCGAGATCGAGCGGCGCACGCTTTCGCGCGTCACGCCGGACGGCCGCGTCCGAGTCATCGCGCAGCTGGGTGGCGGCCCCAACGGCGCGGCCATGGGCCCGGGCGGGAAGATCTACGTCACCAACAACGGCGGCCTGAAGTTCGTCGACCGGCCGGGCAAGCTGTTCCCGATCGGCCAGGCCGATGACTACGTCACCGGCAGCATCCAGGTCGTCGATCCGGACAGCGGCAAGTTCGAGACGCTTTACGACCGCTGCGACGGCCGGCATCTGTGCGGGCCCAACGATCTCGTGTTCGACGACGCCGGCGGCTTCTGGTTCACGGATCTCGGCAAGACGCGCGAGCGCGACGCCGATCGCGGCGCCGTGTACTACGCGAAGGCCGACGGCTCGGCGATCCGGGAGGCGATCTTTCCGCTGGAGCGGCCCAACGGCGTCGGTCTCTCACCCGACGGTCGCACCCTCTACGTCGTGGAGACGCCGACGGCGCGGTGCTGGTCCTTCACGCTGTCCGCACCCGGCCAGATCGAGTCGGCCAACGGCCCGTACCGCGGCGAGAAGGGGCGGGTCGTGGTCGGGCTCGGGGGCTATCAGATGTTCGACTCGCTCGCGGTGGACGGCGACGGTCACGTGTGTGTCGCCACGCTGATCACCGGCGCGGTCAGCGACATCTGGCCGGACGGCAGTCGCGTCGATCAGTACATGCTGCCCGACATGATGGTGACCAACGTCTGCTTCGGCGGGCCGAATCTGCGGACAGCGTACGCGACCCTGTCGATGAGCGGGCGCCTGGTGTCGTTCGAGTGGCCGCGCGCGGGCTTGCCGCTGCGCTATCTCAACGACTCAGGCTAGAGCAGCTTCTCCATCACGATCGTGTCGACCCAGCGGCCGTCGAGCAGGCCCTGCTCCTTGTAGACGCCGACAGTCCGAAAGCCGAGGCGCTCGTACAGCGCCATGCCGGCCGCGTTGAACGGGAACGCCGAGAGCACCAGCTTGTGATAGCCGAGCTCCCGCGCGAGGTCGATCAGGCGCGCGAGCACGACGCGCCCCACGCCTTTGCCGCGATAATCGCGTTCGACATAGATCGAGAAGTCCGCGACGTGACGATATGCGTCGCGAGCGTTGAAGGCGTTGAGGCTGCCCCAGGCGATCACGCGTCCGCCATCTTCGGCGACGAGCACGGGGTGACGGGCGCCGCGCGACTTGAGCCACTGCCGCCGCTCGTCCGGCGTGCGCAGCTCGGTCTCGAGCGTGGCCAGCCGGTCCTCGATCCCCTGGTTGTAGATCTCGCAGATCGTTGACGCGTCGGCGTCGGCGGCCGGCCGCACCTGATAGAGGCTCACGCGTGCGCGACGATCGCGGCCGCGAGGGCGATCATGCAGCGACTATAATAGCCGGCGTGTTCCAGAGCGAACGATTCTTCCGCGAGACGTGGCCGACGATCTCGCAAGCGCTCGAGCCCGAGGCCGGCGCGCGCGGCGCGGTGCGCTGGATCATCGGCG
>JBKOZH010000249.1:0-3611 GCA_046725765.1 Candidatus Methylomirabilota bacterium | reverse complement strand
CGACGCGTCGTCGCGAATGCCACCGCGACACCCACGCGTCAGCCGGCCGACGGCCATGCGGGGCGTCATCCTGGCGAATTGCGCGACATTGCGCGCGCGCGGCACTGGCCCTCCACTTGCGTGGTCGTCACACGGTCACTGCGGTCCGGCGACCGTCGCTGGAGGCTCGCGACGAAAGGATGGTCACCATGCGATGTGCGCGCGTAGAGTACCAGCTCGATCTGCGAGCGCCGGAGCGGCCGCTGCCGCTCGGCGTGATCGTGCTGAGCAACGGCATCGAGCCCGTGCAGAGCGTGCTCGCCGGTAAAGCGCCGCGCGCCGGCTTCATGCCGGAAGAGCTGCGGACGGTCGGCCCTCTCGGCCGCTCGCAGCTCGAAGGCTGGGTCGCGACCATGGCCAAAGATCTGTTGGCCGCGCTCGAAAAGCGTGAGGATCCGCTCGAGACGCTGGTGTCGATCTGGTGCTGGAACCTGCGCGTCGTCGTCGAGGCCGACGCCGAGCCGCGGCCGGGGCTGACCGTGCGCGACGTCGCCGCCGGTCTCTACGCGCGGCACCTCGGCGCACCGCTGCCGAACGGTCCCGCCGACGGCAACGGCGATTGGTGCGTCACCGAGGTCGCCTACCGTACGACCTAAGCCTGGCGCGGCGCGAAGATCCGCGCCTTGATCCGTCGCGGCACCCAGATCGCCAGCAGCCGCGCCGCGCGCGCCAGCGTGTCGAGCGAGGCGGGCGAGCCGGGCCAGTAGCGGAGGACCACCGCGCGGTCGACGAAGTTCAGGATGCCGTCGAGCACGACCGCGGCGAGCAGCGCGTCGTCGAGATAGCCGAGGAAGGGCACGAAGTCCGGGATGAGGTCGATCGGCGACATCAGATAGACGACGGCGGCGGCCAGCGCGAGCTTCGCCGGCCGCGGCAGCACGGGGTCGCCGGCGAGACGGCTCACGAGGCGCACGACGTCGGGTAGCGCACGGAGCAGCGCTTTCACTCGAGGCTTTCCGCGACCAGCTCGCCGATGTCCTTCACGGCCAGACGCTCCTCGGCGCCGGCGACCTTGCGGCCGAGGTCGAGCATGGCCAGGCAGAACGGGCACGCGGTGGCCACCGTCTGTGCGCCGGTCGCGAGTAGCTCTTCGGTCCGGATGAGGTTGACGCGCTTTTCCGACTTGATCTCCATCCACATGTGACCGCCGCCCCCGCCGCAGCAGAGCCCGCGCTCGCGCGCTCGAGGCGGATCGACGACGGAGAGCCCGGGCACCGCGGCCGCGGCGCGTCGCGGCGCATCCATCACGCCGTTATAGCGGCCGAGATAGCACGAGTCGTGGAACACGACGCTGCCGTTGAGTGGCTTGATCGGCTTGATGCGCCCGCTGCGAACGAGGTCGTCGATCACCTGCGAGTGATGAAGCACCGGGTAGCTGCCGCCGAACTGCGGATACTCGTTCTTGATCGTGTTGAAGCAGTGCGGGCAGTGCGTGATGACCTTCTCGAACGTGTAGCGCGCCATCGCCTCGACGTTCTCCGCCTGGACCGTCTGGTAGAGGTATTCCTCGCCCAATCGGCGACCGACCTCCGCGTGGCAGCGCTCCTCGGGCATCACGCCGAACGACACGCCCGCCTTCTTGAGAATGGCCACCACGGAGCGCGCGATCGCCTGGTTACGCTTGTCGTACGAGGCCGAGCAGCCGACCCAGTAGAGATACTCGACCGGCTTGCCGGCCTCCATCAGCGGCACGTCGAGGCCCTGCGCCCACGCGAGGCGCTCGCCGCCGGGCAGTCCCCACGGATTGCCGGCGCGCTGCATGTTCTGCAGCGACTGCGGCGCGGTCGACGGCAGCGCACCCTCGGACAGCGTGAGGTAGCGGCGCAGGTCGATGATCGTGTCGACGATGTCGATGAACGCCGGACACTCCTCGACGCACGCCATGCACGTCGTGCACGCCCAGAGCTCGTCCGGCTTGATCAGCTCGCCGTGGATCGGGCCCGGCGCCTGCCCGTACATGTGGCGCTTGAGCTTGACGATGATCTGCTTGGGCGACAGGGCGGTGCCCGCCATGTAGGCGGGACACGCCGCCTGACACCGCCCGCACTCCACGCACGCCGCAAAGTCGAGGCGCCGCTTCCAGGAAAACTCCTCGAGCTTACTGATGCCGAGCGATTCCGCTTCCTCGATATTGTCGATCTTGCGGATCTCGCCGCGCGGCGTGAGCTTCGAAAAGAAGATGTTGAGCGGCGTGGTGACGAGGTGGACGAAATACGAGTACGGGATGACGGCGATGAAGAACAGGGAGACGGCCGCGTGGCCGAGCCACACCGTCAGGTGTGTGGCACGCAGCGCGGTGTCGCCGAGACCGGCGGCGAGCATTCCTCGGCCAAGTGCCCAGCCCACCGGCGACCACGGCGCCCACCACGGCTGCGTCACCGCGAGCCGGCACGCCTCGATCACGAAGCCCGAGAGGTTGATGACGAACAGCAGCAGAAGCACGTTCGCGAAGCGCGCGGTCGGGTCGATGCGCGCCGGTCTGACGACGAACCGCCGCCACACCGCCATGCCGAGCCCGATCACGAAGAACAGGCCGAAGAGGTCGAGCACCGTCTCGTAGAACAGATAGAAGCGGCCCTTCAAGAGCTTGTAGCCCAGCGGTAGCGTGATGTCGTAGTCGATCGTGGCGAGGACGGTGCCCATGAACAGCGCGAGGAATCCCCAGAACATGATCGCGTGCATGATGCCGGGATAGGCCTGCGCCAGCGTGCGCGCCTGGCCGAGCGCGTGTTTGGCGACGAGCTTCATCCGCTGCGGCAGATGATCGAAGCGGTTCTCGGGCAACCCGGCGCGCCACAGGCGCACGTGGCGGTACACGCCCCACGCGAAGATCGCCACGGCGATCACACCGCCGAGGTAGAGCGCGACCTGCGCGAACGGCGGGACGTTCCAGAACGTATCGCGGAATGGGACGCCGGCGGGCGTCATGAGGACTCCAACGATATCACGGGCAGAATGGCCGCCGCGGCGGAGTACGGGTCGCGCGTGCCCGCGACGACCTCGTCGAACACGGCCTTGACGCTGCCGCCGTGCAGCGCGCGGTCCACGCGGCCGCGGAAGGCGTCGACGAGCAATCCCTCGAGCTCGGCGCGCGCCCGTTCCCGGCGGCGCGCGGCGAACGCGCCGCTCGCCTCCAGCGCGGCGCGATGCCGCCGGACCTCGGCGAGCAGCTCCGGCACGCCGACGCCGTGCTGCGCCTGCAGCGACAGCACCGGGGTCTCCCAGTCGACGTCGCGGCGGGACGCCGTGCTGGACCGATGCAGGTGCGCTGCGAACTTCAGCTCGGCCATCAGCGCGGGCGCGCCGGCGCGATCCGCCTTGTTCACGACGAACACGTCGGCGACCTCCATGAGCCCCGCCTTCATGGTCTGGATCGCGTCACCGGACTCCGGCACCAGCACGACGATCGTCGTGTCGGCGATCTTCATAACGTCGAGCTCCGTCTGTCCCACGCCGACGGTCTCGATCAAGACCCAGCGATAGCCGGCGGCGCCCAGGAGCTTGATGGCTTCCCCGGTCGCGCGCGCGAGTCCACCGAGCGAGCCGCGCGTGGCCATGCTGCGGATGAACAC
>JBKOZH010000329.1:0-12176 GCA_046725765.1 Candidatus Methylomirabilota bacterium | reverse complement strand
TCACGCCGGCCTTGAAGTCCTCCGTGCGTCCGCAGTTCGCGATGGCCTGCGCCTCGAGCTCCATCTGCGTCTCGAGGCTCTCCCAGGTCGACTGCTGGAACAGCCGCTTCGCCGCGCCGAAGGCCTTCGACGGCCCCTGCGCCAGCTCGCGGGCCAGCGCCTCCACCGCGCCCTTGAACTCGGTGTCCGGCACGACCCGCGTGATCAGTCCCCACTCGAGCGCCTCGCGCGCGGTGAGCACCCGATTGGTGAAGTAGAGCTCCATCGCGCGCCGCAGCCCGACGAGGCGCGGCAGGAAATAGGACGACGAGCCATCGGGGGACGCGGCGATCTTCGAATAGGCCATCGTCAGCTTCGCCGACTCCGTGGCCACCACGAGATCCCCGGACAGCGCCAGGCTGAGCCCGCCGCCCGCGGCGATGCCGTTGACCGCCATGATGACGGGCTTGTCGCTGCGGCAGAACCGGGAGATCGCGCCGTGCAGGTACGTCGTCAGCTCCTTGATCAGGGCGCCGACGCGCGGCAGGTTGTCGGCGAAGTCGCGCACGTCACCGCCCGCGCAGAACGACTTGCCGCTGCCGGTGATGACCACACAGCGCACGTCGGGATCCTCGTCGAGATCGATCGAGGCCGCGAACAGCTCGCGGCCCAGGCCGAGGTTCAGCGCGTTGTAGGCGTCGGGGCGGTTCAGCGTGACGGTGGCGACGTGGGCGGCGCGCTCGACGATCAGGTGCTGGAAGGCCATCGGTTGTCCTCCGCTCGGGCCGCCGGCGCGCTCCGGGCCGCCTCGGCCAGAACATCGTGGATCTCCTGGATCTGCAGCGGCTTCACGAGCACGGCGTCGACGCCGTGGGCACGGCGCTCGTCGGCCGACAGCTCGACGCCGAAGCCCGTGATGAGGAACACCGGCACCTGCGGCGCCAGGTGCTTCACCGCCCGCGCCACCTGCCAGCCCGAGACGCGCGGCATGGCGAGGTCAGTCAGCACGACGTCGAAGGGCTCGGAGCGGAAGCGCGCGATCGCCTCGGCGCCCCCCTCCACGACGATCGCGCGATGGCCGGCGGACTCGACGGCGTCGGCGAGCATCGCGCGCACCGGCTCTTCGTCGTCCACGACGAGACACCGCAGCGCCCGCACGGCACCGGCGGCCGCGCGTGCCGGCGCTGCCGACGGCGGCTCCACGGTAGCCGCCGACGGGAAGGACAGCCGAAACGTCGAGCCGCGTCCTTCGGCGCTGTCGACACTGACGAAGCCGCCGTGTCGCGACACGATCCCGTAGGTCATCGCGAGCCCCAGGCCCGTGCCCTGCGGGCCCTTGGTCGTGAAGAACGGGTCGAAGATGCGATCGCGCACCGCGGCGGGGATGCCGACGCCGGTGTCCGAGACCGCGACCTCGACGTGCTCGTCGATGGTCCGTGTCATGAGCGAGAGCGTGCCGCCGCTCGGCATGGCGTCGACGGCGTTGAGGATGAGGTTGGTCAGCGCCTCGCGCAGCTCGGCGGCATCGCCGAGGATCGGCGGCACCGGGGCGAGCTCGGTCGAGACGTCGATGACGATGCCGCGGCTCGCCGGCTCCTCGCGCCAGCGCGACTGCGTCATGTCCAGCGCGTCGCGCACCACCTGCGTCACGTCGAGCGGCACCATCGGCTGGTCGCGGCGGATCCGCGTGAACTCCTGCAGCCGGCGCACCGTCTGCGCGCCGTCCAGCGCCGAGCGCTCGATCACGCGCAGCCAGTGCAAATGCTGGGGGTCGTCCACGCGCCGCATCAAGAGCTGCGCGCGGCCGAGAATCGCGGCCAAGAGATTGTTGAAGTCGTGGGCGACGCCGGAGGCCATCTCGCCCAGCGCGCGCAGCTTCTCCGTGCGCACCAGCTGATCCTGGGCGGCGGCGAGCTCGCCGTAGGCGCGCGTACGCTCGTCGAACAGGCGGACGCTGCGCAGCGCGAGAGCCGCCAGGTGCGCGATATTGAGCAGCAGCCGCTCGTCGGCGTCAGTGAACGGGCGCGCGCCGCCGCGCAGCGCGATGACGCCGAGGACCTGCTCGCCGGCGGCCATGGGGACGCCAAGCCACCGGCCGAGCTCGGCCGAACCGGCGATGGGCTCGACATCCTGTCGGACGCACTCGGCGGCGTAGTCCTCGGTGCGCACGGGACGGTTGGTGGCGAGCACGACGGACATCAAGCCGATGTCGCCGACCGGATACCGGCGCGGCTCGCTCGCGTCGTCGGCGCCGTCGAGCACGCGTAGCGCGACCTCGAGCTCCTCGCGCTCGGCGTCGCGCAGGATCATGACGAGGTTGCGCGCGTCCAGCACGCGGGCGACGTGGCGCCGCACGGCCTCCACGATCGCGCCGCGATCGAGCTGGCCCGTGACCGCGCGCGAGAGATCATGCAGGACGGAGAGCTCCTCGAGCCGCTGGCGATTTTCCTCGAACAACCGACCGCTCTCGAGCGCGGCGCCCGCCTGCGCAGCGATGGCCGCGATCAGCGCCAGCTCGTCCTCGGAAAACTCGCGCGCGGTCTGCCACCACACGGCGGCGAACGCGGCGATCACGCGGTCCTTGACCACCACCGGCACGAACAGCTGCGTGCGATGCGGTCCCTGCTCGCGGAAGAAGCTCGGCACGCGCGAGTCGTTCATCGCGTCGCTGGTGAAGACCGGCCGCTTGCTGCGCGCCGCCTCGGCATAGAACGCGTGCTTGAGCAGCGACACGCGGAAGCCGCGGAACACCTCGAGGCGCTCCGGCGGAATGTGATAGCCCGCGACCGGCGTCATCCACTCGCCGTCTTCGTCGACGAGCCAGGCGCCGACAGAGTCGGCCCCGAGCGTCGTGGCGACGGCCCGGAGGAAGTGCCGCAGCAGCGCCTGGAAGTCGAGGGGCGAGGACAGCGCGCGGCTCACGGACAAGAGCGTCTGCGTCTCAGCGAGCTTCAGCTGCGTCTGGCGCGCGAGCTCGGTGTTCTCCATGGCGAGGCCGACCTGCGCCGCCACACCCTCGACGAGACGGATCTCCGCGGGCTCGAACACGCGGCCGGTGCGCCACCAGATCAGGAACAGGCCGCCGACCGGCTCACCGTGCGCGAGCGTCGGCACGAACAGGACCGAGTGCGGCGGCAGCGCCCGCTGCCACGACTGATCGAAGGCCTCGTCGTGCTGCGGATCGCTGCTCCACCGGGCGTGCCCCGTGCGCCACGCGTCGAACAGCCAGGGCACCCGATCCAGCACGATCGGACGCTCGAGGAAGAACGGCAGCAAATCTTTGGGGACGTGATAGCCGCCGGCGGGGACGAGCCGCGCCTTGCGATCGTCGAGCAGATACGCGCCGACCATGTCGGCGCCGAACGCCCGCGCCACCTCGGCCGCGACGCGCCGCATGAGGTCGCCGCCGGCGTCCGGCTGCGAGAGCACGCGCCCCACCGCGAGCAGCGTGGTCGTCTCGCGCAACCGGCGCGACGTCTCCGAGTAGAGGCGCGCGTTCTCCAGCGCGACCGCCGCCTGCGCCGCCAGCGAGCCCATGAGCGAGGCCGTTTCCGGCGTGATGGGCCACGACGTCGCGCGATGCACCGCGAACGCGCCGAGCACGCGCTCGCCGACGGCGATCGGATAGGCGGTGAACGAGGCGAAGCCGGCCTGCACGAGGGCGGCGGCGTCGATGATGCGCGGGTCCGTGGCGACATCCGTCCACAGAATCGGCTCGCGGTGCGCGACCACCCAGCCGACTGCCCCCTCGCCCGGCGCGAGTTCCTGGTGCAGCTCGGACGCGACATTCGAATTGCCGTGCGTCAGTGCCCGCCGCAGCCGACCGGTGGCCTCGTCCAGACTCCACACGCTCACGTACGGCGCGTCGAAGAACTGCGCGATCGCGCGCGCGAGGTTGGCGAGCACCTCGTCGGGCTCGAGCGAGGACGACACGAGCCGGTTCACCTCTTCGAGCGCGCGCAGCCGCTCCGCGTAGCGCGTGGCCTCGGCATAGAGGCGCGCGTTCTCGATGGCGGTGGCCGCGTGGGCGGCGAAGGTCTGCAGCAGCGCCAGGTCGTCCACGCCGAACGGCGGTGCGTCCTCGCCGGCGCGGCTCATCGTCAGCACCCCGAGGGGGCGGTCGCGCAAGATGACCGGCTGCACAATGACCCGGTGTGCGCCGGCCGCGAGATAGCGGGGCATGGCGTGGGGCGAGCGCGCATAGTCGTTGGTCAGCAGCCCGCGGCGCTCGGCGATGGCCCGGCCCGAGAGACCCTCCCCGTGCGCGAGCCGCTCGCCGGCCAGGTCCTGGCCCGTCCACGCCCGCGCGACGAGGGTCTCGTCCTCTTCGACGATCCACAGGGCGCCGTTCGCCTTGAACAGCGCGGTCGCGCGCGCGACGACGAGCTCGGGCAGACGGTCAGCGTCGAGCACCGCGGCGAGCTCTCGCTCGATGTCGGCCAGCACCGCGATGTGCTCGCGCCGCGTGCGCTCGAGCGAGAACAGCCGCGCGTTCTCGAGCGCGAGCGTGGCCTGGTCGGCGAAGGCTTGCAGCAGTGCCGCCTCGCCGTCGGTGTAGACGCGCCCCCGCTCGTCGATGATCCCGAGGGCGCCGAGGATCGTGCCCTTCGCGCGCATCGGCACCGCGAGCACGGCGACGTCGCCGGACGCGCGCAGGTTCGCCTCCAGATCGTCCGACAAGTTCGTCGCGTCATCCGCGAGCGCGTCCGGCGTCGCCACCGCGCAGCCCTGGGCGACGGCACGGCCGAGGACGCCCACGCCGGGCGCCAGCACGTGTCCGGCGGCGAAGTGCTCGCGCGCGCGGCCCCCGAGCGCGACGGCGGCCAGCGAGCCGTCCGGCTGCAGCAGGCGCAGTAGCGAGGAGCGCGCGCGGAACAGCGGCAGCACACTCTCCACCGTCCGCTCCACCACGTCCGAAACGTCCAGCGACTCGGTGAGCGTGCGGGCGAGCCGCGCGAGCTCCTCGGCCTCCGCCCGCCGCTGCGCCGACTCCGCGAAGAGACGCGCGTTGGCGAGCGCGAGCGCGGCCTGATCGCCGAACGTCTGGGCCAGGCGTTCGTCGTCGTCGCCAAAGACGCGTCCGCGCTCGCCGCTGACCGTCAGCACGCCGACCACCACGTCGTTCACGATCAGCGGCACGGCGATGGCCGAGTAGTGACCGACCGCCTCGACCCACTCACGCACCGCGTCCGTCTTCACGATCCGCGGGTCCTCGAAGACGTCGGCCGACGTGACGACCTGGCGCGTCTCCGCGGCCAGCCCCGAGATGCCGACACCGCGCGGGAGCACCGGTGCGGGCGGCACGCGGCCCGTCCGACCGGTCGACGTGGCAACCGGCACGAGCTCGCCGCTCGCCTCCACGCGGAACAGCGAGGCGGAGACCGAGGAGAACAGCCGCCGCACGCAATCCGCGATGCGCTCGCTCACGATGTCGGGGTCGAGCGTGCCGGCGAAGACGCGCGAGAGCTCGGCGAGCGCGCGCAGGCGATCGGCCTGCTCCGAGGCCTCCCGCACCAGGCGCGCGTGCTCCAGCGCGATGGCCGCTTGCCCGGCGAACGCCTCGGCGAGCTCCTGATCGCGCGCCGTGAAGCGTCGGCGCGCGCGGAAGGTCAGGACACCGATCGTCGCGCCGCCCAGCGTGAGCGGCACGCCGAGGAACGTCGTGTAGCCGAAGGCACGGTCGGCCCGCAGGTGCTCGGGGATCATGCCGGGAAACGATGCGATGTCGTCGAGCACGAGCGTCCGGCCGGAGGTGAAGACCGCGCCGCTCAGGCTCTCGTCCAGCCGGATGCGCTCGCGCTTCATCGTCTCGCGCGCCGTGCCGGCCAGGCCGGCGACCACGAGCGCATCGCCCTCGCGCAGCCGGAAGCCCGCATTGTCGACGTCGAGCAGCCGCGCCGCCTCCTCGGCCACCGACGCCAGGAGCACCTCGGTCGAGAGCATCGTGCCGATCTTCGTGTTGATGTCGAGCAGCGCGGCCACGTGCTCGCGGCGGCGGCGCTCGCTCTCCAGCAGCGCGGCGTTGTCGAGCGCGATGGCCGCCTGGTTGCCGAGCGAGACGAGGACGTCGAGCTCCTCGGGCGAGTACTCGTGTCGGTCCGTGAGGCCGATGGCGAGCGCGCCGAGGACGCGATCGCCGATGAGCAGCGGCACGCCGGCGAACGCCGCCAGGCCATGGGCGCGCGCCGCCTCGCTATTGAGGGTGCGTGGGTCGCTGCCCACGTCGGCAATGGCGAGCGGCGCGCGCGTCGCCACCACACAGCCGACGAGTCCCTCGCCGACGCGCATGCGCTCGGCGCCGCCGGCCAGCGCCCGTCCGGCGGTGGCGCGGACGGAGAGGGTGACGCCGTCGGCGTCGATCAGCCACAGTCGCGCGACGGTCGCGTCGAACATCTCGCGCGCCGCCTCGGTGACGCGCTGGAGAAGCTCGGCGGGCGGCAGCGTCGCGGCCAGGCGCGCGGCGACGCGCGTGAGGATCTCCAACCGGCGTGACTTGGCCTTCAGGTCGCCGAGCAGGGCGGCGCGACCGACGGCGAGCCCGAGCTGGTGGGCGGCGGCCTGCAACAGCGTGAGCTCGTCGGCTTCGAAACGCCGCCGCTGGCGGGAGACGAGGGCCATCACGCCCCACGTCGCGCCGTGGACCGGAATCGGCAGCGCGAGCTGCGTGCGATAGCCCTCGCTCGCCACCGCCTCCTTGAGCGTGGGATCCGTGATGCGTTCAGGATCGAGCTCGACGACGCTGTGCTCGCCGGTGCGCGCCACTTCGCCGAGCCGCGTGTGCGCCAGATCGCGCGTCCGGGAGAACTCCATGTAGCGCGGCGGGATACCGAAATGGGCGACGAGCGCCAGACGGCCGCTTTCGGCATCGACGCGATACACCATGCCCAGGTCCACTCGCGCGCGCGTGCAGATCGCCTCCAGCGTCTGGGTCGCGGTGGTCTCGAGCTCGGTCCCGCTGCCGATCGCCACGGCCGTCGCATAGAGGGCCTGCAGATCGCGGCTGTCCGGCGCCGCCGGCGATTGCGCAGAGCGCCCGCGCTCACGCGTGAGCAATGCCACGAGAGCCGCCGCGGTCAGCGCCGCAATCACGCCGGTCGCCACGAGTGTCCGCGCGACGGCCCGGCGCTCGGCCGCCGCATCGGCGAATCGGACGGCCGCCCACGCCGTGTCGGCGCCGAGCCGCCCGAGGCTCTTCAGCCGCCATGGCTCGCCGCCGAGCACCCGCACGCCGGCCGCCGTCGCGGCGGTCCACCCATCGGCGGCCGCGGCCGACAGCGTCGAAAAGCGCAACGCATCGCCGCTGACGACGAGGAGGCCGGTGCCGTCGCGCGCATCGGCGTCGAGCCGGTCGGCATGACGGCCGACGATCACGACGCCGCCGCCCGGCTCGCCGCCCACCGCGGCCACGGCGAGCAAGTATGCGCGGCCCTCGAGCCAGGCCAGCGTCGCGCGGACCTTGCCGGGCGCCGCGAGTGCCGGCAGCGCCAGCCGCGGCGCCGCGGGCACCTGCAGCAGCGGTGCGCCGCCCGCGTCTTGCACGACGACCAGATCGGCGACGCGGTCGAGCGTCAGTCCGCGCAGGCGAGCGGTGCCGCGCGCGAGCGTCGCCCAGTCGGCCTTGCGCACGCCGTCGACGAGCGCGGGGTCGTTCGCGAGCAGCGTGGCCTCGCGCAGCAGCGCGGTCTGCTGCTCGTGCAGCGCGGCCGCGACGCGATCGGCAGCGAGCTCGACGCGCGCGGCGTGGCGGGCGTCGATCTCGCGCAACAGCAGCGCCCCGCCGCTACCCCAGATCGCCGCCACCCCAGCCACGGCGACGACGAGGAGGACAAGCCGGCGGGCTCGACTCAGCGGCGTTCCCCGACGCGGTGGATCTTCATGAGGTTGGTCGTCCCCGTCACCCACATCGGCGAGCCGGAGATGATGACAAGCACGTCGTCGGCGCGCACGGTGCCGTCGCCGAGCAGCGTGGCCTCGATCTCCTCGACCATCTCGTCCGTGGTCTCCACCTTGCGGATGAGCCGCGAGGTCACCCCCCACGTGAGCGCCAGACGCCGCTGCACCGAGGTGAACGGCGTGAACGCGATGATGGGCGTGGCCGGGCGCTCCTGGGAGATCAGCCGCGCCGAGAAGCCAGACTGGGTGAACGCGACGATGGCGCGCGCGTCCAGCGCGCGGGCGGCGCTGGCCGCGGCGTCCGATACGGCCTCGGGGAATCCGACCGGCGCGCGGCGACCGTCGCGACGGCGCCGCGCGGGCTCGAGCTCGAGCGTCGCCTGCTCGGCGCGCTCGGCAATGCGCGCCATCACCTCCACCGCCTCCGCGGGATAGCGGCCAGACGCGGTCTCGGCCGACAGCATGATCGCGTCGGCGCCGTCGAAGATCGCCGCCGTGACGTCGGCGACTTCGGCGCGCGTCGGCCGCATGTGGGTGACCATCGACTCGAGCATCTGCGTGGCGACGATCACCGGGACCTTGGCCGCGTGCGCCTGCCGGATGATCTCTTTCTGGATGTGCGGCACGTCCTCCAGCGGGACGTCCACGCCCAGGTCGCCGCGCGCGACCATCACGGCGTCGACGGCGCCGACGACGGACGGCAGGTTGTCGAGCACTTCGTGGCGCTCCAGCTTGGCCACGAGCGGGATGTCGGCGCCCTGCCTCTCCAGGAAGCGGCGCACCTCGCGGATGTCCTCGACGGTGCGCACGAACGAGACGGCCACGAAGTCCACGCCCTGCTCGATGCCGAATTTCAGGTCGTCGATGTCCTTCTCGGTCAGACACGAGGCGGGCAGATCGACGTGCGGCAGCGAGATGCCCTTGTGATCGCTGATGCGGCCGCCGGCGACGACCTTGCAGCGCACCTCGTCGGGCGTCGTGTCCTCGACGCGGAGCTGGATCATGCCGTCGTCCATCCAGATCTCGTCGCCGGGCTTGACGCGGCCGAGGTACTCCGGCGGCGAGACGAACACGCGCTCGCCTGTGCCGACACACGGTCGCCGGCAGAGCGTGAACGGCCGCCCCGCCTCGAGATCGACGCGACGGCCGCCACCCTCGCCGAACGTGCCGAGCCTGATCTTCGGGCCCTGGAGATCTTGGAGGATCGCGACCGGCCGATTCCAGCGCACCTCGGCGTCACGTAGCCGTCGGATGACCTCCGCGTGCTCGGCGTGGGTCCCGTGCGAGAAGTTGAGCCGCGCGACGTCCATCCCGGCGGCCGCAAGACGGTCGAGCTGCTCGACCGAGCAGGAGGCTGGCCCGATCGTGCACACGATCTTCGTTCGACGCATCAGCCCCCTACCCCGCGTGCGGGCCGCTCACGGCCGCGCGCAGGAACTGTCCCGTGTACGACTTGTCGGCTTGCCGCACGAGCGCCTCGGGCGTGCCGGTGGCGACCACGCGGCCGCCGTCGTCGCCGCCCTCGGGGCCGAGGTCGATCACCCAGTCGGCGGTTTTGATGACGTCGAGGTTGTGCTCGATGATCACGACCGTGTTGCCCTGCTCGACGAGCCGGTTGAGCACCTCGAGCAGTTTCTCGATGTCGGCGAAGTGCAGGCCCGTCGTCGGCTCGTCCAGGATGTAGAGCGTGCGTCCGGTCGCGCGCCGCGAGAGCTCGGTGGCGAGCTTCACGCGCTGCGCCTCACCGCCCGACAGCGTCGTCGCCGACTGGCCCAGCCGGATGTAGTCCAGGCCGACGTCGTGCAGCGTCTGCAGCTTCTGCTTGATGACGGGCACGGCCTCGAAAAACTCGAGCGCCTGGTGCACCGTCATGTCGAGAACCTCAGCGATGTTCTTGCCCTTGTAATGCACGTCGAGCGTTTCGCGGTTGTAGCGCTTGCCCTTGCACACGTCGCAGGTGACGTAGACGTCGGGCAGGAAGTGCATCTCGATCTTCACGAGCCCGTCGCCCTGACAGGCCTCGCAGCGGCCGCCCTTGACGTTGAACGAGAAGCGCCCGGGCTGGTAGCCGCGCATGCGCGCCTCCTGCGTCCGCGCGAACAGCGCGCGGATGAAGGTGAAGACGCCCGTGTAGGTGGCCGGGTTGCTGCGCGGCGTGCGGCCGATCGGCGACTGGTCGATGTCGACGACCTTGTCGATGTGCTGTGCGCCCTCGATCCGCGTGTGCGCGCCCGGTCGATCCTGCGCGCGGTGGAGCATCTGCGCCAGCGCGCGATAGAGGATGTCGTTGACGAGCGTCGACTTGCCCGAGCCCGACACGCCGGTCACGCACGTGAACGTCCCCAGCGGAATCGCCACCGGCTGGCCCTTGAGGTTGTGCTCGCGCGGCTCGTGGATGATCAGCGAATGACCCGTGCCCTTGCGGCGCGTCGCCGGCACGTGGATCGCGCGCGCTCCGGAGAGGAACTGCCCGGTCAGCGAGCGGGGATTGGCAATGATCTCGTCGGGCGTTCCGATCGCCACCACGTGGCCGCCAAGTTCTCCAGCGCCAGGACCAAGATCAACGACATAGTCTGCCGAGCGGATCGTTTCTTCATCATGCTCGACGACCAGCACCGTATTGCCGAGGTCGCGCAGGCGCTTGAGCGTGTCGAGCAGGCGGCGGTTGTCACGCTGGTGCAGGCCGATGGAGGGCTCGTCCAATATATAGAGGACGCCCACCAGGCTCGAGCCGATCTGGGTCGCCAGCCGGATGCGCTGCCCCTCGCCGCCGGACAGCGTGCCCGCCGGACGGTCCAGCGTCAGATACTCGAGGCCGACGTTGGCGAGAAATCCCAGGCGCTCGCGGATCTCTTTCAGCACGCGCCGCGCGATGGCCGCCTCGCGCTCGCCAAGCGTCAGCGTGTTGAAGAACGTCGCCGCGTCCTTGATGGTCAAGCGGACGACGTCGGCGATCGACTTGTTGGCGATCTTCAGGCCCAGCGACTCGCGGCGCAGTCGTGAGCCGCGGCACACGGGGCACGGCCGCTCGGCCATGAACGCCTCGATCTCGCGCCGCGCCTCCTCGGATTCGGTCTCGCGATAGCGCCGCTCCAGCAGCTTCACCACGCCCTCGAAGCCGCCATCGCGGTCGCCGTGCAGCACGACGTCGCGCACGGCCCGCTTGAGCTTTCCCCACGCTTCGTCGAGGGAGAACTTGTACTGCTTCGACAGCGCGGCCAGCGTCTGCTTGAAGTAGGAGTTCTCGCGTCCCGCCCACGGCGCGAGCGCGCCGGCCTTGAGCGAGCGATTGGCGTTGGGCACGACGCGCTCGGGGTCGATCTCGAACCGCGTGCCGATGCCGCCGCACTCCGGGCAGGCGCCGTAGGGGTTATTGAACGAGAACATGCGCGGCGAGACTTCGGGGAACGAGATGCCGCAGTCGGCGCAGGCGAGCCGCTCCGAGAAGAGCATGGGCTCTCTTTTGAATGGGGGGCCCGTACCGCTCCCCCCAGACCCTCCTATTTGCGCGGCGCTGTTACGACCGTCGCCGTCTCCCGGCGTCTCGATCTGCACGACGCCGTCGGCCAGGCGGAGCGCCGTCTCGAGCGAGTCGGCCAACCGCGCGCCGAGGCCCTCCTTGACGACGAGACGGTCCACCACGACCTCGATCGTGTGCTTGCGCTTCTTGTCGAGGTCGATCTCCTCGCCCAGCTCGCGCACGGCGCCGTTGACCCGCACCCGTGAGAAGCCCTGCCGCTGGAGATCGAAGAAGAGCTTCTTGTACTCGCCCTTGCGGCCGCGCACGACGGGCGCCAGCACGAGCAGCCGCGTTCCGGCCGGCTGCAGAAGCACGCGATCGACCATCTGCTGCACCGTCTGCGCGGAGATGACCTTGCCGCACTCCGGGCAGTGCGGGACGCCGACCCGCGCGAACAGCACGCGCAGGTAGTCGTAGATCTCGGTGACGGTGCCGACGGTGGAGCGGGGGTTCTTGCTGGTGGTCTTCTGCTCGATGGAGATCGCCGGCGAGAGGCCTTCGATCGAGTCGACCTCGGGCTTCTCCATTTGCTCGAGGAACTGGCGAGCGTAGGCGGAGAGCGACTCGACGTAGCGGCGCTGCCCCTCGGCGTAGATCGTGTCGAACGCGAGCGAGGACTTGCCCGAGCCCGAGAGCCCGGTGAGCACGACGAGCTGATCGCGGGGGAGCTCGACGTCGATGTTCTTGAGGTTGTGCTCGCGGGCCCCACGGACGATGATCCGATCGCTGGCCATCGAGCGTCCATTATGAGGCTGTTCCGCGCTCGTGCCAACGGTGACGCGCG
>JBKOZH010000276.1:0-9109 GCA_046725765.1 Candidatus Methylomirabilota bacterium | reverse complement strand
AGCTCCTTCGTGTCGTGGCCGACGGACGTGCTGCGTCCGTCCGCATCGCTCTGGGATCGCCTGGCGCGCCGAGTCGCGGACGAGGCCGGCACTCTGCCACTGCTGCCCGCGCCGCAACAGTCGCCCGAGCCCGAATGGTTCGCTGCCGCGCCCGGCATCTCATGCAAGCTGCTCGCGACCGACACGGACAAGAAGCGCGTCAGCATGCTGGTCCGGCTCGCCCCGGGCACGGACTATCCGCCGCACCGGCACGCGGGCGTCGAAGAGCTCCATCTGCTCGATGGCGAGCTCATGGTCGACGCGAAGAAGCTCTATCCCGGCGACTATCTGAGATCGGAAGCCGAGAGCGTCGATCGTCGTGTCTGGAGTGAGACCGGCTGTACGTGCGTTCTCATGACGTCGACCGACGACGCGATTTTCTGACCGCTTGCTCGCTCGACGGGCCGATCAGACCGCGCCAGTCGCCACGTCAGGCTGGCTTGAACGTCACCGGCAGACGCTTGATGCCGCGGATGAAGTTCGAGCGCAGCTTCTCCGGCTCGGCCGTGGCCTCGATGTCCGGCAGTCGGCGAAACAGCTCCACGAACATCGCCGTGACCTCGCGGCGCGCGAGGTGTGAGCCCAGGCAGAAGTGGGCGCCGCCGGTTCCGAACGCGCCCTGCTCGTTCGGCGTGCGCGCGATGTCGAAGCGGTAGGGATTCGGGAAGTACTTCTCGTCGCGGTTGGCCGAGATGTACCACATCGCGATCTTCTGGCCCTTCTGCATCTGCACACCGCCGAACGTCGTGTCGTGCGTGACCGTGCGCCGCATGTGCATCACCGGGCTCGCCCAGCGGATGATCTCCTCGACCGCCGAGGCGCTCAGCCCGTCGAGATTCGCCTGCCATTTGCGCTTCTCGTCCGGGAACTGCGTGAAGGCCCACATCCCCTGACTGATCGCCGTGCGCGTGGTCTCGTTCCCCGCGGCGATCAGCAGGAGGAAGAACGGCCCCAGGTCCTCTGGCGGCATCGCCTCACCATCCACCTCGGCGTGCACGAGCGTGGTGGTCAGATCGTTCTCCGGATGCTCGAGTCGCTTCTTGCCGAGCCACAATCCGTATTGACGGAGCTCGCCGGCCGCTTCCAGGAGGGACTCGCGCGTGCCGCCGAACTGCTTGTCGCCGCCGGCCAGGAGGCGGTTGGTCAGATCGAGCAGTTTCGCGCGATCGCCCTCCGGCACGCCCATCATGTCGCAGATGATCGCGACAGGCAGCGCGTCAGCCACCTCGGTGACGAACTCGGCCTCGCCCTTCGGCGCGATGGCGTCGACGATCCGGCGGGCGCGCTCCCGCACCGCGCCCTCCGCCTTCCCGATCATCTTCGGCGTGAAGCCGCGATTCACCACGCCTCGGAGCTTCGTGTGCTTCGGGGGATCGGTGGAGATCATCGAGCGGATAGCGGTCATGTACGGCATGTCCTCGGGGTCGGTCATCACCTGGATGCCATACGCCGAGCTGAAGGTCTCCCAGTCGCGCGTGGCCGCGGCGACATCGTCGAAGCGTGTGATCGACCAGAAGCCTTTGCCGGAGTCGGGGTGCTGGTGCCACGCCACGGGCCGCTCATGGCGGAGCTTGGCCAGCGCGCCCTCCACGTCGTCGCGAAGCCAGAAGTCGAAGCTGGCCAGATTGATCTCGTCCAGGGGCAGCATGGTCGTCGGCGTGGAGACGGTGCTCATAGGGGACTCCTTGTCACCGCCGATGGTGAGTTCGCATGTATCGTGTCAGCTAGACTCTGCCAAGGCTGCCAGAGGAGGACGGCATGCGCGTCGTCGTGAACCGCACGCTCTGCGAGAGCAACGCCGTGTGCGCGCGGCTCGTGCCGGAAATCTTCGTCGTCGACGATGACGACCGGCTGCAGATCAAGCACGAGCAGCCGCCGCAGGCGCTGCGGGAGCGTGTGGAGCACGCTGTGCGACGCTGCCCGAAGCTGGCGCTGTCGATCGTCGAGGACTGAGGCCGCCACTCACGCCGCCGTCACTCCGCCGTCGACCGGCAACGCGGCGCCGGTCACGAACGACGCTTCGTCGGACAAGAGGAACAGCGCGGCGTTCGCGATCTCGTCGGGCTTCCCGGTGCGGCCGAGAGGGACCGAGCCGTGCGCGCGCTTGGCCACGAGCTCCTCCGGATCCACGCCGAGCGTCGATTTTTGATCCGGGCGTGCGACGAAGACACGCAGCATCGGCGTGTCGATCGGACCCGGACAGATCGCGTTCACGCGGATATTGTCCCTGGCGAGGCGAAGCGCCAGGCTCTTGACGAAGCCGACCACGCCGAACTTGCACATCGAGTACACGGGACTGAAGCCCGAGCCGACGAGGCCGGACGTGGAGGCGGTGAAGAGCAGGCTGCCGCCGCCGCGCGCGCGTATCTCGGGAATCGCTGCTTCCGTCGTGATCAGGACCGTCCGCAGATTCAGGTCGATCGCGAGATCGAACGCGTCCAGGTCGATGCCTTCGACCGCGGCGGGGCCGGGATGCCCGACGTGGTTCCAGACGAAATCGAGGCCCTTGAAGCGGTGAATGGTGTCCCAGACGATGCGGCGCGAGTCGTCGTCCTTCGTGAGATCCGCGACGATTCCGTGGGCGGTGCCGCCGGCGCCAGTGATCTCCTTGACGACCCGGTGCACGCCATCCGAATCGATGTCCACGACAGCCACGGAGGCTCCCTCGCGCGCAAACCGCAGCGCGCCAGCCCGCCCCATGCCGGAGGCGGCCGCGGTGACGATCCCGATCTTTCCGCTCATGCGCATCGTTCGGTACCTCCTGAGGTGAGTCCTACATCACGCGCTTCACGACGACGGGCTCGCACGCGCCGAGCACGGCGAGGGGGAGCAACTGCACCGCCTGCTCCCGCATGGTCACGCAGACGTTGGGATCGTTCGCACCGACTCCGAACTCCTCCATGTCTGGACCGAACACCCAGTAGACGGAGTCCGCGCCCTCGCGGTACGGCAGCACGGCCAGCTGCTGGCATTGATCGGATAGCTGCGCCGGAATCGGCACGCCACGGCGTGTCTGTCGCACGGCGCGGCTGTACTCGCACGAGGGCCGATCCGGGGCATAGCCGACGATCTCCAGATTCGGCGAATTGGTGGCCTTGCTGATGTAGCCCCACATCACGCCGATCGGAGGATGCGGCGCAGCCGTCGCGCACGCGGCCGTGAGCAGGCTCGCGATGGCGAGCGGCGCGCGCCTCCGCATGGACCGGGTGATGGCGGGAGCGGTCGACGTCATCGTCCGGGCACTGTAGAGAGCGGTCACATCGATGTCAACGCGCGAGGTGTGAGAGCGCCCCGGCGTGAGCCGGGGCGCCCCGTGTCGATCCGAGATCGGCGGCTACTTCGCGCTCGCCGTAAATCGGTCGGGGAACTGCTTCACGATCGCCTCGGCGAGGGGATCGGCGATCATCTTCATGTGCGCCATGGCCATACGCTGGGCCGCATACGCGCGCGCGTAGTCGCGTGACGCCTGGGCGTCGATGACCTCTTTGAGGGTGACGACGTGATGCTTCACCAGATCGGCCACCACGGCCTTCGGCAAGTTCGGATTGGCCGATTCGAGGAACGCCCCGAAGTCCTGCGTGTAGGCGACGAGATTGTCGACCGCCTGCTGCTGCTTGGCGCGGTCTTTCGTCGCCACGCCGACGGTGTAATCGACGGCGAACCCGATGTGACGGCGCCAGAGCGGCAGAAACGCCCGCTCGGCATCCGTGCCGTAGATGGACCCGATCGCCTTGGCGATATCGATCGAGTTGCCGTCGAGGGCGCCCGCGGCGGCCTTGAACTCGGCGTCGCGCCCGTCGAGTGCCGCGCTCGTCGCCGCGGCGGCGAGGATGACGTGCTCGCTGAGCAGCGCGTTGAGCGTCGTCCGCAGCGTCGCCGCCGGCGTGGTCGACGTCGCGGCCGCGCTCTGCACGTGGCTGCCCGACATCTGAGGTGTCGACGCTGACCCCGCGCAACCCGTGCCGAGTGCCGCAATGGCTGCCAGCGCGCAAACAGACTTCGCCACCGTTGTCCTGTTCATGGTCGTTGCCCTCCGGGTTTCGGATGAGTGGGTTTCGGGCTCTAGTCGACGCGGATTTCGCCGCGCATCGAGGGATGCCTCTCGCAAAAGTACGGATAGACGCCGGGCGCGCTGAACTCGACGGTCGTGGTTGTGCCCTTGCCGTCGAGCCGCTGACTGAAGTGACCGTTGCGCGCCTCGGGTGTGCCGGACGTCACGGTGTGCGTGATGGCGTCCTGGTTGGTCCACGCGACCGTCGTACCGGCCTTGATCTCGAGGCGGCCAGGGCGAAACTGGAAAATGCGGATCTCGATCTGAGGCTCTGCCCTCGCGACGGTGGGAGCCACGACGATCACCATCGCCGCGCACGCGACGCCGAGCGTGTCCTTGAGGCGCATCCTCATCCCTCCTCTCGCCCTGTATTACGGACGAGAAAAGGATTCGGATCGTCACATCGCGGTCAGGCCGCCGTCGACGAAGAGCAGCGTGCCCGTCACGAACGAGGCGTCGTCGGACGCGAGAAACAGGATGCACGCGGCGACTTCTTCGGGCGTGCCGGGACGCTTCAGGATCGTGCTCTTCGCGGCGTCCTCGCGGTACTGCTCGAGCGTGCGGCCCAGCTCACGGGTGCGCTTCTCGTGAAACGGCGTGAAGATCGGCCCGGGGCAGACGGCGTTCACGCGGATGCCGTCCGCCGCGTGATCCACCGCCATCCCGCGCGTGAGCCCCGCGACCGCCGCCTTGGTGGTGTCGTACAGAGTGGTCTTGCCGACGCTCGTCACCGACCGCACCGACGCAACGTTGACGATGTTCCCGCCGCCGCCCTGCCGTATCAGCGGAATGGCGGCCTTGGCGCAGAACGCGTAGCCTTTGAGATTCACGGCCAGGATCTCTTCCCAGCTCTCTGCGGTCGCGTCGGCCACGGTGTGATAGCTGCGAACCCCAGCGTTGTTGACCAGCACGTCGAGTCGCCCGAAGCGCTCGGCGGCCTGCCGAACGAAGCCCGCGGCCTCGCTCTCGCGCTCCATGTGCGCCTCGGTGAACCACGCGCTCGCTCCGAGCTCCGCCGCGACGCGCTTGCCGCGATCGACGTCGCGGTCGGCGAAGGCGACTCTGGCGCCTTCCGCCACGAACCGTCGTACCGTCGCCTCACCGATGCCCGATGCGCCGCCGGTGATCGCCGCCACTTTTCCGTTCAGTCGTGCCATGCGTTGATCCTCAGTCGAAGCGCGACTAACTAGTCCAAGAGCGCGAGCTCGACGGCATCGCCCATCGCGCGATAGCCGAGATCGCTCGGGTGCAGGTGATCGCCGCAATCGTAGACCGGCAGCATCCGCGTCGGATGATCGGGATCGCGCAGCGCCCGGTCGAAGTCGACGATCGCGTCGAAGGCATCGGCTTTGCGCAGCCAGTCGTTGACCTGCTGTCTGATTGCCTCGCGCTTGGGATTCCAGGCGCCGGGCAGGAAGGTCTCGTTCTCGAACGGCGTCAGCGTCGCGGCGATGACGCGGATCCCGCGCGTCCCGCCGCGCACGGCGAATTGCTTGAGTCCGGCGATCATCTGCGCGGCGCTGACCTCTTCCTCGGGCTTGCCCCACCGGTTCCGCAAATCATTGGTGCCGAGCATGATGATGGTGTGCGTGACGCCGGGCTGCGCGAGCACGTCGCGGTCGAAGCGGCGCAGCCCGCTGTCGCCGCGGATGTCGTGCAGGATGCGATTGCCGCCGAGTCCCTGGTTCATCACCGCCATCGGCCGTCCGCTGGGTCGCGCGACGAGCCGCCGCGCGAGCTGGGAGGGCCAGCTGTGATGCCCGTCGTGCGTCGAGATGTTGGCGTCGGTCAGCGAGTCGCCGAGCGCGACGATCGCGCCCGTTTCCTTCGGGGCGACGACGTCGACGCCGCAGACGAAGTACCAGTCGTCGGTGAGGCGGCCGACGGGCATGACCTCGTCGGACGTGAAATCTCCCGGCGGCGAGACGTAGTTGGTCTGCCGCGCGTAGCGCCCGGTGATCCCGAAGCTCACGGGCAGGTCCTGGGGCAGGTGCACGCTCACCGCGAGGTCCGACAGTGGCGCGAACGCCAGCTCAACCGGATCGCTGACGATGTGGGTGCCGGCGGCGATCATCGTGCTCCGGTCGCCGCCGAAGGTGAGCCGCCGGTTCGAGCTCGGCACGACCGCCGGTCCCGAGCTCCGAAGACCGACGCACGCCGCGCCGACCGCCAGCGGGCGAAGGCCGTAGGCGTTCGAGATTCGAACGCGTAACCGGCTACCGCCCATGCTGACTCGTGGGATCATGCGCAGCGTATGGTTGCTGAAGGCGGCGCCTTCCGCCGGCGCCGGCGCGGCCGTCCAGGTGCCGACCCAGTGCGTAGGATCCATCGATATGCGCCTCCTGGGAGGAGGACTATACTCCGCTCACCTGCGTGAGGCTGTAGGATCACGGTCAGGTCGAGAGGAGTCTATGATCGCCAAAGTCGGCGTGGTGTTCGCGTCATTCTTGATCCTCGCGACATGGGGCGGGGACGCCGCCGGCCAACACCGGCCCGAAGGCGAGCTGACCATCGCGTTCGATGCCTCCATCGCTCCGACGTTTCTCGATCCCGCCGAGACCTCGGGACTCAGCACGCCATTCGTCTTTCTGTACGCTCTGCATGACGCGCTCATCAAGCCGCTGCCCGGCAACAACATGGCGCCGTGCCTGGCCGAGTCGTGGAAAGAGAGTGCGGACGGGCTCGTGTACGAATTCAAGCTACGAGAGGGGCTCAGGTTCCACAACGGCGACCCGTTTACAGCCGAGGACGTCAAGTTCAGCTTTGCGCGCTACCGGGGCGTCTCGAGCAAGATCCTGCACGAGCGGGTCAAGGCCGTCGAGATCGTCGACCCCCATCGCGTGCGGTTCGTTCTGAACAGCCCCTGGCCGGACTTTCTCGTGTTCTACGCCACGCCGTTTACCGGCGCAGCGTGGATCGTGCCCAAGAAATACATCGAGAAGGTCGGCGAGGATGGGTTTGTTCGTCACCCTGTGGGATTGGGACCTCTTCGGTTTGTCCGGATGAGCCCGGGCACGGAGCTGGTGCTCGAGGCGAACGAGCAGTACTGGCGCAAGAAGCCGTCGCTTAAGCGTGTCGTTATCAAGGGCGTCCCCGATCGCACCACGCGCCTGGCAATGCTGAAGACGGGCGAAGCGGATCTCGGCTATCTGATGGTCGGCCTCGAGGCGGCGACCATCAAGGCCGACCCCAAGCTTCGGCTGCTCCACGTCATCCCTACCGCGAGCTGGTGGGTCGAATTCCCGGAGCAGTGGAAGCCGAAGTCGCCGTGGGCCGATCGCCGCGTACGACTGGCGGCCAACCTCGCCATCGACAAGCAAGGCATCAACGAGGCAGAGCGACTCGGGTATTCGCGTCTGAACGGATCGATCATCCCCAGCCTCCTGGACTTCGCGCTGCGGATCGAGCCCTATCCCTATGACGTGGCGCAGGCCAAGCGCCTGCTCGCGGAGGCGGGTTATCCCAACGGTTTCGATGCCGGCGATGTGACGCCGCTCCCTCCATTCACCACCATGGGCGAGGCTCTCAGTAACAGCCTGGCCCAGGTCGGAATTCGCACGCGGGTGCGTAGCATGGAGCGCGCGACCTATATGGAGGCGTGGCGAACGAAGAAGCTGCAGGGGCTCATCCTGACCGTGACGGCGGCACAGGGCAACGCCGCCTCACGCATCGAGGCGTTCGTCATCAGCAGCTCCACATACGCCTATGGCGGTTATCCGGACATCGACGACCTGTTCCGCACCCAGGCGCAGGAGCGCGACCGCAAGCGGCGCGAAGCCACGCTTCATCAGATTCAGCGACTGATGCACGAGCGGGTCATGCACGCGCCGATTTTCGAGCCCGCCACCTTGCACGGTGTGGGACCACGCGTGGAGGAGCCGGGCATCGGCCTGAACCCGTTGCTGTACTTCGCCGCGCCCTACGAGGACATTCGCCTGAAGAAGCCGTGAGGGGAGACGCGATGAGCGACAGTGGCCAGGACCTCGAATTTCTCACGGGCATCCGCGTGGTCGATTTCACCCAGTTCGAGGCGGGGCCGTCGTGCACCGAGACGCTGGCCTGGCTGGGCGCCGAAGTAGTCAAGATCGAGAACCCGAAGACCGGTGATCCCGCACGCCGGGTGCTTCCTGGCAAGGCTCCCGACGACCCGTGGTACTTCCACATGTTCAACGCCAACAAGAAGTCGCTGACGCTCGACCTCAAGTCGCCGCGCGGGCTGGCGCTCGTGAAGGACTTGTTGGGCAAGGCCGACATTACGGTCGAGAACATGGCGCCGGGGACGATCGAGCGCCTGGGGCTCGGCTACGACGAGGTGCGCAAGCTCAACCCGCGCATCATCTACTGCTCGATCCAGGGATTCGGCACCGGCAGCAAATACGAGAAGGGGCTCGCCTTCGACATGATCGCGCAGGCCGCCGGCGGCATGATGAGTGTGACGGGCTACCCCGACCGTCCACCCGCAAAGCCCGGCCCGAGCTTCGGCGACACCGGCACCGGCATGCTGATGGCGATCACGATTCTCGGCGCGCTGCACGAGCGGCAGCGGACCGGCAAGGGGCGGCGTCTGCAGGTCGCGATGCAGGACGCGATGCTCCACTACATGCGCACCTGCTTTGCGGTTCAGGCGCGCACCGGCAAAGCCGCGCAGCGACGCGGGCCCAAGAGCGTCATGGGCGCCAACGCGCCTTCGGGGCTCTACCAGTGCCGACCGTACGGCTCCAACGACTGGGTCTACATCATCACGAGCCGCGCGAATCCCGAGCACTGGGCGCGACTGATGAAGCTCATCGGGCGCCCCGAGCTGATCGACGATCCGCGCTTTGCCACCGGCGAGGCCCGACTCCAGAACGAAGTCGAGCTCGACGCGCTCATCACCGAGTGGACGCGCAAGCACACGAAGGAAGAAGCGATGACGCTGATCAGCGGCGTCGGCGTGCCGGCGGGCGCGGTCTTCGACACGATGGAGCTGCAGAACGATCCGAGCTTCGAGAAGCGCGGGATCATGCAGGTGATGGACCA
>JBKOZH010000244.1:0-5515 GCA_046725765.1 Candidatus Methylomirabilota bacterium | reverse complement strand
CACTACAGCGCGATCCAGGCGCAGGGCTTCAAGAGCCTCGTCGAGGGTGACCGCGTAGAGTTCGAGGTGACGCGTGGCCCGAAGGGCCTGCAGGCGGCGAACGTCCGCAAGGCCTAGCGTCGTCGCGGCGCCGCCCGTCGCCTTGACGCGCGGGCGGCGCCCTCTCACCTATCGATCAGGAGAGGTCGACCCAGACTGTTTTGACTTCCGTGTAGTGCTCCAGGCCCGCCGCGCCCATCTCGCGCCCGAAGCCGGATTCCTTGAAGCCGCCGAACGGCAGCGCGGCATCGAAGAGGTTGTACGCATTGACCCACACGGTGCCGGCGCGGATCGCCTGCGCGGCGCGCATGGCCTTCGCGACGTCGCGCGTCCACACGGCGGCCGCCAGCCCGTACGTCGTGTTGTTGCCTTCGGCGAGCCCCTCGTCCAGCGACTTGAACGGAATGACGGAGAGCACGGGGCCAAAGATCTCCTCGCGCGCGATCTTCATCGTGTTCCGCACGTCGTCGAAGATTGTCGGCTGGATGAAATAGCCCTTGCCGTTGCCGACGGTGGCACGCCCGCCGCCGGCGACGAGACGCGCGCCCTCCTGCTTGCCGGCCTCGATGTAGGACAGGACCGTCTCCATCTGCGCCTTCGAGACGACGGGGCCCATCCGGGTGGCCTTGTCCATCGGGTCGCCGACCGTCAACCCCTTCACGCGATCGGTGAGCTTCCCCATGAACGCATCGTGGATCGAATCCTCCAGGAACAGCCGCGAGCCCGCGGCGCAGACCTCGCCCTTGTTGTAGAAGATCCCGGTCAAGGCCCCCTTGACCGCGGCTTCCATGTCGGCGTCAGCGAACACGATGTTGGGCGATTTGCCGCCGAGCTCGAGCGACAGGCGCTTCAGCGTGCCGGCGGCTTCGCGCATGATTTGCTTGCCGACCTCGGTCGAGCCCGTGAAGGCGATCTTGTCGACGCGCGGGTCGCGCACCATCGCCATGCCGACCTTGCCGCCGGGTCCGGTGACGACGTTGACGACGCCCTCGGGCAGGCCCGCCTCCTGGCAGAGCTCGGCGAACTTGAGCGCGGTCAGCGGCGTCTGCGAAGCCGGCTTGAGCACGATGGTGTTGCCCGCGGCCAGCGCCGGCGCGAGCTTCCACGACGAGAGCAGGAACGGAAAGTTCCACGGCACGATGGCGCCCACCACGCCGACGGGCTGGCGCAGCGTGAAGGTGAAGGCCCCGGGGCGAATGGCCAGCGTGTCGCCGTGGATCTTCGTCGCCCAGCCGGCGAAGTAGCGAAACACGTCGGCGGCGAACGGGATCTCGACCTTGCCCGAGTCGAACATCGTCTTGCCGGTGCAGAGGCTCTCGAGCTTGGCCATCTCGTCGAGGTTCTTCGTGATGAGGTCGCCGAGCCGCCAGACGATGCGCCCACGCTCGTGCGCGCTCATCTTCGGCCACGGCCCGGAATCGAACGCTTTCCGCGCGGCGGCCACGGCGGCGTCGATGTCGCGCTCGTCACCCTTGCCGACCGCCGTCAGTGGCTCCTCGTTCGCGGGGTTGATCGGGCGATAGGTCTCGCCGGCTGCCGGCGCCTGCCACTTGCCTGCGACGAAGATTTCTCCAGCATTCATCGTGTGTACCTCTATGACCGAGACTTGGCGATCGACAGCGCGATCTTCTCCGGCGTCATCGGCACCTCGGTCAGCCGCACGCCCGTCGCATCCTCGATGGCGTTCGCGATGGCCGCCGGCGCCGGCACGATCGGCGGCTCGCCGACACCGCGCGCGCCGAACGGTCCGGCCGGCGACGGCTTCTCGACGATGATGCACTCGATATTCGGCAAGTCGGCGGCCGTCAGCTTGCGGTAGTCGAGCAGGCTCGGGTTCGTCAGGTGTCCCTTGTCGTCGTACATCAGCGCCTCGGTCAGCGCGATGCCGAGGCTCTGCACGGCGCCGCCCTGCATCTGCCCCTCGCACGCGAGCGGGTTGATCGCCTTGCCGACGTCCTGCACGACCACGAACCCGTGCAGCGTCACCTCGCCCGTGTCCGGATCCACCTCGATCCGCGCGAGCTGCGCCGCGAACGCGGGCGCCTGCTGCGTGAAGGCGGGGTTCGCGACGCCGAGGACCGGCGGAACCTTCGACATGTAGAGGTTGCCTTTCTTGCCGATCGACGCGATCGTCACGCCTTTGTCGGGCACGCCGCGCACGACGACCTTGCCGTCCTCGATCTCGAGGTCCTGTACGGCGGCCTCGAGCTCCTTGGCGGCGATCTCGAGCGTCTGTCGCCGCGCGTCCTGCGCGGCCTGCAGGACCGCCGCGCCGACCGTGTACACGGTCTTGCTGCCGGCGCTCAGTCCCGTCATCGGCGCCACGTCGGTGTCGCCCGTGGTGATCTTGACGCGATCGATGTCCACGCCATACGCGGTGGCGGCGATCTGCGCGAGCGCGATGTTGGTACCCGCGATGTCGACCTGCCCAGTCAGGACGCTGAGCGAGCCGTCGGGATTGAGTCGGACCGTCGCGCCGGTCGGCTGCAATCCGCCGAGCCAGCCGCCGAGCGACAGCCCGGTGCCACGGAGCTTGCCCGCCGGCGCGCTCTTCTTCCATTCCTCGCGCTGCTTCCACAACGGGTGCTGCGCGATGCGCTCGAGCACTTCATAGCCGCCGTTGCTCGCCCACGGCTGGTTGTTGGCCATCGGCTCGCCCTCGCGCTGGACGTGGCGGAGCCGGAACGCCACGGGATCCTGCCCGATCGCATCGGCGATCTGGTCCATGTGCGAGTCGATCGCGTAGATCGTGTGCGGCGCGACGGGTGCACGATAGGCGGCGATCGATGGCTTGTGCGTCAGGACCTCGAAGCCCCGCACCTCGAACGCCGGCCACTTGTAGAGGCTCGCCAGGAACACTGCGCCGACCGCGAGCACGGCGCCGGAGAACGCGCCCGACTCGATGACGACCTCGCCGTCGAGCGCCATCAGCGTGCCGTCGCGCTTCACCCCGGTCTTGAGCTTGATGATCACCTGCGGCGCGGGCATGCCGGCGATGAGCTCCTCGCGCCGGGTCATGACATAACGCACCGGCCGGCCGGTCACACGTGCCAGCTCCGCCGTGACCGGCTCGCAGAGCGCACGGATCTTGCCGCCGAACCCGCCCCCGCACTCGACCGGAATGACCTTGATTCGGTTCTCCGGGATCTCGAGCACGTCGGCGACCTCGCTCCGCGTGTTGAACGAGCCCTGTGTGCTCGCCCACAGCGTGAGCTGCCCGGTCGTATCCCACTGCGCGAGCACGGCGTGCGGCTCGAGGTAGCCCTGATGGACCATCGGCACGCGGTAGGTCTTCTCGATGACGACGTCCGACTCCGCCAACCCTTTGGCGACGTCGCCGCGCGCGAGCTTGGCCTGCTGCGAGATGTTCACGGCCTTCGCGGGCTTGGCGACCGTCGCGACACCCGAAACGCTGCCGTGCGCCTGCGCCTCGCTGGTGTCGGCTTCGGTGCCAGTCTCGGCGACGGGCGGCGCGCCGGGCTTCATCGACTCGAGCGGATCGACCGCGGCGGGCAACACCATGTACTCGACGTCGATGAGATCGAGCGCTTCCTCGGCGATCGCGACCTCGTCGGCAGCGACGGCCGCCACCGGCTGTCCCGCGAAGACGACGCGATCGATGGCGAGGACGGCGTGCGCGCGCGTCGGCGCCTTCTTCTTCAGATACGGCATGTCGGCCGCCGTGAGGACGGCGCGGACGCCGGCCAGCGCCTTGGCGCGGCTCGTGTCGATCCGCTTGATGCGCGCGTGCGCGTGCGGGCTGCGCAGCAGCTTGGCGTGCAGCAAGCTCTTCGGCTGGATATCGGCGACGTACTGCACCTTGCCGGTGACCTTCTCCGGACCGTCCGGGCGCGGAATGGAAAGCCCCACTCCCTTGACGTCACGCGTCGTCTTCATCACCGTTGACATGCCGCTATCCTTTCACGCCGGCGATCGCCGCCTCAGAGATCGCCTCGACCATCTTCGTGTACCCGGTGCACCGGCAGAGGTTGCCGGCGATCGCGTACCGAATGTCTTCTGCAGAGGGCTTCGCGTTCTCGGCGAGCAGCGCGGCGGCCGACATCAGCACGCCGGGAATGCAAAATCCGCACTGCGCCACGCCGTGACGGACGAACGCATCTTGCAGGGGCGTAAGCGCGCCGCCGCGGGCGAGCCCCTCGATGGTGGTCACGGCGCGCCCGCGTGCCTGCATCGCGAGGACCAGGCAGCTCGCCACGAGCTTCCCGTCGAGATGGATCGAGCACGCGCCGCAATCGCCCGTGCCGCATCCCTCCTTCGGTCCGGTAAGGCCGAAGTCTTCGCGGAGGGCGTCGAGCAGCGTGACGTAGGGCTGCACGAGCGCCTCGACGGGCTCGCCATTGACGGTCAGACTCAGGACCTGCTTGGCCACGACGAGAACCTCCGTTCAGGCCGTCGCGCGCTCGAGCGCGATGGCCAGTGTGCGGCGCGTGAGGACACGCACCAGATGACGCCGAAACTCGGCCGAGCCGCGCTGGTCGCTGATCGGCCGCGCCGCCTCGACCGCGAGATCGGCGGCGCGCGTGATCGCCTGCGCCGTCAGCGGCTGGCCCTCGAGCGCTTGCTCGGCGGCCGTCGCGCGCACGGGAGTCGGCGCAACCGCGGCCAGCGCGATGCGCGCCTTGCGGCACACGCCGTCGGCGAGTGAGACGTGCGAGGCGACGCCGACGACGGCGATGTCGAGCTCGCGGCGCGGCGTGTGGCGCAGGTACGCGCCGCCGCTCTTGGGTCCCGTCGCGGGGACGACGAACTCCACGAGCAGCTCGTCCGGCGCGAGCACCGTCTGCCGCACGCCCTTGAAGAACGACGCCATGGGCACGCGCCGCCGCCCGCCCGCACCGACGATCACCGCCTCCGCGTCCAGCGCGATGAGCGGCGGCGCCATGTCGGCCGACGGTGCCGCGTTGCAGACGTTGCCACCGAGCGTGGCGAGATTGCGGATCTGGATCGAGCCGACGAGCGCGCCGCTTTCCGACAGCGAGGGCAGCGCGGCGGCGAGCTTGGTGTCGCGCTCGAGCGTGCGCGCGGTGACGGCGGCCCCGATACGGAACCCGCGCTGCGCGTCGCCCTCGAGCACACGCAAATCCGCCACGCCCGAAAGGTCCACGATGGTGGCGACCTTCAGCATGCCGACTTTGAGCTGGGCGATGAGATCGGTGCCGCCGGCGAGAACTTTTACCTCGGGGCCGCGCCCCTTCAGGGCGCTCAAGCAGTCATCGAGGCTCGCGGGAGTAACGAGGTCGAATCGACGCACGCGTAATCTCCGATCGGTTGAGGTGCCCGATTGTCGACGACGAACGCGCGCGCGTCAACTGGAGGGCTTGTAAAAATGAAAGCCCCGACGATGGCTGCGGCGCGTGGTGCTTTCACTCGCGCGTCGCGCCGCCCCGCTGGTGAGGCGGGATCGTCGGGGCCGGTGGTGCCTGGACTCCCAGGCGCGCCACCTGGAGCTAGCGTG
>JBKOZH010000101.1:0-4537 GCA_046725765.1 Candidatus Methylomirabilota bacterium | reverse complement strand
GTCTTCACCTCGCGCGCGTCGACCGTGGCCGGGCCGACGTCCACGAGATGCAGACCGGCTTCCTGCAGCGCCAGGAAGCCGACCGTGTCGAGCCTGTCGACGGCCAGTCGCTCGCCTTCGAGGCCGAGGTCGGCGAGCGCGGCGCCAATCGAGCGCGCCCACTCACGCGCCTTGTCGTGCGCGGCGACGCCCCCGAAGCGCCACGTATACGCCGGCCGCACGTCGCGCACGAGCTTTCGCGACACGTGCATCGAGCCCGAATACTCGAACAGGATCGGCGTGCCCTCGGCCGGCGCCAGGCAGTAGCGCGCGAACGTGCCGGCCGTCCACACAGACATGACGTCGACGCCCGTTGCGTAGCGGATGTTCGGCGTGCTGTAGAGCAGCGCGACGGGAAAGTCGTGGCGCTTGAGCATCGTCTGCAGCCGCGCGAGCCGTCCCGCGCGCAGCGCAGCGAAATCGATCGCGTCGCGCGCAGGTACCGGGAGGCTGGCGACGCGGGGGCGGATCGGCATGGCCGAGAGCATAGCGCAGCGCGAGCCGCGCTTGTGGTATATGGTGCCGTCATGCCGACCAGGAAGCCGACGCCCAAAACGGCCAAGACCAAGCGCACGCCCGCCGGGTTGCTCGAGCGCCTCGCCGCCGGGCCCGTCATCTGCGCGGAGGGCTATCTGTTCGAGTTCGAGCGGCGTGGGTATCTGCAAGCGGGCGCCTTCGTGCCCGAGGTCGTTCTGGAGCACCCCGACCTGGTGGAGGGCCTCCACCGCGACTTCGTGCGCGCCGGCTCGGACGTCGTCGAGGCCTTCACGTATTACGCGCATCGCGCCAAGCTGAAGATGGTCGGGCGCGAGAAGGACCTCCCGCGGATCAACCGCGCCGCGCTCGCGATCGCGCGAAAGGTCGCGCGCAGCACGGGCACATTGCTGGCGGGCGACATCTGCAACACGAGCATCTACGGGCCGGACGACGCGGCCTCGCATCGCCAGGCCCGCAAGATCTTCGACGAGCAGATCGGCTGGGCGGTCGACGCCGGCGTCGACTTCATCGTCGGCGAGACGTACTCGTTCGGCGGCGAGGCCGTGATGGCGCTGGAAGCCATCAAGCGCTCGGGCAAGCCGGCCGTCATCACGCTGGCGGTTCCGCGCGAGGGCCAGATGCGCGACGGGTGGACGGTCACCGAGACGTGCAAGCGGCTGCAGGGCGCGGGAGCGGACGTCGTCGGCCTGAACTGCGCGCGCGGACCGGCCACCATGCTGCCGGTGCTCCGCGAGGTGCGCGCCGCCGTGACCTGTCACGTCGCGGCGCTGCCAGTGCCGTACCGGACGACGCCCGCGGAGCCAACGTTCCAGAGCCTCAGCGATCCGCGCGGCGCCAGCCCGGATGGACGGCCGTTCCCGACCGCGCTCGATCCGCTGTTGTGCAGCCGCTACGAGATCAGCGAGTTCGGCAAGGCGGCGCTGGATCTCGGCGCGCGCTACCTCGGCGTCTGCTGCGGCGCCGGGCCGCACCACATCCGCAGCCTGGCCGAGGCGCTGGGCCGCACGCCGCCGGCGAGCCGCTATTCGCCGGACATGTCCAAGCACATCCTGTTCGGGACCGACAAGCGCCTGCGTCAGGACAGTCTCGAGTACGGCCGCCGCAACTACCAGGCTGCTCCGCGCGCCTCCGGCTGAGCCGCGCGCCGCACCATGGCGCGCTTTATCGCGAAGCACCTGCTGTTCCTGCTGCTGACGCTCTTCGTCGTCTCCTTCCTCGTGTTCACGCTCAACGAGTTCTCACCCGGCGCGGTGGCGCGAAAGATCCTCGGCGCCTACGCGACGCAGGATCAGGTGGATCAGCTGACGAAGCAGATGGGCCTCGACCGTCCTCTGCTCGTCCGATACGTCGATTACCTCCGCGCCGTCGCCGCCGGTGATCTCGGCCAGTCGATGCGCTTCAAGGCGCCCGTGCGCGAGGTCATCGCGAAGCACCTGGTGAACACCGCGTTGCTCGCCGCCATCGCGTTCGCCTGCATCGTGCCCCTGTCCATGGTGCTCGGCGTCCTGGCCGGCATGCGCGAGGGCTCACGCCTGGACCGCGTAATCTTGATGGCGAGCACGGTCGTGGCCTCGATTCCCGAGTTCGCCCTGGGCGTGTTCCTCGCGAGCGTGTTTGTCGTCTGGCTCGGCTGGCTGCCGGGCACCGCCACGCTGGTGGCCGGCGGCGGCTGGTCGGTCGCCGCGCAGCTCGTGTTGCCGGTCGCCGTCATCGTGCTGTTCGACGCCGGCTATGTGGTCAGCATGATCCGAGCCTCGATGGTCGAGGTGATGCAGCGGCCCTACATCCGCACGGCGGTCCTCAAGGGCCTGTCGTTCCGCCGCGTGATCGTGCGCCACGCGCTGCGCAACGCGATGATCACGCCGATCACCGTGATCATGCTGCAGATCAATTACCTGGTCGCCGGTGTGGTCGTGGTCGAGACGGTGTTCGCGTATCCGGGTTTCGGCCGCATGATGCTCGAGGCCACGCTGTTCAAGGACATCGCGCTGGTCGAAGCCGGCGCGCTCGTCGCGGTGTTTCTGGCGGTGCTCACGAACCTCCTCGGCGACCTCGCTTACATGCTGCTCGACCCGCGGATCCGGGCCTGACGCATGAGCACGCCCGACGCGCTGACGCCATCGGTCGCCACCGAAGTACTGGTGCCGCCCTCGGTGGCGACGCCGCGCGCCGGCACCGGCGGCGGCTGGCGCCGTCTCGGCGCGCTGACCGAATCGGCGCCGGCCACCGTCGGTCTCGCCATCGTCTTCGCGTGGGCGATGCTGGCGCTCCTCGCGCCGCTCATCGCGCCGTATGCGCCGAACGCGAGTGACATCGCCGCGCTCGCGAATCCCACGCCGTCGAAGGCGCACTGGCTCGGCACCGATCACCTGGGGCGCGACCTGCTCTCGCGCATTCTCTGGGGCGCGCGCCCCGTGCTGGTCATCGCGCCGGTGGCCGTGCTGGGGGCGGCGGCACTCGGCTCGCTGCTCGGGCTCGCTGCCGGCTATTACGGGCGCGTCATCGGGCTCGTCATCACGCGCGCGTGCGACATCGTGTTGTCGTTCCCCGTGATCATCCTCTACATGATCATCCTGGCGCACTTCGGCTCGTCGGCCTGGAACATCATCGGTGTGCTGACGCTGACGAAGGCGCCGATCATCGCGCGGATCGTGCGCGGCATGACGCTCGATCTGCGCGAGCGAGAGTACGTGGCCGCCGCCAAGATGCGCGGCGAGTCGGGCCTCTACATCATGCTGGTCGAGATCCTGCCCAATGCGCGCGGCCCGCTCGTCGTCGACATGTGTCTGCGCACCGGCTACAACGTCATCATCATCGGCGTCCTCGGATTTCTTGGCATCGGGCTGCCGCCGCCCGATCCGGACTGGGGCGGCATGGTCAAGGACACGTACGGAATGATGATGGTGTGGCCGCACATGGCGCTGTTCCCCTGCGCGGCCATCTCCTCGCTCGTCGTCGGCTTCAACCTGCTCGCGGTCGGTCTGCGGGAGCTCGGCCTCCGTGACTGAGCCCGCGCTTCTCGACATTCGCGGCCTGCGCGTCTCCTACGTGACGCGCGCGGGCGAGCTGCCGGTGATTCCGGGTCTCGATCTCTCGCTCCGGGCGGGCGAAGCCCTCGGGCTCGTCGGAGAGTCGGGGTGCGGGAAGTCGACGGTGGCCTTGTCGATCGTGCGCTACCTCGGCCGATCCGGGCGCATCACCGGGGGCCAGATCCTGTTCGAAGGACGCGACCTCGTCACGCTCGGGGAGGACCAGCTGCGCGCCGTACGCGGGCGGCGCATCGCGATGGTCTATCAGGACCCGATGGCGAGCCTCAACCCGGTGATGACCGTGGGGCGCCAGCTGATGGAAGTGCCGATCGCGCACGACGGCTGCGACGCGGCGCGAGCGCACGAGCGTGCGCTGGCGATGCTGCGCGAGGTGCGGCTGGCGGATCCCGAGGCCGTCATGGACCGCTATCCGCACCAGCTCTCGGGTGGCCAGCAGCAGCGGATCGTCATCGCGATGGCCCTCATCGCCGAGCCGGCGCTCTTGATCATGGACGAGCCGACGACAGGCCTGGACGTCACCGTGGAGGCCGCCGTGCTGGACCTCGTCGCCGAGCTCCGCCGCCGGCATCACTCCGCGATCCTCTACATCAGCCACAACCTGGGCACCGTCGTGCGCGTCTGCGACCGCGTCGGCGTGATGTACCGCGGTGAGCTCGTCGAGGACGGCACGGTGCGCCAGATTTTCACGAATCCGCGGCACCCGTACACGCGCGGGCTGCTCGACTGCCTGCCGACGCTCGGCCGCGACAAGCGGCAGACGCCGCTCGTGCCGATCGCCGGCCAGGTCGAGCCCGCGTGGGCGCGCACGCCTGGCTGCGGCTTCGCCAGTCGTTGCGCGCACGTCGAGATCGGGCTCTGCACGTCGCGCGCGGTGCCGCTCACACCGGTCGAGGGCGACGCCGGCCATCGCGTCGCCTGCGTGCGCGCCGACGCGCTGCCGCGCTCGGCAC
>JBKOZH010000066.1:0-1702 GCA_046725765.1 Candidatus Methylomirabilota bacterium | reverse complement strand
GCGAGGCGCAGCGAGCGCGCGAGGTTCTGCGACTTCGCGTAGTAGTGCCCGCGATACTTGTTGAGCGCGTACTGGCCGAAGAGGATCGTGGTCTTGAGCGTGTCGGAGAACTCGTCGGCGCGCTGGCGCCAGGCCGAATGCGCGTCGATGAGGCTCGTCACATACAGCCCCTTCCAGTTGAAACCAAATCCGTTGCCGTTGAGCATCTGCCACGTCGCGCCCTCGACGGCGATCGGCGTCCAGATGGCGGGACCGGCGGCGTGCAGCGGGATCGACACCTCGTCGACCTGGGCGCCGAGCTGCTTGAAGAGCGCGGCACCGCGGCGCACGAGCGCGTCGACGTCCTGCTCGGAGTTCGGATGGCCGAAGCCCTCCTTGACGACCGCGATCTTCAGGCCGCGCGCGTCACCGGTGAGCGCATTCGTGTAGGCGGCGGTCTTCACGTTCATCTGGCGCGGATCGAGACCGTCGGGTCCCGCCAGCACCTCGAGTAGCAGCGCGTTGTCGGCGACGGTCGCGGTCATCGGCCCGGTGTGATCGAGCGTGAGCTCGATCGGGAAGATGCCGGTGTACGGCACCAGGCCGTGCGTCGGCTTCATTCCGTAGACGCCGCAATAGGCGGACGGAATACGGATCGAGCCGCCCTGGTCGCCGCCGATCGCCATCTCGACCTCGCCCGCGGCGACGACGGCGGCGCTTCCCGACGACGAACCGCCGGCGGAGTAGCCCGGCTTGCGCGGATTCTGGACGGCACCGGCGGCGCTCGTATGGCTGCCGCCGGAGAAGCAGAAGTACTCGCAGTGCACCTTGCCGACGATGGTGCCGCCGGCGTCGAGCATGCGCGTGACGATCGTCGCGTCGACGTCGGGCACGTAGCCCTCCAGCGTGGATGCGCCGTTCATCATCGGCACGCCGGCCAGGCACACGTTGTCCTTGAGCGCGATGCGCTTGCCGCGCAGCTTGCCCGTCGGCGCGCCCTGCACCTCGCTCTTGTAGTACCAGGCGTTGTGCGGGTTCTCGGCACCCTGCGGCCGATAGCCCGGCGTACGCGGATACTTCACGGGCGGCATCGAGTCGGCCATCGCCTCGACGGCGTGATACGCCGCGACGCTGCCGCCCATGGTCTCGAGGAAGAACGCGACGTCGGCGTCGGACAGATGCATCCCGAGCTGCCGGCCGACCGTCTTCAGCTCGTCAGGCGTCGGAAGCTTTGCGCTCGCCATGGGAACCTCCCTGCTCGTCCTCGTCGAGGAACCGCCGCACGCGCTCCATCACCTGGGCTCGGTCGGCCTTCTCGTAGAGCGTGTTCAGCGCGCGCGCTCGCGTGAGCGGATCGCTGGCGAAAAAGCGCTCGTAGAGCACCTGCCGGCTGCCGAACGCGCTGCCGGCGATATCCCACGCCAGGCGGAAGAGCTTGACCCGGTCGCGGGCGGTCGACGTGTCGGTCGCGAGGTACTGCTCGATGTCGGCGGCGACGGGACTGCGAAAATCGGCCTCGCTCGGCGTGAGCATGAAGCTGCTCGAGCCGAGCAGCTCGAGGATCTCCGCCATCCGCGGATACGCGGTCATGAAGAGATTGCGCGTCAGCTCGATCTGCAGCGGAACGGGACACATGACGCCCCACTCGTCCACCGTCGCGTCGGCCTCGGCCGAGCGGATGCACGCGCGCATGAGCTCCGTGTACATCGTGAGCTCGGCCAGC
>JBKOZH010000223.1:0-16757 GCA_046725765.1 Candidatus Methylomirabilota bacterium | reverse complement strand
TCTCACCGATTCGCGATGCCGGCGGCACTATCGTGGGCGCGTCGAAGATCGCGCGTGACATCAGCGATCGCAAGCGGGCCGAGGCCGAGCGCGTCTTGCTGCTGGAAGAGGCGCAGGCGGCCAACCGGGCGAAGGACGATTTCCTGGCGATGTTCGGCCACGAGCTTCGCAATCCGCTCGCCGCCATCGCCAGCGCCGCCGACGTGCTGGATATTGCTCGGACCATTGACGATGTCCGCAAGCCGCGCGACGTCATCCAGCGTCAGGTCGTGCACCTCAAGCGGCTCATCGACGATCTGCTCGACGCCGCACGGGTGCGCACCGGCAAGATCGTGCTCGAGCGGCGGCCGGTGAACCTCGCCGAGGCCGTCGAGCAGGCGCTCAGCGTCGTACGCGGCAGCGCCTCGGGAGGTCGTCACGTCGTCGACCTGCTGCTCGATCCCGTCGGCATCGACGCCGATCCCGTGCGCCTGGACCAGATCATCCTCAACCTCCTCACCAACGCGATGAAGTACACGCCGGCCGGCCGCACCATTCGCGTGCAGACGTATGCGGAGGGCGATCGCGGCGTGCTGCGCATCGAGGACGAGGGCGTCGGCATCGCGCGCGACGTCCTCCCGCGCATCTTCGGTCTGTTCTTCCAGGCCGAGCGCGCGCTCGACCGCCCGCACGGCGGCCTCGGCATCGGGCTCACGCTGGTCCGGATGCTCGTCGAGCTGCACGGCGGAACCGTCACCGCCGAAAGCCCCGGGTCTGGGCTCGGCAGCGTCTTCACCGTCCGTCTCCCACGTGTCGCGCTCCCCTCAAAGGCGCAGGCCGCGACCGCCCGGCTGCCCACGATCCGGCGGCGCGTGCTGATCGTCGAGGACAACGACGACGCTCGCGAGATGCTCAAGGCCCTGCTCGAGCAGGAAGGCCACGAGGTCTACGCGGCGGCCGACGGCACGGAGGGCGTGCGCGCGGCGTCCCGGCTTCGGCCCGATCTCGCCCTCGTCGATCTTGGGCTGCCGATCCTCGATGGTTTCGAGGTCGCCCGTTTCATCCGGCGGCAGGATCATCAGCCGCAGCGTCTGGTCGCGCTCACCGGCTACGGACAGGCGGAGGACCGGGAGCGTGCGCTACGCGCGGGCTTCGACGATCACCTCGTCAAGCCCGTGGATCCCGACCGCCTCGCCGAGCTGCTTCAGACTCTGCGGTGAGAAGACGGCGGCAACGCCGTAGGGCCGCGCGGCCCGGTCGCCGGTGAGGCTGCGCTCACACCTCGTCGCGCTGGTGCTCGCGGTCCTGTTGCCGATGATCGCGTTCTCCGCGATCGCGCTCGTCATGCTCGACCGCTATCAGCGCCGGAACACCGAGCGGAGCGCACTGGAGCTCTCGCGCGCGCTCATGAGCGCGGTGGAGGAAAACCTTTTCAGCACCCTCACGACGCTGCAGGCACTCGCGACGACCCCGGCGCTCGAGGCGTCCGATCTCCGCGCATTCGACGCTGAGGCGCGACGCGTGCGGGCGACACAGCACGACTGGATGGACGTCATTCTCCTTGCCCCGGACGGCCGGCAGCTGACGCACACGTCGGTGCCCTGGGGTCGCCCTTTACCGACTGCGGCGGAGCCGGCCAGCATCACGCAGGTCGTGAGCTCACGTCGCCCCGTCGTCGGTAGCATCGCGCGAGGGCGCCTCGGGGGCGACTACGCCATCCCGCTGCGCGTGCCCATCATTCAGGACGGACGCGTGACCTACGTGCTGACAGCTGTGCTGAAGCCCGAGGCGATCGTCAGCGTGCTCGCGCGGCAGGAGATTCCTGCCGACTGGGTGGGCACGGTGTTCGATCGAAACAAGAACGTCGTCGCCCGAACGCGGAGCCAGGAGCAGTTTCTCGGACGTCCGATCTCCCCGCAGTTTGCCGCGCTCATCGAGGCGCCTCCCGAGCGCTGGAAGGTGACCCACACGCTCGAGGGCACGCCGGTGTACACCTCCTGGGCGCGCTCGCCGCGCACCGGCTGGGGCATTGGGCTCGGAATTCCGCAGGCGGCGGTGGAGACGCCGCTGCGACGCTCGCTGCTCGCCGTCGGTGCGGGCGGACTCGGCTGCACGGTGGTCGCACTCGGCCTGGCGGTGCTGATGGGCCGCCGCATCGCCGAGCCGATCGCGGCGCTGGCCGCGGCCGCCAAGACCTTCGGGCAGGACGGCGCGGCGCCGACCGCCGGCACGAGCCGCGTGCAGGAGGTCGACGACGTACGACGCGCGTTCGCGGATGCCGCGGTGCTGGTGCAGCGGCGCGCGGAGGAGGCGGCCGAGGCCAACCGCGCGAAGGACGAATTCCTCGCCGTGCTCTCGCACGAGCTGCGGACTCCGCTCAACGCCGTCTACGGGTGGGCGCGGATGCTGCAGGCCGGCCAGCTCAGCGGTGACCGCGCCGCCCGCGCGCTCGACGTGATCGTGCGTCAGTCCAATGCCCAGGTGCAGCTCATCGACGATCTGCTCGACGTGTCACGCATGGTCAGCGGCAAGATGCGGCTGGACATCCGGCCCGTCGAGCTCAAGGGCGTCGTCGAGCAAGCGCTGGACGCCGCGCGGCCGGCGGCAGAGGCCAAGGAGATCCGCATCCAGAGCGCGCTCGATCCCAGCGCCGGCCCGGTGAGCGGCGATCCCGATCGCCTGCAGCAAGTCGTCTGGAACCTGCTGCTGAACGCCGTGAAGTTCACACCGAAGGGCGGACGCGTCGACGTGCGTCTGCAGCGTGTGGAACGACACGTCGAGATCGTCATCTCCGACACGGGTCAGGGCATCGCCCCGGACGTGCTGCCGTTCGTGTTCGACCGCTTCCGTCAGGCCGATTCCTCGAGCCGCCGCGCGCACACCGGCCTGGGGTTGGGACTGGCACTGGTCAAGCACCTGGTCGAGCTCCATGGCGGCAGCGTGAGCGCGCAGAGCGCCGGCGATGGCCAGGGCGCGAAGTTCGTCGTGAGGCTTCCGCTGGCGGCGAGTGAGTCGACGGCGGCGCTCTCAGCGACGGCGCGCGGGGCCGTCGGCGACGCGCCGGGATCGCGCGTGCTGGATGGACTTCGCGTGCTCGTCGTCGACGACGACACCGAAGCCCTCGACCTCGCGGTGGCCATCCTGACTGCGGCGGGCGCGGTCGTCCGCGCCAGCACGTCGGCGGCCGACGGACTGGACGCGGTTCGCGCATGGCACCCCGACGTGCTCGTCTCCGATATCGAGATGCCCGGCGACGATGGCTACTGGCTGATTCACAAGGTGCGCGCGCTCAGCGAAGCCGACGGGGGTCGAACACCCGCGATCGCACTGACGGCGTACGGGCGCACACAGGATCGGGTGAGGTCGCTCACGGCCGGCTACACCATGCACGTCCCGAAGCCGGTCGACCCCGGCGAGCTGACCACGATCATCGCCAGCGTCGCTAGCGATCCAGCTCGACCAGATACTCCTTGATGCGCTTGGCATCCGGCGCGCCGGGCTTGAGCGCGAGGTATTTTTCGAACGCGGCTTTGGCCTTCGCGTTGTCCTTCTGCTGATAGTAGAGGAAGCCGAGCTGGCGGTAGGGCTCGGGCGCCCCCGCGTCGAAGTCCACGGCCTTTTCGTAGGATGCCAGCGCCAGGCGGGCGTGCTCGTCTTTCTTCGCCGTCTCGCGCGCGCGCTGCGCCTGCAGGCGATGCAGGTCGCCGTAGTACGTATGGGCGACGGGGTCGCGCGGCGTGATGGTCAGCACGCGATCGAGCTGCCGCTGCGCGAGCGTGAAGCGTCCGGCGCGGATGTCCTCGTAGGCGTTCTCACGCACGACGGTCCGCATGCGGAGCTGGAAGTCCTCGGTGTCGCGCGTGGTGTTCGGCGCCGCGGCGGCGTCCGCGTACTTCGTCTGCACCAGGCCTTCCGTCGTCTCGATGCGTTCCGTGAGGCGCGGATGACTGCCGAAGAAGAACGTCTCGAGCGACCCGCGATCCTTCGACTCCGAGCGCAGGAGCGCGAAGACCTTCGGCGCCTCCTTCGGGTCGTAACCCGCGCGGACGAGATTCTCCATCCCGGCGTTGTCCGCGTCGCGCTCGAGGTCGCGCCCGTAGCCGTTGATGGCGGCCATGGTCGTGAGGGCCAGGCCCAGACCCAGAATCGCGTTGGCGGTCTGGCCGATGACCGCGGCGCCGACGTAATCGCCCTTCCCCGCGCGCGAGCCGGCGACGGCGGCCACCCCGACGGAGGCCGCGACGGCGGCGACCGTGTAGACGATCTGCTTGGTCTGGATGTCGCGCTGAAACGACAGCGCGTGGCGGTGCGTGACGTGGGTCATCTCGTGGCCGAGGATCATCGCCAGCTGCGATTCGTTGTCGAGGCGGCTCAGCAGCCCCGTGTGGACGTAGATGTGGCCGTTCGGCAGCGCGAAGGCATTGAGCGTCGGGTCACGCATCACGCCGAACTTGAAGCCGGGCCCGCCGGCGTTGCGCACGTCGTCCGGCGTGAGACGGTCGCCGATGCGGGCCAGATACTCTTCGAGCAGCGGATCGTCGTACACGCGGGCCTTCTTGAGCAGCGCCTCCTCTTCCTTCTCCGCCTTCGCCCACAACGCCCGCTCGTCGGACTCGGGCTTGAAGGGCTGACCGCCCGCGCCGATCGGCGGCACGTTGCGGCTGGCGCAGCCAGGCACGAGAAACGAGACGAGGACGAGCCACGCGAGCGTCTTGCGCATCAGTTCCTGGACCCGAGCTGCTGGCGCACTTTGCGCAGCTCGTCGCGGAAGCCGGCGGCGTCGGGGGCGCCGGGAAAGCGCGTGAGATAGCGCTCCCACTCCTGCGCGCCCTCGTGCAGGCGTCCCATCCGCACGAGCACCGTGCCCCGGTCGCGCCGGTGAACGCCCGATTCGGCGTCGAGCACGAGCAGCCGGTCGACGACGCCGAGCGCGCGCTCCCAGTCCTCACGCTTGGCGTAGATGCCTTTCAGATTGCGCAGCATGCGGACGACGATCTGGTGCTTGCTGCAGGGCGCCCAGTGCGCATCCTCGAGCTTCACGGGACGTCCCACCGCGCGCGCGGCGATCTCCTCCGCGCCTTCGGGCGTGACGACGGTGCCGCCGTGGAACGGATCGAGAAACACGCGACGGCCGCCGACATGCGCGCCGACGATGAAGTGTCCCGGCAGCCCGACGCCGTCGACCTCCACGCCGATGCGGCGAGCGATCTCGATCGTCAGCACCGAGAGCGTGATGGGGATGCCGAGCCGGCGATCGAGCACGTCGTTCAGACACGAGTTGCGCGGGTCGTAGTACTCCTTGTCGTTGCCCCGGAAGCCTTCCTGCTGGAACAGGAACGCCACCAGCCGATCGAGCGCCGCCTGCGGCCCGCGCGACCCCGCGGCGCCGGAGCGCGCCGCCAGGGCGTCGAGCCGCACGACCTCGCCGTCGATGTCGAGATCCGGATGCTCGATGCGCGCCACGGCCAGCGCCGCGCGCGTGAGATCCACCCGGCTATCCGGTGTGCGCGCGAGCTCGCGGAAGGGTTCGAGGCAGTCCATCAGCACCCCGGCGCGTGGTGGATCCCGCCCGTGGCGAGCGCCTTCTTCTGCAGCTCGTCGGCCAGCTCCAGCGTGCGTTGCGCGGCGCGCCGCGCCGCCGCCTGCGCCTCGGGCGTCCCCGCCAGCCGCAGCAGCGTGCGCCGGCCCAGCTCGTGATGATGGCGCTCGTCGGGCTCGATGACGTCGCGATAGAGCGCGGCGGTCTCCTTGTCCCCTACCCGCTCGCAGAACTCGATGAACTGCCGATTCTTCACGATCGCGATCGCCTCGCGCGTGAACTGGCCGGCGGCCACGCGCTCGACGCTCGTCGTGAGCGTGTCGAGATACGCGCTCAGCGGTCCAAAGCCGCCCGCCAGCGGATCGAAGCCGTCGGCGTCGAAGCCGAGCTGTCCCAGCCGCTTGGCGATGAGCTCGTAGTGCTTGGCCTCGTCGGCGGCCTGCCGCGCCAGCCCGAGGATGAGCTTGATGTCGTCGCACGCGGCCGCCCAGCGCGCGGCAATGAGCGTGGCCTCCGCCTCGTTGCGGAGCGCGACCCTGAGGAGGTTCGGGACGTTGAGGGGCCCCTTTACCTCCGGGATCAGCGTGGCGTCGGGCTCGAGCCCGCGCAGGCGCGCCTGATTGTCCGCGTCGAGCGCGGCGACGAACTCCTCGGCCGTCACGAAACCCCCTCGCGCAGCAGCGCTGAGAGCTCCTGGGTCAGCGTCTCCTTCGTGACCACGCGAGCGCAGCGCGCGTGCCAGGGCTGCGTCTGACGCGCGAGCGCGTGGGTCGTGTAGCCGAGCACCGGAGGCGGCGGCGCCGCCCGCTCCACCGCGGCGAAGACGGCGGCATAGTCGAAGGCGCCGGTGAGGTCGAGGAGAACGAAGCGGGCACCCTCCGCCAGCGCGGCATCGATCTCTGCGGCCGATCGCGCGAACACGAGCGGAACGCCGGCCAGGCGCGCGGTTTCGCGGATGCGCGCGACGAAGAAGAGATCGGAGACGACGGCGACCACGCGGCCGGGCGCGGTCTGTGGCCGCGCGGGCGCGGGGCTGCCGCCCGGACTAATCACTCGGCTCGCGGACGCCGAGCCAGTAGCGCTGCCACTCCGCAATGTGGCTCAGCGTGCGCAGGTCGCGGATGCGGTCGACGTAGACGATGCCGTTGAGGTGATCGGTCTCGTGCTGGATCACGCGCGCGAAGAAGTCCTTGGCGACGAGATCGACGGCCTTGCCCTCGCGGTCGAGGCATTCCAGCCGCACAGCGGTGTGCCGCGGGACGACGCCCCGCATGTCCGGCACCGACAGGCAGCCTTCCCAGCCGTCCTCCATCTCTTCGCCGATGGGCGTGACGACGGGATTGATCAACACGGTGAGCGGGATTTCCGGGGCGTCGGGGTATCGCGGATTCTTTCCGACCTCGATCACGGCGATCTGCTGCGCGATGTGCACCTGGTTGGCCGCCAGACCCGCGCCATCGTACTCGTGCATCGTCTCGATCATGTCGTCGATCAGCCGCTGTATGGCGGCGGAGCGGACATCGGCGGGCGCCACGCGCTCGGCCCGCTGGCGCAAAATGGGATGGCCGAGCCGCGCGACCTTGAGAATCGCCATAACGTCCTGAAATCCTACACCCTTGGCGACAGCGCGCCAACCAAGGAGAAGCGCGGCGGATCAGTATTCGCAGTAATTCACGCCGGGCCGCCAGGTCCCGGCGGTACCGGGCGTGGCGCCGCACTGCGCGGGGGTATTCCACCCCGAAACCGACGGCCCCGCCACAGTGCCGGACGAACACCCCAGAGCCGCCGCCGCCGCGGCGAGCGCGAGCAAACCCGGAAGAGCACGGCATCCCCGCAGCATGTCGGTCGCCTCCGCCTATTTCGCCTCGACCCGCCCGACGCGCCGCACCCCCTCGGCCAGACGCTTGGCGTCGGCGTCGAAGAAGCGCTGGAACTCCTCGCCCTGCTTGAAGGTGACCGGCGTCTCGAGCTTGTCCATGGCGCTCTTGAACTCGGGATCGTTCACAGCCTCGCGCACCGTCGCGCGCAGCTTCGCGAGCACGGGCTCCGGCGTCCCTTTCGGGGCGAACAGGCCGGCCCAGATGTAGAACTCGGCGTCGGGGTACCCGAGTTCCTTGAAGGTCGGCACGTCGGGGAGCGCGGCGATGCGCTTGTCGCCCCAGCCCGCGAGCGCACGCAGCTTGCCGCCCTTGATGTGCGGCAGCACCACCGAGGGCCCGGAGGCGAGCGCGTCCACGTGGCCACCGAGGACGGCGGTCAGGGCCGGGCCACCGCCCGAATGCGGTACGTGCCGCAGCTTGATGTCCGCCGCCTGCGAGAGCAACTCCATCGCCATGTGCAGCGTGCCGTAGATACCGGACGACGAGTACGAGATCTGGCCCGGACGCTTCTTCGCGTCCTCGATGAACTCCTTGGCGGTCTTCCACGGCTTGTCGGCGGGGACGACGAGCACCGTCGGATCGGCGGAGATCAACGCGATCGGCGCGAACTGGTCGACGGTGAACGCCGGCGGCCGGTTGAAAAGACGGTCGGCCTCGGGAATGATCGAGATCGACGACAGCGCCAGCAGCAGCGTGTAGCCGTCGGGCTTCGCGACGGCCACCGATTGCATGCCGACCGCCCCCGCGGCGCCCTGTTTGTTCACGACCCCAACCGGGCTCTTGAGCACCTTCTCCATCGCCGTGGCGATTGGACGCGCGGTCAGGTCGGCCACACCGCCGGGGGGAAACGGCACGATCATCGTGATCGGCCGGTTGGGATACGCGTCCTGCGCCGCGACCGGTGTGACGGCGGTGGCGAGCAGCGCCAGGGCGAGACACGCGAGACGATGCATCATGAACCCTCTCCCTTCTCCGCGAGCGCGATGCGCGCACGCCAGTCGAGCCCGCGGCGGGCAAACGTGTACATGTTGAGGAGGACGAGCACGAGGCCCACCGCGAGCAGCAGGGCGGCGATCTTGTGCTCGAGGAAGATCGAGTAGCGGCCGTCGGACATCGCCAGTGACTGGCGCAGGCTGAGCTCGATCAGCGGCGCCAGCACCACACCCAGGACGATCGGCGCGGTCTCGAAGTCGAGCTTGCGCAGCACGTACCCGAGCACGCCCATGACGAGCATGATCCACACGTCCACGACGGAGCTGTTCACGGCGTACACACCGAGGATCGAGAACACGAGAATCGCCGGATAGAGGTACGGGTACGGCACGCGCAGGATGTTGACGAACACGCCGACGAGCGGCAGGTTCAGGACCAGCAGCATGACGTTGCCGACGTACATCGAGGCGATGAAGCCCCAGAACAGCGCGGGCTGATTCTGGATGAGCAGCGGGCCCGGCGCGACGCCGTGGACCATCAGCGCGGCGAGCATCACCGCGGGAATCGGGCCCGACGGCACGCCGAGGGCGAGCATCGGGACGAACGCGCCGGAAGTCGCCGCGTTGTTGGCCGATTCCGGCCCCGCCACGCCCGCCACCGCGCCGTGGCCGAATTCTTGAGGACGCCGCGACAGCCGCTTCTCCACCGCGTAGGAGACGAAGCTCGCGATGATGTGGGCAGAGCCGGGCAGGATCCCGATCAGGAATCCCAGCACGCTGCCGCGTGCGATCGGCCACGCGGAATCACGCCACTCGCGGCGCGAGGGCAGTAGCTCGCGCAGGCGCGGCTTGACGACCGCCGGCGGCGTTGGCGCGCCCGCGGTGGCGAGGATCTCGGCGACGCCGAAGAGGCCCACGGCCACCGGCACGACGCCGAGGCCATCGCCCAGCTCGACGACGCCGTACGCGAAGCGCATGTATCCCGTCATCTGATCGATGCCGATGGTGCCGAGCAGCAGCCCGAGCGCCGCCATGGCCAGCGCCTTGAGCATCGACCCCGAGCTCATGTAGGCGAGCACCAGCAATCCGAGCAGCAGCAGCGCGAGCTGCTCGGGGGGGCCGAAGCGCAGCGCGATCGCCGCGAGCGGCGGCGCCAGCACCATGAGTCCCACGACGCTCGCCGTGCCCGCCACGTAGGAGCCGACGCCGGCGATCGCCAGCGCGGCGCCCGCGCGCCCCTTGCGCGCCATCGCGTAGCCGTCGATGCACGTCATGACCGACGCGGCCTCGCCCGGAATGCGCATGAGGATCGACGTCGTCGACCCTCCGTACATGGCGCCGTAATAGATGCCGGCGAGCATCACGACGGCGCGCGTGGCGTCCATGCCGAACGTCGCGGGCAGGAGCAGGCTGATTCCCGCGAGTGGGCCGACGCCCGGCAGCACGCCGACCAGCGTGCCGATGACGCATCCGACGAAGGCGTAGAACAGCACCGCGGGCGACAGAGCCACCGAGAATCCGAGCCCGAGATTCTGAATGACCTCGAACATCAGTACCCGAGGGGTCCGCGGGGCAGCGGCACGCGCAGCAGCGTGTCGAACAGCGCAAACGTTCCGAGGGCCAGCCCGGCGGCCAGCAGGACGGTCGCCGCGAGCGGCTTACGCTCGACGTACCCGATGAGAAAGGCGAGAGCAGCGAACATCGTCAGCCGGTAGCCCAGACGCTCCAGCGCGAGCGCGCAGAACGCGATCGTTGCGAGGATCGCCAGCGCGTGGCGCCACTCGCTCCACTGCAGGCTGGCGAACCGCGGCCCGCTGCCACCAAGCAGCGTCAGGGCGACGCCCGCAACGAGCACCAGGCACGCCAGCACGCCGGGAAAATACGCCGGGCCCGGATTGGCGAGCGAGCCGAGCGGCAACCGCTGGCGGACCGTCTCCTCGATGACGAGCAACCCCAGCACGGCGAGGGCGATGCCCGAGAGCCGATCGACGCTCATCCCAGTGGCAAGCCCAGAAAATGCGCGGCGTTAGCCCCGTCCACGATCGCGGTGCGCGCCGCGGCGGCGAGGTCGGCCGTCTCGACGGCGCCCACCGGGTCGTCCGCGCCCATGTCGAAGGGATAATCGCTGCCAATCACCACGCGATCGCTGCCGAGCTCGTCGACGACGAAGCGAAGATTCGCCGCGCCGAGCGTCAGCGAGTCGACCCAGATGCGCCGTGCGTAGTGCCGCGGCTCGTGCGGAATCGCCGCCGGCCCTTCCGGCCGCACCGCCCAGCCGTGATTGAGCCGCGCCAGCGTGAACGGGAACGCGCCGCCGCCGTGCGCGAAACAGATGCGGAGCCGCGGCAGCCGCTCGAGCACACCGCCGAAGATCAGCTTCGAGATCGCCAGCGCCGTCTCGAGCGGGTTGCCGACGATCAGCGGGAAGTAGTACTTCGTCATGCGGTCGGCGCCGATGTGTGGCGCGGCGGGGTGCACGAAGACCGCCACGTCCAGCTCGACGCACGCAGCAAAGAATTCGAACAGGGCCGGATCGTCGAAGTCGCGTCCGCCGGGGCACGTGCCGATCTCCACGGCGCGCAAGCCCAGCTGCTCCCGCGCGTGACGAAGCTCGTCGATGGCGAGCCCGGGAGATTGCAGCGGCACTGACGCCATCCCGACAAAGCGCCGCGGGTGACGCGCGACGATCTCGGCGATGTTGGCGTTCTGCATGCGGGCGAACGCCTGCGCGGCCTTGGCCTCCGCCCAATAGCAGAACATCACCGGCGGTGGCGAGAGCGCCTGCACGTCGACACGCAGGCGATCCATGTCCTCGAGACGCCGGGCGGGATTCCAGGAGCGATCGTCGATGTCGCGGAAGAAGTGCGCGCCCGTGAAGATGGTCGCGCGGCAGCCCTCGCGCAGCTCCAGACGCGGCCAGTTGCCGCCGCCGTAGAGCGCCGCCCAGTCCTCCCAGCCGTCGGGTACCAGGTGGGTGTGGACGTCGACGCGCACGCTACTTCGTCTCCACCTTCCCGATCTGCTTGATGATGGCGGCCAGCTTGCGCGCGTCGGCGTCCCAGAACGCGCGGAACTCGTCGGCGTCCTGGTAAGCGATCGGCGTCTGCACTTTCTCGGCGGCGGTCTTGAACTCCGGATCCTGCACGGCGCGGCGTACGGCATCACGCAGCGTGGTGACGACCGCGGGCGGCAGACCGCGCGGCGCGAACAGCGCCGCCCACAGGTAGTACTCGATGTCGTACCCGAGTTCCTTGAGGGTCGGCACATCGGGCAGCGAGGCCAGCCGCGTCGCCCCGTAGCTCGCGAGCGGACGCAGCTTGCCCGCGCCGATGTGCGGCAGCGCGAGGGCCGGCGGCGACGGCCAGACGTGAGCGTGGCCGCCGAGCACCGCCGTCGTCGCGGGCGCGCCGCCCGTCGTGACCAGATGACGCATCTTCACGCCGGCCGCGTGCAGCAGCATCTCCATCGGCACGTGCGAGGCGCCGTAGGGTCCGGATGACGCATACGTGATTTCCCCCGGCTGCGCGCGCGCGGCGTCGAGCAGCTCCTTGAGCGTCTTCCAGGGCCGCTCGGCGTTGGCGACCAGCACCGGCGGGTCGGCGTTGAGCCGCGCGATGCCGACGAATTGATCGCGCGTGTAGGCGGGCGTGCGCGCGAAGAGCGCGTCGACCTCCGGAATCGTCGAGATCGACACGAGCGCGACCAGCAGCGTGTACCCGTCGGGCTTGGCGATGGCCGCAGACTGCATGCCGACGGCGCCGGCCGCGCCGGCCTTGTTATTGACGATGACGGGCTGTCGGAGCACGCGCTCCAGCGCGGCGGCGAGCGGCCGTGCGGTGAGATCCGCGATACCGCCGGGAGGGAACGGCACGATGAGCGTGATCGGCCGCGCGGGATACGCCTCCTGCGCGAGCGCGGGTGCGGCGATGAGCGCCGACACGAGCGCGACGGTGACGATGCGGCGGATTCGGGTCATGGCCTTTCTCCGAACACGGTGGGATGGCGTCGGGACACTCTACACCAACGCCGCAGCAACGCGGCTGACGAGCGGCGAGTTCCGGGGACAACGGCGGGAAGAATACGGAAGCGCGGCGGCACCGGGGGACAGGACCGAAGCCGCCGCGCTCCGCTTCGGGCGGTGATTTACTTGCGCTGACCGCCCTGATGCTCGGCGCCCTGCTGCTGACCGCCAGCCTGATTACCCTGCTTCTGGCTGTCGTGCTGCGGGCGCTGCTGGCCACCTTGCTGCTGGCCACCTTGCTGCTGGCCGCCCCGCTGCTGCTTGTCCTGCTCCTTGTCGAGCTGGACCGGCTCGCCGCTCTGGGCGTCCTTGTTCGGCTGTTTGTTGTCGGCCATGACGATGCTCTCCTTCTCCCGGCTGCGCGGAAACACCCGCGCAACGCTGCCTGAGAAGGGAGCAAAGGTCATACCATCCAAACGCCCTACGACGCGGCGCGGCGCCGATTAGCGAGGACGATCGCCGCGTTGCGCGCGAGCCCCTCGCGCCGCGCGCGCTTGAGCGGCGAGCCGCGAAAACGCTCCCGAAACTCCGCCTCCGGCAGCTTCAGCAGCGTCTCCGCAGGCGGCGGTGGCGCCGCCGGGACCAGAGCGCGCGCCGGCGGCACGTGACGATTCCACGGACACACTTCCTGACAGACGTCGCAGCCGAAGAGCCACTCACCGATCGGCGCGTGGAGCTCAGGAGCGATCGCGCCGCGGTGCTCGATGGTGAGATACGCGATGCACCGGCGCGCGTCGAGCTCGTGCGGAGCGTCGAACGCCGCGGTCGGGCACGCGTCGAGGCAGGCCCTGCACGTCCCACAGCGATCCGGTTGCGGCTCGTCGGCGGGCAGCGCCGCCGTCGTGAGCACGAGGCCGATGAAGAAGTACGAGCCGAGTCCCGGCGCGAGAAGATTCGTATTCTTGCCGATCCAGCCCAGCCCGGCGGCGGCGGCCAGGTCGCGCTCGAGCACCGCGCTCGTGTCGAGCGAGGCGCGGCTCTCCGCCCCCGCGGCGGCGCTCACGTAGTCGCGCAGCGCGTGCAGCTTGGGCCGCATCGTGTTGTGATAGTCGGCGCTGCGCGCGTAGCGCGCGACGCCGCGCCATTCCGGCTCGTCGCCGCACGCGTAGCTCAGCGCGACGGCAATGACCGAGCGGCAGCCGGGCAAAAGCCGCGCCGGATCCACGCGCTCGGCGCGCGTCTCGGCAAGATAGTCCATGGTCCCCGCGCGCCCGGCGTCGAGCCAGCGCTCGAACGCCGCGGCGTGCGGCGGCGGGCCCGCCGGCCCGATCGCGACGCGATCGAAGCCCAGCTCGAGCGCGCGCGCCTTCACCGCCTCCGCGAGCGCCATCTGCGCGAGCCTCACGTCTTCCTCGCCTTGACGTGCAGGTGCGCGCGCGTGAGCGTGCGCCCGCCCTGCTCGAGAAACTTGATGTAGCGGAACCAGCGACCGTCCGCGCGCCAGCGCTCCTCGAGGCCGATCGCCGCGGCCAGCGCCTCTTCCACGGAGCCGAACGACTGCACGTCGCGCTCAACCGACAGATGGTCGATCGCGAAGCCGGCGTGGCCGAGCACCGAGGCGGCCTCGTCCTCGCTCCAGGCGAAGCGCGAGCGGCGGCCGGTCTCGGACCACTGATCGCTGTGGAAGGAGACGAACGCGAACGGGCCGCCGCGTGGCAGCGCCCGGCCGGCGCGCTCGGCGATCGCCGCGGACATGCACAGGTGCGCGACCACGGCGTCGGGGGCGAAGTCGACGTACTCGCTCGCCTCGGCGTCGAGGGCCACGAACTCGACGTTGCCGACGCCGGCTGACGCCGCGGCACGACGCGCCTCGGCCAACGCCGTCTCGTCGCGGTCCACGCCGACGACCCGCGCGGATCGCGACGCCAACACCAGCGCGAGTCGACCGTGGCCGGTGCCCACGTCGAGCACCGTGCGGTCTTCGAGCGGCTCGTCGGCGAGCAGCTTCAGGAACGCCGAGCTGATGCCCGTCTGATTTGCCGTCGGGGCGCTTCCGCGCCCGACGGTCGGGCGGTCATCCCGTGACGGCACCATCGGAAGCGCTCGACACGAGGCGCGCGTATTTGGCCATGACGCCCCAGGTATAGCGGGGCTTCGGCTTCTTGACCGCCTTCAAGCGTTTTCTCAGCTCGGCAGCAGACAGCTCCACGTCCAGGCGGCGCTTCTTGATGTCGATGACGATCGTGTCGCCGGTCTTCAACGCCGCGATCGGGCCGCCGTCGGCGGCCTCGGGCGCGATGTGGCCGATCATGAAGCCGTGCGTCGCGCCGGAGAACCGACCGTCGGTCATGAGCGCGACCTTGTCGCCAAGCCCCGCTCCCTGGATGGCGCCCGTGACGTGCAGCATCTCGCGCATGCCGGGGCCACCCTTGGGCCCCTCCCAGCGGATCACGATCACGTCGTTCGCCTTGATCTTCCCCGCCTTGACCGCGGCGAAGCAGTCTTCCTCGCGATCGAACACCCGCGCGGGGCCGCGGTGCAGGTCCTTTTTCTGGCCCGACACCTTGGCGACGCAGCCCTCGGGCGCGAGGTTGCCGCGCAGGATCACGAGGCCGCCCTCCGCCTTGATCGGCTTGTTCAGCGCGTGTACGACCTTCTGTCCCGGCGACTCCTTGGACGCACGCGCCTCCTCGGCGATGGTGTTGCCGGTCACGGTGATCTCGTTTTCGTGCAGCAGGCCGGCGTCCAGCAGCCGTCGCGCCACCAGGCCCATGCCGCCCGCCTCGTACATCTCCGGACCGGTGAAATTGCCCCACGGCTTCATGTCGGCGAGCAGCGGCGTCTTGCGCGAGATCTTGTCGAACTCGTCGATGGTGAGCTTCACGCCGGCTTCCTTGGCGACGGCGAGCAGGTGCAGCACGGCGTTGGTCGAGCCGCCCGTCGCCATCACGCCGGCGATGGCGTTGTAGAGCGCCTTCTTGGTGATGATCTGCCTCGGCGTGCGGCCTTTGCGCAGCACGTCCATCGCGAGCCGGCCCGTCTGATACGCGATCTCTTCCTTGTGGGGATCGGCGGCGGGCACGTCGTTGAACCCCATCGGCGAGACGCCCAGCATCATGAACGCGGTCGCCATCGTGTTCGCGGTGAACTGGCCGCCGCACGCGCCCTCGCCCGGGCAGGCCGCGCACTCGACGGCATGCAGCTCCTTGTCGTCGATGCGGCCGGCGTTGCGAGCGCCGATCGCCTCGAAGATGTCCTGCACGGTCATGCGCCTGCCCTTGTACTCGCCGTACATGATCGAGCCGCCATAGAGCATGACGCTCGGCAAATCCAGACGCGCCATGGCCATGACCATCGCGGGGATCGTCTTGTCGCAGCCCGACAGCGTCACGAGACCGTCGAGCAGATGGCCGCGCGCGACGAGCTCGACCGAGTCGGCGATCCAGTCGCGGCTGATGAGCGAGGCCTTCATGCCCTCCGTGCCCATCGCGATGCCGTCCGTCACCGAGATCGTGTTGAACTCGATCGGCGTGCCGCCGTTGGCGCGAATGCCCTCGGCGACCTTCTGGGCGAGCTTGCGGTGGTTGGAGTTGCACGGCGTCAGCTCGATCCAGCAGTGCGCGATGCCGACGAGCGGACGGGACAGATCTTCGTCGGTGAAGCCTACGGCGCGGAAGTACGAGCGCGCCGCGGCGCGGTCGGCGCCGTCCAGCAGTGCGCGGCTCTTGTGGCGGGGATCGAACGTCATGGCTGCCCTCCGATGAGCTGGGAGTCTACGCCGAGGCGGGCCGCTTGGCGACGAGGAACGTGAACTTGCCGTGCTGCACGACCTCGCCGCGCTGGTTGATCACCTGGCGCTCCTCGACGATCACCCCGCCCTCCTTCATCGAGCGCTTGAGCGTGGTCTTCGAGCGGCTGTGGATCGTATCGCCCACGCGCAGGGGCGCGTCCACGACCCACTCGAACCCCATGAAGGCCATCACGGCGAGCGGCGGCTGCGGCACGCGCCAGCCGAGCCCCGTGGTGAGGCAGAGCGGCAACAGATCGGGCACGAGCCCGTGCTCGCGGGCGCCGTCGCCGGTGAGGCCGCTGTAGAGCGCGACGTGCGCCTCGGTCACCGTCATCGCGGGCGTCTCGAGCACGCCCTGTAGGACGACGTCCTCGAAATAGAAGCGCGGCGCCGCGACGCTCAGCGGCGGCGCTCCACGATCAGATCGGTCTCGCCCTCCTGCACGACCTCGCCGCGCTGGTTCACGACCGTACGCTCGACGGTCACCAGGCCGCGATCGGGCTTGGAGATCTCCTTTTTCGCGGCGACCTTCGCACGCAGCCGGATGGTGTCGCCGATCTTGATCGGGCCCTTGAACTTCCAGCGCAGCCCGACGAAGGCGAGCGTCGCATACGCCTGGGTCGCGCGGGTAAACAAGCCCGCCTGGATGGCGAGGCCGAGCAGACCGTGCGCGATG
>JBKOZH010000125.1:0-22167 GCA_046725765.1 Candidatus Methylomirabilota bacterium | reverse complement strand
TTCACCGGCGTGCGCGTGCCCGGCGACGCGACGCTCGGCCCGCCCGGCGGAGCCGTGCAGGTCGGCGTGATCGAGAGCTTTGCGCTCGGCTATGCCGCCGTGTACGTCGGCATCGCCGAGTCGGCGCTCGCGTTCGCGGTGGACTTTCTGCGCAAGCGCGTCGTCAAACCGGAAAACGTCTCGGTCGCGCAGGATCCGACCGTGCAGCGTCACGTCGGCGAGCTGGCCGTTCGCCTGGACGCCGCGCGTCTGGTGCTCGAGCAGTCGGCCTCCGCGTGGGACGCGGCCGACATCGTCGAGCGCGGGCTGCTCGCCAATCGTGCGAAATATCTGGCGAGTGAAGTCGGGCTCGAGGTCACGTCGGGCGTCATCCAAACCGTCGGCGGGCGCGGCGCCTACCGGATCTTCCCCGCGGAGCGGGCGTTCCGCGACATGCGCACCGCGACGCTGATGCCCCCCACGGCGGATCGCATGCTCGAAACCATCGGCAAGAGCGCGCTGGGCCTGACCGAGGCGATGTTCCGCGTCAGCACCGGGCCGCAGGGAGCCTGACGCCATGGCGGCGACGCGGCCGTTCACGGGCGCCGAGTTCCTCGAGAGCCTGCGCGACGCGCGCGAGGTCTGGATCTACGGCGAGCGCGTGCGGGACGTCACCACACATCCCGCCTTTCGCAACCCGGCGCGGATGCTCGCGCGCCTGTACGACGCGCTCCACGACCCGGCTTCGCAGCCCGTGCTCGCCTGTCCGACCGATACGGGCTCCGGCGGCTTCACGCATCGCTTCTTCCGGGCGCCGGCCACCGTCGAGGACCTCGTCGCCGCGCGCGACGCCATTGCGGCGTGGGCGCGCCTGACGTACGGCTGGATGGGGCGCTCGCCCGACTACAAGGCGGCGTTCCTCGCCACCCTCGGCGCCAACACGGACTTCTACGCGCCGTACCAGGACAACGCGCGGCGCTGGTATCGCGCCGCGCAGGAGCGCGTGCTCTATCTCAACCACGCGCTGGTGCAGCCGCCCGTCGACCGCCACCGTCCTCCCGACGAGGTCCACGACGTGTACGTGCACGTCGAGAAGGAAACCGACGCCGGCCTCGTCGTCAGCGGCGCCAAGGTCGTGGCCACCGGCTCGGCGCTGACGCACGCCAATTTCATCGCGCATCCCACCACAACGCCGATCAAGACCAAGCAGTTCGGCGCCGTCTTCATCGCGCCGATGGACACGCGGGGCGTGAAGCTGATCTGCCGGCCGTCGTACGCGATGACCGCGGAGATCATGGGCAGCCCGTTCGACTACCCGCTGGCCAGCCGCATGGACGAGAACGACGCGATCCTCGTCCTCGATCACGCGCTGGTGCCGTGGGAAAACGTGCTGGTCTACGAGGATCTGGAAAAATCGGCGACGTTCTTTCAGCACTCCGGGTTCTTCCCGCGCGCGATGCTGCATGGCTGCACCCGGCTGGCGGTGAAGCTGGACTTCATCGTCGGCCTCATGCTCAAGGCTGCCGACGCCGTCGGCTCGTCGGAGCCGCGGCACATCCAGTCCTCGATCGGCGAGGCAATCGCCTGGCGTAATCTCTTCTGGGGGCTCAGCGACGCGATGGCGCGCGCCGCGGTTCCGTGGGCCGGCACGACGGTGCTGCCCAATCCGGAATACGCGCAGGCCTACCGCCTGTTCGCGACGACCGCGTGGCCACGCGTGAAGGAGATCACCGAGTCGATCCTTGGCAGCGCGCTGATCTACCTCAACTCGCACGCGGTCGACTTCAAGACGCCCGAGCTCCGCGGCTATCTCGACCGCTATCTGCGCGGCTCGGACGGCAGCAGCGCGGTCGAGCGGACCAAGCTGATGAAGCTCCTCTGGGACGCGATCGGCACCGAGTTCGGCGGCCGGCACGAGCTCTACGAGCGGAACTACGCGGGTGCCCCCGAGACCATCCGGTTCCTGACCTGGCAGATGGCGCAGAACAGCGGCGCGGCCCGCCGCTTCAAAGAGCTGGCCGAGCAGTGCCTGGCCGAGTACGACCTCGACGGCTGGACGGCGCCCGACCTCATCACGCCGCGCGACGTGAATCGCTTCCTGCAAAAAGACCCGTGACGCAAATCATCCGCGCCGGAGCCCGACGCGGATAAGATGACTGCGTGCTGACCAGGCTGCTCGCGGTCGTCCTGGCTGCGACGGCGCTCGCGAGCGCGTGCGCTCGCGGCGGCGGCCCCTCGATCACCGTCGTCATCGCGGAGTACAGCAAGGATCACACGCGCCCGTTCTGGCAGGCGCTCGCCGAGCAATACGGCAAGCAGGGCGGCGCCAAGGTCGATCTGCGCATCATCGACTGGAACACGATCGACCAGCAGGTCAGCACGATGATCCAGAACAATCAGCCGCCCGACGTGCTGAACCTGAACTCGTTCTCCTCGTATGCGCGCGACGGTCTGCTCTACGCGGCGGACGACGTGCTGTCGTCCACGACGCGCGACGATTTTCTGGAGGCCTTCGCGCGCGGCGGCCAGTACCAGGGCAAGCTCTACGGCCTGCCGATCCTGTCCAGCGCGCGGGCGTTCTTCTACAACCGCGACCTCTTCGCCAAAGCCGGCCTGGCCGGCCCGCCGAAAACCTGGGATGAGCTCGTTCAGGCCGCCAAGAAGCTGCAGGCACTCGGGGACGGCGTCATCGGCTATGCGCTGCCGCTCGGCCCCGAAGAGGCGCAGGCCGAGTGGGCGATCTGGATGTGGAACGGCGGCGGCGACTGGAAGGCCGGCGACACCTGGGCGATCAACAGCGAGCCGAACGTCCGCACCCTTGGCTTCCTGTCCGATCTCGCAAACCGGCACCGCGTGACCCAGGTGAATCCGGGCAAGACCAATCGTACCGACGGCGCCTTCCAGCTGTTCAAAGACGGCAAGGTGGGCATGGTCATCGGCTTCAGCCCGCTCGCCAAGCAGCTCGACGCCGAGGGCAAGGTCAAGTACGGCGTCGCCGAGATGCCGACCACGCTCGCGCGGCCGGTAACCCTGGGCGTCGAGGATTACCTGATGGCGTTCAAGAAGAAGGACAACCGCGAGGCGGTGAAGAAGTTCCTCGACCTCTACTACCAGCCGGACAACATCACGCGCTGGATCACGGCCGAGGGCTTCCTGCCCGTCACGAAATCGGGGCTCGAGCGAATGCGCGCGAACGCCGCGCTGAAGCCTTACCTCGACGCGCTGCCCAACGCGCGGCTCGTGCCGACGACGGATCCGGCGTGGGATCGCGTGAAGCTCGACGTGCAGCAGACCATCGGCCTCGCCGTGCAGCCGGGCGGCAATCCGAAGCAGGTGCTCGACCAGCTTCAGCGCAACGCCGTCGCGGCGGCGGCCCGCTGACGCGTCCCACCCGCCGCATCCCGTGAGAGCGCGCCGCTGGGAGGCGCTGCTCTGGCTCGGCCCGAGCCTGGCGCTCATCGGCGGCGTCGTGGTCTACCCGGCCGTCGCGCTGATACGCGCCTCGCTCGGACGCTACTCGATCACCGGTGTCTACCAGGGCTCGGTCGGCGTCGACAACTACGCGCGGCTGCTCGAGCAGCCGGCGCTGCCAACGGTGCTCGTCAACACCGCGGTGTGGGTGGTCGCCGTCGTCGCCGTCACCGTGGTCGTGTCGCTCGCGCTTGCACAGCTCTTGAATCACGACTTCGCGGGGCGCGCGCTCGTGCGCTGGGCGCTCATCGTGCCGTGGGCGGCCTCGCTGATCATGACCGCCAAACTGTTCGTGTGGATCTACGACTACTACTTCGGCGCCCTCAACTACGTGCTGACCTCGCTCGGCGTGCTCGCGCGGCCCGTCGACTGGCTCGGGGAGGACGCGACCGTCATGGCCGCGATGATCGCGGTCGGCATCTTCGTGTCGTTGCCGTTCACGACGTACGTTTTGCTCGCCGGGCTCGCGAGCATCCCCGGCGACGTCTACGAGGCGGCGCGCGTGGACGGCGCGTCGACGTGGGCGGCCTACCGGCGCGTGACGCTGCCGCTGCTCAAGCCGGCCCTGCTCGTCGCGGTCGTCCTCAACGTGATCTACGTCTTCAACTCGTTTCCCATCGTGTGGACGCTCAACGACCGCAACCCGGGCTTCGGGCACGACACGATGATCACGTACATGTACAAGATCGCGTTCAAGAGCGCCCTGCGCGACATCGGCCTGGCCGCCGCGCTGGGCGTCGTCAACGTGCTGCTGATCCTGCTCGCCGTCGTCGCCTATCTACGAACGGTGCGCTGGGACGACGCCGACGCCGTCGCCCCGGCGAGGACGTGAGTGCGCCGCGCCCTCTTGACGGCAGCGGGATGGCTCCTCGCCTGCGGCGTGCTGGCGCCGTACGCGGTGATGCTGCTGACCGCGCTCAAGCCCGACGCGGAGCTCCGGACGACGCCGCCGCGGCTTTTTCCCCTCACCTGGCGTCCCGGCAATTTTCTCGAGGTCCTGAACGACCCCGCGTTCGCCGACTGGGTGCGCGTCTCGCTCGTCGTCGCGACGGCCTCGACGGCGATCGTCGTGCTCGCCGCGGCGCCGGCCGCGTACTATACGGCGCGGCACCGCTTTCCCGGCCGCACGGCGTTCCTGTTCGTCGTCCTGGTAACGCAGATGTTCTCGCCGACGGCGCTCGTGGTCGGCCTCTACCGCGAGTTCTTCGAGCTCGACCTCGTGAACACCTACGCGGCGCTGATCCTGACCAACGCGGCCTTCAACCTGGCCTTCGCCATCTGGATCCTGCGCGCATTCTTCGCCTCGATTCCGAGGGAGATCGAGGAAGCGGCGGCCGTCGACGGCTGCGGCCGCATGGGAGCGTTGCTCCGGGTGATCCTGCCGCTCTCGCTCCCGGGACTCGTGACCGCGGTGATCTTCGCCTTCATCGCGGGGTGGAACGAGTACATCGTGGCGCTCACGCTCATGACGGCGCCGGAACGCAAGCCGCTGACGGTGGGCATCACGTCGTACGTCACCGCCTACGTCCAGCACTGGAATCACCTCTTCGCGGCGTCCGTGCTGGCGATCGTGCCGGTGGTGATCCTCTTCGCGCTGATCGAGCGTCACCTCGTCGGCGGGCTCACCGCGGGGAGCGTGAAGTAGGCGGGCTAGCGTCTCTCGGTATGGGGGGCCATTTCGTGGGCCCCATTACACTTCAAGAAAGCGCTGTTGGATCGTCGGATCCTTGCGCAGCTCGGCGGGCGTGCCGTGGAACTGAATACGGCCCTGGTCCATGACGTAGACACGGCGCGACAGGGCTAGCGCGACCTCCAGCGTCTGCTCTACGAGCAGGATCGTCGTTCCCCCGCGATTGATCGCGGCCAGGATCCCGGTGAGGCTCTGCACGAGCATGGGTGCCAGGCCCTCGGTCGGCTCGTCGACCAGCATGACGGCCGGCCGCGCCACCAGTGCGCGGGCAATGGCGAGCATCTGCTGCTCGCCACCGGACAGGAATCGGCCGCGGTGCTCGATCCTTTCTCGAAGGCGCGGGAAGTGCCGAAACACCTCATCGAGCCGCGCGGCCGCATCGGCGTCGCGCGCGCCGACGCCGAGCATGCCCAGCCGCAGGTTCTCGAGGACGGTGAGATTCGGCAGCACGCGCCGCTCTTCCGGAATCCACGCGATGCCGCGGCGAACAATCTCGTGGGTCGGCAGCCGCGTGAGGTCCTCGCCGCGCAGCCTCACGCGACCGCGCGCCGGACGCGCCAGACCCATCACCGAGCGCAGCGTCGTCGTCTTGCCCGCGCCGTTCCGGCCGATGAGGCTGACGACCTCGCCCTCCCCCACCGACAGCGACACGCCCTGGAGAATGTGCGCCTCACCGTAGTACGTGTGCACGTCCTCCAACTCCAACAGCGCCATCGCTAGCGGACCCCGCCCGCTTCGTGGACGTCGGCGCGCCTGCCGCGGGCGCGGGCTACGAGGACCGTTATGGCGAGCGGTCGTCGCCGCACGAAGCGCAGCCCGCATCGAGCGCGTTGCCAGCGACTCGGCTGGCCGCGCAGTGCCCCCTTGGGGGTTGGGGGGATCGCGCGAGATGCGGGCGAGCGAGTTGCGGCGTACACGCGAGCGATCCGGTGCGAGTGGCCCGCGCTCGCGGAAGGCGCGGCGACGTGATCGACGTGGACGGAATGCACTAGCGGATGACGCCGAGGTAGGTCTGTTGCACACGTTCGTTGGCGCGGATCTCCTCCGGCGCCCCCTCGGCCAGCACCTGCCCCTGGTGCAGCACGGTGATGCGATCGGAGATCTTCATGACGACCTTCATCTTGTGCTCGACGAGGATCACCGTGCGCCCCGCGGTCAGCTCGCGGATCAATCGCATGGTCTCGTCCGTCTCCTCGGGGCTCATCCCGGCCGTGGGCTCGTCCAGCAGCAGGAGCTGTGGCTCGGACGCCAGCGCGATGGCGATCTCGAGATGGCGTTTCTCGCCGTGTGCGAGATGGGCCGCGAGCTGTCCGGCCTTGCCGGCGAGACCGACCGTGCGGAGCAGCGCGTGCGCCCGCTCGGCCACGTCCGTGAGCGCGTCCGCGCGCGACCAGAAGTTGAACGATCGGGTCCAACCCTGCACGGCCACGCGCACGTTCTCGTGCACCGTGAGATGCGGAAACACGTTCGTGATCTGGTAGGACTTCGTGATGCCGAGGCGGGCCACGGCGTGCTGCGGCAGGCCGGTGATGTCGCGCTCGCCGAACCAGACGCGGCCGGCCGTGGGCTCGGTTTCGCCGGAGATCAGCCGGAAGAACGTCGTCTTGCCCGCGCCGTTGGGACCGATGATCGACCGCAGCTCGCCGCGCTGAACGCTGACGTTGACGCGATCGACGGCAATGAGACTGCCGAAGGCGCGCGTGAGCGCTTCGGTGCGCAGCAGGGGCGCCTCGGGCATAGGCGCAGATACCACGGCGCTTTCCGGGGTGTCAAGGCGCCGGGCGCGCCAGCGGCGCTGTGCTATCGTCCTCCGAGATGGACGCGCTGCCGCTGCCACCACTCTCCGCCGAGCAGGCCGACCTCGTGGCGCGGATGACCGAGCTGGCGCGCACGCGGTTTGCGCCGCGCGCCGCGCGCTACGACGCCGAGTCGTCGTTCCCGCACGACAACTATCACGATCTGCACGCGGCGGGCCTGTTGCCGCTCACCGTGCCGCGCGCGTGGGGCGGCGTGGGCGCCGACCCGATCGCGTACGTGCACGTGCTGCGCGAGATGGCGCGCGGCTGCTCGGCCACCGCGCTCACCTTCAACATGCACAGCACGATCACCGGCTTCATCGACGCGCTGGGCACCGACGCGCAAAAGCGGCGCTGGTTCGCGGACGTCGTACAGCACGGACGCCTCATCGCGTCCATCACGAGCGAGCCCGAGCAGTCGTTCCGCGACAAGTTCGTCCTCAACACCGTCTTCCGCCGCGCCGAGGGCGGCTGGCGCGTGGGCGGCGTCAAACAGTTCTGCTCGATCGGCGACGCGGCGGACTATTACTTCGTCACGGGCGTGGTGGAGGGCACAGGAAGCGCCGTGGACGGGGTGATCTCCGCGATGATTCCGCGCACGGACGCCGGCGTGAAGATCGAGGGCATCTGGAACGCCACCGGCATGCGTGGCACCGTCAGCCACACCATCCGGTACGACTGCCTGGTGCCCGAGAGCGATATCGTCGGCACACCCGGCAGCCTGCTCACCATCGATCTCTCGGGCTTCGCGCTCGGCTATGCCGCGGTCTACCTGGGAATCGGCGAGGCCGCGTTCGATTACATGCTCGAGTATGCGAAGACGAAGACGCTGAAGCCGTCCACCGAGCCGATGTCGCACCACCCGCTCGTGCAGCGCACGGTCGCCCAGGTCGGCACCGCGCTGCGCGCCGCGCGGCTGTTGGTGCACGAGGCGGCGCGCGTGCGGATGACCGGCGACAAAGCGGCGACGATGCTCGCCGTGAACCAGGCCAAGGCCTACGCCTCCGACGTCGGTCTGGACGCCACGACGCGCGCGCTGCAGCTGGCCGGCGGCCGCGGCATCCTCAAAGAGCTGCCGCTCGAGCGCTGGCATCGCGACGCGCTCGCGGGCCCGGTGATGCCCCCGTCGAACGACCGCTGCCTCGAGACCGCCGGCAAGCTGCTCTGCGGGCTGCGCGCCGCCACGCTGGAGTTTCAATGAGCGCGGCCGGGGGCGCCGGCCTCGGCTGAGCGACGCCGGGAACTTCGCGCGGACGTGGCGGTCTAATCGATGCGCGAGGGCCTCGGCGCCGATCCGCCCGGTCTCCTCGAGCGCCTGCGCGCGGGAGAGCCGCGCGCGTTCGAAGAGCTGGTGATCGCATATCAGCATCGCGTCTTCGGCGTCGCCCTCCGGATGCTCGGCAGCCGCGCCGAGGCCGAGGAAATCGCACAGGAGGTGTTCGTGCGGGCGCATCGCGCGGTGCGCGACTTCCGCGGAGAGGCACGGCTCGGCACGTGGCTGTACGGCATCGCGTCGCGGCTGTGTCTCAACCGCCTCGCCTCGCCCGATCGCCGCGTAGCGCGCGGCGACGCTGCGCTGGCCGACATCGCGGCGTCCACGCCTGACCCGGCCGCGGCGGCCGAGCGCGCCGAGCTCGATGCTGCGCTACACTCAGCGATCGCCGAGCTGCCCGACGAGCGGCGGCTCGTGGTGATTCTCAGAGACGTCGAGGGGCTCTCGTACGAGCAGATCGCCGAGGCCCTCGCGCTCGATCCCGGCACGGTGCGCTCGCGGCTGCACCGGGCGCGGATGCAGCTCAAGGACAAGCTGGAGCGCTTCGCATGACGTGCGCCGAGACGCGCGACCTGTTTTCTGCCCTCGCGGACGACGCGCTGGCCCCGAGCGAGCGTGTCGCGCTCGACGACCATCTCGCCGGGTGCCCGGAGTGTCGGCGTGAGCTCGCGGCGCTGCTGCGCACCGTCAAGCTGGTCCGCGCGATCGACCCCGCGCACGCGCCTGCCGGCTTCGTCGATCGCGTGCTCGCCGCGGCGCGGCCGACACCGTGGCCGACGCGGCTGGCACGGCGACTGGCGCCGCCGTGGCCGGCACTGCCGTTGGGTGCCGCCGCGCTGCTCGTCATGGGTGGACTCGCCGTTCTGCTCTTCCGCGCCGCGCCAGAGCAGCAGCGCGCGGCGCAGAGTCCCACGCCTCCGGCGCCGAGTCCCACGGCTGCGGCGCCGAGTCCTCCGGCCCCCACGCCGAGCTCGACGCCGCCTGCGTCATCACGCGAGAACAAATCGGTCGAGCCGGCGCCGGCGACCGACAAGCGTGCGGACACACGGACTCCCGCCCGCGAGGCGGCGCCGCGCGCAGAGTCGCCTCGGACGATGGCCGATCGGCAGGCGCCAGCGCCGCCGCGCGTCGCCGAGAATCGAGCGGCCAAGCGTGAATCTTCCGATCGCGCTAAGGCGAAAGACCCTGCTCAGCCGAAAGAGACGCCCCAGGCGCAAGACAGCGTCGAGCGGCTGGCGAAGGCGGGCGCAGCCCCGCCGTCGGTGGCGCAAAGTACGGTCGGGCAGAGTACGAGCGGGGCGCCGGACACCCGCACCGGCGCCGCCGCCGCGTCGAAGCCGGCCACGCCGCAGGTGTCGCCGCTCTCGCGCACGGGCCCGATGACCGGCATTCCCGGCGCGCCGCCCGACGTGACGGCACGGCTTCGCGTCGCCGACGTGAGCTCGGCCGAGCGCTCGCTGATCGCGCTCGCCGCGCGTGTCGGCGGTCGGCAGACCGGCCGGCGCATCGACGGCGGACGCCTCGTCGTCGAGCTCGCGGTGCCGCGCGACACGTACGCCGATTTCGTGCGCGAGGCGACGGCGCTCGGCGCCGTGTCGATCGAGCGCCAGGCGACCGAGCGCCCGATGCTCGGCGTCGCCGTGACCGTCGTGCGATGAGCCCGCTCCGCGGCACCCAGCAGGGTGTTCGCCCCGTCTAGGGAACTTCGGGGCACCTGCCCTGTCTAACCCGCCAGCAGCAGACATCCGATCCGCGGGAGGCAGGAGCATGAAACGGACGATGGCGATCGTGCTGATGCTGGCCACGTCGCTCACGTCGGGGGCGGAGGCGGCGCAGGTCGCTGTCGGCCGCAACGCGCAGACCGACGTGATGGTGACCATCTACAACGGCAACCTCGGGCTCGTGAAAGACGTGCGCGAGACGCGGCTGCCGACGGGGCTGCACGAGACCGAGTTCGCGGAGGTGGCGGCGCAGATCGACCCGACCACCGTGCATCTCAAGTCGCTCACCGACCCCGCCGGCCTGCGCATCCTCGAGCAGAACTACGAATACGACCTGCTCTCGAGCCAGAAGCTCATGGAAAAGTACGTCGGCCGTACGGTGCGCCTCTACAACACCGACGGCACGTACCTCGAGGCCAAGCTGCTGTCGACGGCGGGGCCGGTGTTCGAGATCAACGGCCAGATCCACCTCGGCCACAACGGCCGGCTCGTCCTGCCGTCGCTGCCCGAAAACCTCGTGAGCAAGCCGACGCTCGTGTGGCTGCTGCGCAACGCGGTGGCGGGCCCGCAGCGCGTGGAGGCCTCGTATCTCACGGGCGGGATCACCTGGAAAGCCGACTACGTGATGGTGCTCGATCCGACGGACACCAAGGCGGATCTCACCGGCTGGGTCACGATTGACAATCGCAGCGGCGCGACCTACGCGAAGGCGGCCCTCAAGCTGGTCGCCGGTGACGTCAACCGCGCGCCGGAGAGCCGCCGTAACCAGCGCGCGCTGGAGATGGCCGCCAAGGCGGCGTCGGTGCAGGACGCCACGCGCGAGTTCACCTCCGAAGGGTTCTTCGAGTACCACCTCTACACGCTGGACGGCCGCACGACGCTCAAGGACAACCAGACGAAGCAGCTCACGCTCATGTCGGCCGGCGAGGTCCCGGTCGTCAAGGAGCTGATCTACTACGGCGCGCAGGACTACTACCGCACGTCGTACGGCATGCCGATGTCGAACCAGAAGATCGGCGTCTACCTCGACATCAAGAACGCCAAGGAGCACCGGCTCGGCGTGCCGCTGCCGAAGGGCAAGGTGCACGTGTACAAGGCCGACGCCTCGGGCAGCCAGCAGTTCGTCGGCGAAGACTGGATCGATCACACGCCCACGGACGAGCGCGTGAAGATCAAGATGGGCGACGCCTTCGACGTCGTCGGCGAGCGCACACAGAAGGACTTCCGCAAGATCGCCACCGGTGTGTACGAGGTCGAGTGGGAGATCGCGCTGCGCAACCACAAGAAGGCGAGCCAGACGGTGACGGTGATCGAGCCGGTCCCCGGCGACTGGCAGGTGCTCACGTCCAGCCACGCGTGGGAGAAGCCCGAGGCGCACACGCTCAAGTTTCAGGTCCCGGTCGTTAAGGAAGGCTCAGCAAAGCTCACGTACCGCGTTCGGCTCCGGTTCTAAGGGCTGGACGATTCGTCAACGTCTCGGGATTTGGCCGGTCAGCCGCTGTCCGGACAGCGCTGACCGGCGCTGCGCCGAGCCCAATAACGACGCAGACTTAGGCCCCGCCCGGACGTGGAGCCCGCCTTGCAAAAGTCCTAGCTGCCGAACACTGCCGGCGAGGGGAGCGTATGGGCGTGACCGAGACCGACGACGCCTCACGGCGCCGCCGGGCGTTGCACCAGGAGCTGGCGGTTCGTGCCGGCGTCGCGCTGGCGATGCTCGTTTTCAACGAGCTGCTCACGGTGTCGCCGGTGGCGCAGGCCGTCATTCGGCTCGCCGCCGTCGTGGGCTTCCTCGTCAACGGTCTCTACTACCTGGCGGCGCGATCCGAGTGGCGCCGGCGCCTGCAGGCCTGGGTGCGGATGGGGACGGACGTCCTCCTCATCACCGTCGGGCTCTACGGCGCGGGCGGCTTGGCGGCCGCGGCGTACCTCAACGTCTACGCGATCGTGCCCGTCTACACGGGCATCGTGTTCTCCAGCATGGCGTGCATCGTCGTCACGCTGCTGGCCACCATCGCCTTCGTCGCCATGGCCGGCGCACAGATCTTCGGTCTCGTCGAGTTCCTGAGCCTGCCGCCCCACGACGCCTGGGAGATAGCGATCTTCAACCTGTTGATCCTCAACATCATCGGCGCGTTGGCGGCGCTGCTGGCCGACGCCTACCGCCGAAGCCGCCACCGTCTGGCCGCCGCGTACGCGGAGCTCGAGGACGCGCACGAGCAGTCGCTACGCATGCATGCCCAGATCGAGCGCGCGGGCCGCTCGTACGCCGTCAGCGAGGTCGTTGCCGGCGTCACGCACGAAATGCGCAACGTCCTCCAGGGCGTGTTCGGTCATCTCTGGCTCGTGCGTCGCAAGAGCACGGACACGTCGCCGGAGGTCGTCGATCACCTGGTCCAGGTCGAGGAAGCGTGCGAGCACGTCATGCGCATCATCCGCACCACGCTCGACATGGCGCGCCAGCCAGGCGACGCGCCGGGGCCGGTGGCGGTGCACGAAGTGGTCGCGCGCGCAACCGAGCTCAAAGCCTACGACCTGCGGCGCGACGGCATCATGCTCAGCGTCGATCTCCCTGAGGACCTGCCGTACATCCGTGTCTCCGCGTTTCAGCTGCAGCAAGTGTTGCTGAATCTGATCACCAACGCGCAGGAGGAGCTGCGCGAGCGCGACGGCCGCCGCGAGATCAGCGTCGCCGCCGGGCCCGACCCGCTCGGCTGCGCGATCGAGGTGCGCGACACGGGCCCCGGCATTCCGCGCGCAATCCTGCCGCGCGTGTTCGAGCCGTTCTTCACGACGAAGGAGACAGGCGCCGGGCTTGGCCTGGCGATCTCGGCCGGCATCGTCGAGCGCTTCGGCGGCCGGATCACCGCGATCAACCGCCGTGATGGCGGGGCCGTCTTCCGCATCGTGCTGCCCATCGCCTGAGCGAATTTTCTTGGCCGGTCGCGACCCCCGTCGCTGTAATGGCGGCGTGGAAGTCACGGTGTTCCTCGCCGGCCTCGCGGCGCTCGGGTGTCTCACGCTCGGCATGCTCGAGATCCTGTGGCCGACGCGACCGCGCCGCTTCCGGCGCCCCACTCCCGCCGCCCGGCGCGCGGCGGTATTTCGCCGCTCACGCCGGGCACCGCAAGGGTCCGCCGTGTCAGCGCCATGGGCCGTCGCCCTCGTCGACCGCGCGCGCGCCGAAACGGTTGCCGAACGCCGCACGGCGGCGCTGCGCGTCGCGATCCTCACGCTCGAGCGCTGGCGCGCGAGCCATGGGGCGGACGAGGCCGTCACTCAGGCGCTGGAGCGCGCGCGCACCGCGCTGTGGTCCGAACACGAAGCGCTGGCGCTTCGACGGCTGACCGCCGCCGCGGCCCGGCGCGAGCGCGCGCTCGGCATCGGCGGGGCGGCGGGCTAGACCGAGCTAGCGGCCTCGCTTCGCGAGGTACTCGGGACCGACCAACACTTCGCGCGGCTTGGCGCCGTCACCGGGACCCAGGATGCGGTCCTGCTCCATCATGTCGATGAAGCGCGCGGCCTTCGGGTACCCGAGCCGCATCCGCCGCTGCAGGAACGAGATCGAGCCCTGCCGCTGGCCGATCACGAGCTGCACGGCGTCCCAGTAGAGATCGTCGCGGTCCGCGGAGTCGCCGCCTTCGCCGCCGTCGGCCTCGGTCGGCAGGACGATCTCTTCGTACACGGCCGTGCCCTGCCCGCGCAGGAACTCGCAGACGGCCTTGACCTCCTCGTCGGACACCCAGGCGCCGTGCACCCGCACCTGCTTGTTGGCCCCGGGCGGGACGTAGATCATGTCGCCGCGGCCGAGCAGCTGCTCGGCGCCGTTGCCGTCCAGGACGGTGCGCGAGTCGACCTTGGAGGCCACCTGGAACGCGATCCGCGTCGGGAAGTTGGCCTTGATCAGACCCGTCACGACGTCGACCGACGGACGTTGCGTCGCAATGATCAGGTGGATGCCGACGGCGCGCGCGATCTGCGCCAGGCGCACCAGCGAGGTCTGCACCTCGCCCGCGGACACCATCATGAGATCGGCCAGCTCGTCGACGACGACGACCCAGTACGGCAGCTTTTCTTCCGGCGGCACCGCTTTGTTGTAGCCCTCGATGTTCCGGACCTGCTTGATCTGCAGCTGCTTGTAGCGCTCGTCCATCTTGCCGACGATCCAGCGCAGCCGCGCCGCGGCCTCTTTCGCGTCCGTGACGACGGGCGACAGGAGGTGCGGAATGCCCTCGTACACGGAGAGCTCGAGCCGCTTGGGATCGACCATCAGGAAGCGCACGTCGGCCGGCGTCGCCTTGTAGAGGATCGAGCAGATCATCGCGTTGAGTCCGACCGACTTACCGCTGCCGGTGGCGCCGGCCACGAGCAGGTGCGGCATCGTGGTGAGATCGGCGACGACCGGCATGCCGTTGACGTCCTTGCCGAGCGCCAGCGGCAGGCGCCCCTTGGACTCGGCGAACTCGGCGGAGACGAAGATCTCGCGCAGGTAGACGGTGGCCCACTCGTCGTTCGGAACCTCGACGGCGACGGTGCCCCGCCCGGGAATCGGACCGACGATCCGCACGCTCGCCGCCTTCAGCGCGAGCGCCAGGTCGTCGGCGAGATTCACGACCTGGGAGACCTTCACGCCCGCCGCGGGCTCGAACTCGTATGACGTGATGATCGGGCCGGGGCTCACCTGCACGATACGCCCGTCGACCTCGAAGTCGGCGAGCTTGCGCCGCAAGATCTCGGCGTTGTCCTGCAGCTCCTCGCGCGTGCGCTTGAGCTCGGCGCTCGACGGCGCCTGCAGCAGTCCGACCGGGGGCAGCTGGAACGCCGCCGCGCCGCCGGTGCCGAAATCGAACGTCTCCTGCCACGAGAGGCCCTTGTCGATCAGCGTGCTCTTGGGACGCGCGGGCTCGACGATCGTCGGCAGCAGCGGCTCGAGATCGGGGGTCGCGACCTCCGCGGCGAGCGGCATCGGCGCCGGCAACCGCGTCGCCGCACCGGGCGCCATCGACGTGCGGCGCTTGCGCACTCGCGCCACGCGCGCCGCCACGAGGCGGGCGACGGCAGCATAAGAGGTCCGCGTGACGAGCAGCGCCGCCACGGGCACCGTGGTCAACAGCAGCAGCCAGGCGCCCGCGTCACCGACTGTCGAGTGCAGCGCGACCGCCGCCGCCCAGCCGGTGAAGCCGCCGGCGGGCACGGTACCGCCGCGCGTGACGCGCGCGGCCGCGAGCGAGTCGGTCGCCTGCTGTAGCAGCGCCGCGGCGGCGAGCAGGAGCAGGACCAAGCCGACCACCGGCGCCAGGCCACGGGCGGCGAGCGGCCGCACGAACGCCGAGGCGCCCCACACCCCGGCCGCGAGCGGGAACAGGAACGCCGCATAGCCGAACGCGCGGAAGAACGCCCACGCCAGCCAGATCCCCACAGGCCCGACCACGGAGGTCTGCTCGCTCGGCGCGACGGTCGGATCGAACACGGAGAGGGCCACGAGCACGAAGAACCCCGCGGTCAGCGCGATGATGCCCTGCACCTCCCGCACCCATCGGCGTGGCTGCGTTTTCTTGCGCGGCCGCCGTCGCGGCGGCGTCGGCTCGGGCACCTTGATCTCGGACTTCACGTCGGCGGACAGCGTGGCGGGCATCAGACCTCCAGGATAATCGGCAGCACGACGGGCCTGCGCTGCACCCGCTGGTTGACGAGCTGGCGAACGGCGGTGCGCACGCGCGCGCCGACGGCCTCGCGATCCCACGGCTCGGCCGGATCGCGGGTCGCCAGCGCCGCGCGGATGGCGGATTTCATGTCGTCGAGCAGCGCCTCGTTTTCTTTCACGTAGACGACCCCGCGTGAGGCGATCTCGGGACCGGCCACGAGCGCGCCGGACGCGTCGAACGTCAGCGCGACGGCGATGACGCCGTCCTCGGCGAGGATCTGTCGATCGCGCAGCACGACGGCGCCGATGTCACCGATCCCCTTGCCGTCGACGAGGACGCGGCCGGTGGGATAGCCGGGAATGACCCGGGCCGCCGTCGGCGTGACCTCGATCGCGGTGCCGTCTTCGACGAGCAGCACGCGATCCGGCGCGAAGCCCATGCCGATCGCGAGCCGCGCGTGGCCGAGCAGGTGCCGGTACTCCCCGTGCACCGGCACGAAGTAGCGCGGCTGCGTGAGCTTGAGCATGAGCTTGAGATCTTCCTGGCTCGCGTGGCCGGACACGTGGACGAACGCATTGTCCTCGTAGAGCACCTCGGCGCCGAGGCGATAGAGCGCGTTGATGACGCGCCCCACCGTGCGCTCGTTGCCGGGAATCACCCGCGCCGAGATCACGACGAGGTCGCCGCGCGCGATCTGCACGTACTTGTGCTCGCCGGCGGCCATGAGGGCCAGCGCGGAATTCGGCTCGCCCTGGCTGCCCGTGGAGAGGATCACCTGGCGCTCCGCCGGCAGCGCCACCACGTCCTCGAGCGGGCGCAGCAGCCCCGTCGGCACGCGCAGGTAGCCGAGCTCCGCGGCAATCGCGACGTTCTTCTCCATCGAGCGGCCGAGCAGCGCGACCGCGCGGCCGCGCGCGGCGGCGAGGGTCAGCACCTGCTGGATGCGATGGATGTGCGAGGCGAACGTGGCGAGGATGATGCGACCCGTGGCGTGGTCGAAGCGCTCCGCCAGCGCGGCACCCACCTCGATTTCGGAGCGCGTGTGGCCCGGGCGGTCGACGTTCGTGCTGTCCGAGCACAGCACCGCGACGCCCTCTTCGCCGAGCTCCGTGAAGCGCTGCGTATCGGCCGGCTCGCCGTCGAGCGGGCTCGGATCCAGCTTGAAGTCACCCGTGTGGACGATCGTTCCGACGGCCGTGCGAATCGCGAGTCCCATCCCGTCGGCGATAGAGTGCGTCACGCGGATCGGCTCGATCGTGAACGGCCCCAGCGTGAACGGCTCGCGCGGCCGCATGACGCGCAGGTCGGCGGGCTCGGGCAGGTTGTGCTCGCGGAGCTTGTCGGCGATGAACGCGCGCGTGAGCCCGGTCGCGTAGACGGGCACTCGTGCGGAGGCGAGCAGGTACGGCAGCGCGCCGATGTGGTCCTCGTGGCCGTGGGTGAGCACGACGCCGTGAAAACCGGTCCGTTTGGCGAGCGCGTAGGAAAAGTCCGGGATCACGTAGTCGATACCCGGCAACTCGTCGTCGGGGAACATCAGCCCGCAGTCGATGGCGATGACGTCGTCGCCCGCCTCGATCAGCATCATGTTCAGGCCGATCTCGCCGAGCCCGCCGAGGGGAATGAGCCGCACCGAGGGTTCGAGGGAGTCCATGTGGCTGCTTCGGAGGATCGTAGCACCGGGCCTTGCGGAGCCCGAATTTTGGGGGGGCCCCCATGTCAAAACGCCGCGGCGGACTCCAGGCGGCGTACGAGCTCGCGCGCGCGCGCCGTGAAGGCGCCGCGCTCGGCGGCGGGGATGGGCTCGCCAGGGATGAACTTCTCGCCGAGCGGATTCACGAAGCTGCCGTTCTTCGAGACCCGATAGTCCAGGTGCGGCCCGGTGGCGAGTCCGGTGGCGCCGACGTAGCCGATCACTTGCCGCTGCGTCACGCGCGCGCCGGGGCGGATGCCGCTGCCCAGCCGCGAGAGGTGGTTGTACATCGTCTCGTAGCCCGAGCGGTGCTTGAGCGTCACCGAGATGCCGCTGCCGCCCGCCCAGCCGGCCGCGCCCACTCGCCCGTCGGCGACGGCCCGCACCGGCGTGCCCGTCGGCGCGCCGTAGTCGATCGCGAGGTGCGGCCGCACGCCGCCGAGGATCGGATGCGGGCGTGCCCACGTGAAGCCCGAGGTGATACGCGTGAACTCGAGCGGCGACTTGAGGAAGCTCTTGCGTAGCGAGCGTCCGTCCGGATCGTAGAACACGTGGCGGCCTGTGCCACGCTCGACGCCGACACCCGTCAGCATCCGGCCGTCGCTCACGTATTGCGCCACCAGGATGCGCCCGTAATCGACGAACGTCTCGTTCGCGAACCGCTTCTCGACGAGCAGGCGGAAGCGGTCACCCGCGCGGGTATCGGCGGTGAAGTCGAAGTCCGACTCGAAGACCGCGGCCAGATCGATGGCGAGCTGGGCCGCGCCGCCCGCCTGCTCCACGGCCTCGAAGAGCGAGCGCGTGACCTCGCCCGCCACCACGTCGACGCGCACGTCCGGGCTGATCTCCGCGCGCTGCACATCCCAGCCGCCGTCGGTCGCCACGACCGCGTATCCCAGCCACGGGCTCGGCTCGTAGCGCAGTGAGACCGGCCGGCCGTCGAGCGACCACGTGACTTCGACCGTGTGGCGCGGCGACAGCTTCTTGAGGTTGGCGCCGCTGGCGGCCAGCGCCGCCGCGATGCTGGCGCTCGCCTGCGGCTGCACGCCTTCGCGCTGGAGCGCCCGGACGAGCGTGTCGCCTCGGCGCACGTCGACGGCGGTCACCCGGGTGGTCGGAGTCGGAGCGGCCGGGGCCGAAGGCTCGGCCACGGGGGAGGGCGGCGGCGCCGCCGCCTGAGAGAAAAGGGGCGAGAAGGACAGCCAGCCGGCGCCGTAAAGCACCGCGCCGGCAGTCAGCTCGACGGCCAGCACGGCGAGCAGGATGCGACGTCGCATCGTCTTCCACTATAACCGGCGTGCGACCTCGGCGAACTCGTCAATGTTGAGCGTTTCGGCCCGACGGCCCGGGTCCACGCCGGCACTGGAGGCCGCCTCTCGGGTCGCCCCCACCGACAGGCCGAGCCCCGCGGCCAGCGCATTTGCGAGGGTCTTGCGGCGCTGTGCGAAAGCGGCACGGACCACGGCCTCGAAGCGCCCCTCGTCGGCGAGCTCGACGCGAGGGGCGGCCAGCGGGGTCAGGCGGAGCACCGCCGAATCGACCTTGGGTGGCGGCCGAAACGCGCCCGGCGGCACCCGCAGCGCCAGCTCCACCTCCCAGTGGAGCTGGACGTGGACCGAAAGGCTGCCGTAGGTCTTGCTGCCGGGCGAGGCAGCGACCCGCTCGGCGACCTCGCGCTGGAGCATGAGGGCCATGAGATCGATCGTCCGAGGCGCCCGGGCAAGCGCGGTGAGAATCGTCGTCCCGACGCTGTACGGCAGGTTCCCGACCACGAGTGCGCGGCCGTCGGCAGGCCGCGACAGCGAGGTCCAGTCCCAGGCGCGCGCGTCGGCCTGGAGCAGCTCGAGCGTGGGGAACGTCACGCGCAGCCGCTCGATCAGGGTCCGATCGACCTCCAGCGCGAGCACGCGCCCTGCGCGGTGCACGAGCTCGCCGGTCAGCGCGCCCTGTCCGGCGCCGATCTCGACGACGAGGTCCGACGGCGTCGGCGCGACCAGATCGACGATCGCCCGCGCGATGGCGGGATCGCGCAGGAAGTGCTGACCGAGCGCGCGGCGCTTACCGCCCGGCACGCCGTGCGGCGAGATCGCGCGTGAGCGCGGCGTGCACCTCGCGCGTCCGCGCCTCGGTCGCCGCGCGGTCGCCGCTGTTGTCGATGACGTAGTCGGCAAGCTTGACCTTTTCGGCCAGCGGCATCTGGCTGGCGATGCGGCGCTCGCCATCCGCGGCGTCGCGGTCGCGTGCGACGAGGCGAGCGCGCTGCGTGGCCTCGTCGGCGTAGACGACGACCAGCCGGTCCATGTTCTTGTAGCCGCCGGACTCGATCATGACGGGCGCGTCGAAGACAACGATGCCGTCGAAGCCCTCGCGCGCAAGAGCGTCGAGCCGCGCGTCGAAGCGGGCGCGGATCGCCGGGTGCAGGATCGACTCCAGCCGACGGCGCCGAGTGGGCTCGGCGAAGACAATCGCGGCGAGCTTTTTCCGGTCCAGCGCGCCGTCGGACGTGAGCACGTCGCCGAACTCGCGCGCGACCTCGGCCAGCGCCGACTCGCCGGGCAGCACCACGTCCCGGGCGAGCTGGTCGGCGTCGATCACGACGCAGCCCAGGCGCGTCAGCGTCTCGGACACCGTGCTCTTGCCGGTTGCGATGCCGCCGGTGAGACCGACGAGCAGGAAGCGGCGCGCGGGCGCCGTCACACCTGCGACCAGTCGTCGCCCGACTTCACGTCGACCACGACCGGCACGTCGAGCGGCAGCGCCGCTTCCATGATCTCGCGCGCGAGGCCCTCGACCGCCGCCACCTCGGCGGGCGGCGCCTCGAAGAGCAGCTCGTCGTGCACCTGCAGCAGCATCCGCGCCTCGAGACCCCGCTGGGCGAGCGCCGCGCGGATGCGCACCATCGCGGTCTTGATCATGTCACTGGCGGTGCCCTGCACGGGGGCGTTCATGGCCATGCGCTCGGCGGCGTTGCGCGCGACCGGGTTCCCCGACCGCAAATCAGGCAAATAGCGGCGCCGGCCGAGCAGCGTCGAGACCCAGCCGCGGTCGCGTCCCTCGGCAAGCGTCTTATCGATGAAGGCGCGCACGCGCGGGTGCATGGCGAAATACGTATTGATGTACTTCTGCGCTTCCTTTTGATCGATCTTGGTCGCCTGCGACAGCCCGAACGCCGAGACGCCGTAGAGGATCGCGAAGTTCGCGCTCTTGGCGATCGTGCGCTGCAGCGACGTGACGTCCTCGGGCGCGACCTTGAAGACCTCCGAGGCCGTGCGCCGGTGGATGTCCTCGCCCCGCCGGAACGACTCGATGATGGCGGGCTCGGCCGACATATGGGCCAGGATGCGCAGCTCGATCTGCGAGTAGTCGGCGGCGACGAACGTCCAGCCCTCGGCCGGAATGAAGGCGGCGCGGATTCGGCGGCCGAGCTCCGTGCGGATCGGGATGTTCATCAGATTGGGGTCCTGCGACGAGAGCCGGCCCGTGGAGGCGACGAGCTGGTTGAACGTCGTGTGGATCCGGCCGGTCTTTGGATTCACGAGGCCCGGCAGCGTGTCCGCGTAGGTGCCTTTGAGCTTGGCCAGACTGCGGTGCTCGAGGATTTTCCCCGGCAGCGCGTGGCCCAGCGCGAGCTCCGTCAGCACGTCGGCGTCGGTCGATGGACCCGTTTTCGCGCGCCGCAGCACCGGCAGCTTCAGCTTCTCGAAGAGGATGTGACTGAGCTGCTTGGGCGAGGCGATCGTGAATTCCTCGCCGGCCAGCGCATAGATCTCGCGCGTGAGGTTGTCGAGATCGCGCTCGAGCTCCTTGGCGAAGGCCTCGAGCCGCGCCGGATCGACGCGGATGCCGGTGCGCTCCATCTCGGCCAGGACCGGCACGAGCGGGCGCTCGATGTCTTCGTAGATGCGTCGCAGGCCGCGCTCGTCCAGCTCCTTGCCCGCGTGCTGCCAGAAACGGTGCAGCCAGCGTGCGCGGTCGCCGAGGACGCGCGGCAGGTCGTCCGGCGCCATGTTCAAGAGCGCCGGCGGACACTCGCCGAACGCCTCCATGCACACCTCGTCGAGCTTGTACGTCGCGCGCGCCGGATTGAGCAGGTAGGCGGCCACGGCCGTGTCGTCGATGACCGGCGGCTCCACGCCGGCCTCCATCCACGCCGCGACGAGAGGCTTGGCGTCGTGGGCGACCAGCGGACGGCCGCCGAGAACCGGCGCGCGTGCGACAAACGCCTGCGCGAATGCCTCCGCGCCCAGCGCGACGCCCGCCGCGCCCGCGTCCGCCTGGAACACGCCCAGCGCGTCGATGCGCGGCGCCGGGGGACGCGGATCGCCCGCCCAGTCGAGCAGGACGGCAGAGTCGGCCGGAATGTGCGCGGCCCACTCGGCGAGCGCTCCGGGGGCGGGCAGCACCGTCACCGGGCCGGCATCGGCGGCCGGCGCCGCAGCCGGCAGCTCCTTCACCAGCCGCGTGAACTCGAGCTCCAGCCAGAGCGCGCGCAGTTGCGTCCAGTCGGGCTCGCCGCGCCGATACGCCTCCAGGTCGAAGGCGACCGGCACCTCGCGGTTGAGCACCACCAACTCCCGCGAGAGCAACGCGTTCTTGCGTCCGACGGCGAGGGTCTCGCGGAGCTTGCCCGGAATGAGCGTGAGGTTGTCGTACAGACGCGCGACGGAGCCGTATTGTGTGATGAGCTTGACGGCCGTCTTCTCACCGACGCCCTTGACGCCGGGGATGTTGTCGATGGAGTCGCCCATGAGCGCCATCACGTCGGGGATCTGGTCGGGGCCGACGCCCCAGCGCTCGCGCACCTTGGCCTCGTCGTACACGATCTTTTCCCCGGTCCGGCCGACCACGGACAGCACGCGCACCCGCGGACCCACGAGCTGCAGCAGGTCCTTGTCACCGGTC
>JBKOZH010000181.1:0-14905 GCA_046725765.1 Candidatus Methylomirabilota bacterium | reverse complement strand
GCGGAGCGTGATGCGCTCCGAAATCTCCATCTCGTGCGAGATACCCGGACCAGTCAGATTCGAGTGGCGCAGCTCGAGCAGGCGGCCCGGCTGAAGCTCGGTCGGCACCGTGACGCACTGGATCGACTTGTTGTTCCACCGATAGTGCGTCGTGAACGGCTGCCCCAGCCGGAACTCACCGGTCGCATCGATCGAATCGATCTTCGTGTTCCATTTCGCGAAGTGCTCCGCGCGGACCAGATACGGCCAGACGGTCGCCGTCGGACGATCGATGATCGAGCGCTCGCGGATTTTCACTGCTGCCTCACCGCTGCACCGACGGCACCCAGGCCGTCGTGCGGCCGCCGATCGTGTCGTGGCGGATCTTCTCGCCGCGCGCCGTGTACGCCTTGGGGTTTCGGCCCCAGCGGTCGTGGAAGAGCCAGGTCCTCGGGTAGCGATCGCTGTCGTTGCGCGCGCGTACCGACACCGCGATGACGCGAGCGAGCGCCGTCCGTAGCCGGCGGATCTCCTCGGCGTCGAGCGTGCCGGCGCGGCGACGCGGATCGATGCGCGCCTGATAGAGCACCTCGTCGGCGATCCAGTTGCCGACACCCGCCGCGAACGACTGATCGAGCAGCAACGCCTTCATCGGCGACGAGCGCGCGGTCACCAGGCGCCTGAACGACGCCAGCGGCGGCAGCCCGCGCCACGCGTCGAAGCCGAGCAGGCTGATCGGTGGCTCGGCCGCGGGATCGATGCGCAGGCGCGCGCGGCCCAGCCGTCGCGCGTCGGCGAACGCCAGCTCTCCGCCGTCGTCGAACTTCATGATCAGCTTGGCGAAGCGCGGCGGCCAGTCGAGACCGGGTCCCTTGCGTCCGTGGGCGACCAGCCGCAGCGTGCCGCGGCCCGGCGTGTGAAAGCCCCCTGTCATTCCGAAGTGCATACAGGGCCACGGCCGGCGGTCGAGCTCGAACCAGAGGTGCTTGCCGTGGCGCTTGACCGCGACGACGCGACGGCCGCGCAGCGCGCGGCGCCAGCGCGCCGCCGGAATGCGCTCGAACACGATCGGGTCGTCCGCGCACCACACGTCCACGATCCGACGCCCGCGGGCGACGCGCTCGGCGACCCGGCGCGCGGCTTCGACTTCCGGCAGCTCAGGCATCGGCCGCGGTGGATTGGCGCAGATCAGGCATTGGCCGCGGTGGCCAGGCCCGGGACGATCGTCGTGTTCAGCATGCGACGGAAGACTTCGGGTGAGGTGCGGATCTTGGTCGAGCGGCTGCCGCCGCCGAGGATCACCCAGTCGAGCGGCATCAGCCGGTCGTCCACGTAGAGGGGCACGTCGGGCGGCAGCGCGAAGACGGTCACGCCGCCGATCATCATTCCGGTGAGCGCCTTCGTCTCGTCCGCCGTCGCGAACGACACGCGCGAGGCACCCATCAGCCGCTTGACCGCGTGGTTGACGTCGAGCCGCGTGGTGGCCAGCACCACGCACGCGCAGTACAGCTTGGGCTCTTTCTTGCTCGCGACGACGATGGTGTTGGCCGAGCGGTCGAGCGGCACGCCGTACTTCTCGCAGAACTGTGCGGTGTCGGCGAAGTCGGGATCGATCCGCATCACCTCGTAGGCGACGCCGAGGCCGTCGAGCGAGGCGCGCACACGGGCGTCGATGTCTTCGGTCATCGGCGTCCATCCAGACGGGGGCGCGCGAGCACGAACGTCGTGCCGAGGCCGGGCGCCGGCGCGCCGAGGGCGTCCACCGCGCGCGCCGCGACGATCTCGATCGCGCTCGGACCTTCATCCGCGGTGTCGTCGACGTCGACGGCGATGCGCAGCGGCGAGCCGGGCCAGCGGTAGACGTGCGCGCCTGTCTCGATCGACGCCTCTCCGCCGAGCAGCGCGGCCCACTGCCGGTGCGCACGCTCGGCAGACTGCGCGCGCAGCCGCAGGCCGAGCAGGCGCACCGGCGGCGGCACGTCCGTCGGCATGGGCGGCGGCTTGCGCCAGTGCCCGCGGGGCGGCTCGTCCGGTGACTCGACGATCTGCACGACGATGCCGAGCGCTTCCTTGGGATGCAGGAACAATTCTTTCCAGCGCGGCACGCGCGCGTCGTAACCCACCACGCCATAGCCGAGCGCCGTCGCGCGCTCGCGCGCCTCTTCCAAGCTCGGCACCTTGAAGGTGACGTGATGGACGCCGGGCCCGCGCGCGTCGAGAAAGCGGTGCAGGAAGCCGTCGTCGCCGCGTGGCTCGAGGACCTCGATGCGCCCGCCGCCCTCGAACTCCCACTGCCCGAAGCGGAAGACGTCGGCGGACATTCCGAAAAAGGGCGCGCCGCCGAGCACGCTCATCAGATACGGGGGCGCGTCGGCGATGCGCCGCGCCGCGATGGCGATGTGGTCGAGCTGGATCACGGACACCAGCGATCGAGTGTACCCTAGCGGACCATGAATACCAGGCTCGGCATCGTCGGCGCGGGCGCGATCGGCTGTGTAGTGGGCGGGATGCTCACGAAGGCAGGGCACGACGTGACGCTGATCGACCAGTGGCCCGAGCACGTGGAGGCGATGCGCCGGCGCGGGTTGCGTCTGACGGGCACGTGCGGCGATCACACGATTGCCGTCAAGGCGCTGCACCTGCACGAGGCGCAGTCGATCGCCGAGCCCTTCGATCTGCTCTTCATCGCCGTGAAGTCCTACGACACGGAGTGGGCGACGCGGCTGGGTGTGCAATATCTGAAAGACGACGGCCTCGTCGTGGACTTTCAGAACGGGATCAACGACCACCGCGTGGCGACCGTGGCCGGCGCGCATCGGACGCTTGGCTGCGTGATCACGATCGGCGCGGGCATGTACGAGCCGGGCGTGGCCATGCGCACGGACTCGGGACGGCTCGGCTTCAAGATCGGCGAGCACGACGGGCGCGACACCGAGCGCGCGCGGCGCATCGCCGAGCTGCTCAACGCCGTCGCCGGCGCGAAAGTCACGACAAACCTGTGGGGCGAGCGCTGGTCCAAGCTCGCCGTCAACTGCATGCTGAACCCGCTCGCCGGCCTCAGCGGCCTCGGCACCGCCGAGTGCCGCGTCGAGCCGGGCCCGCGCCGCATCGCGGTGCACCTCGGCGCCGAGGTCATCCGCGTGGGCCGCGCCAACGGCTTTGAGGTCGAGCCGCCGATGGGCATCGAGGCGCAGCGCTACGTCGATGCCGCAGAGGGTCGCGGGCTGGACGAGGTCGAGGCCGACCTGGGCCGCGACGCCGTGTCGCGCGCGGGCGGACGCCCGTCGATGCTGCAGGACGTGATGCGCGGGCGGCGCACCGAGATCGATCACCTCAACGGCTTCGTCGTCGGGGAAGGTCGGCGGCTCGGCGTGAAGACGCCGTTCAACGACAAGATCGTCGAGCTCTACCGCGCCCGCGGCCCGCGCTTCGTCCCCGATCCCGGCAACCTGAAACCGCTGCTGGAGATGCTTCCATGACCGCGCGACTGCCGTACGTCGAGGATCCGCCGTCGGAGCTGGCGGGACTCTACGAAGACAACAAGAAGGCGACCGGCCGCGTGCTCAACATCACGAAGCTGATGGCACACCACTCGCCGACCGTCCCGGCGTTTCAGGCGTGGTATCGCACCACGCGCGAGGGACCGCTGGATCTCAAGCTGCGACAGCTCGCGTACGTGAAAACCTCGCAGCTCAATCGCTGCGACTACTGAGTCGCGCACAACACGGCTCTCGGTCAGAGAGCCGGCGTGCCGAAGGAAAAGTTCGACGCGCTGCCGCAGTACGAGTCGAGCCCGATGTTCGACGAACTCGAGCGGCTCGTGATCCGCTATGCCGAGCAGATGACGACGCGCGTGCAAGTGGATCCCGCACTCGTCGAGCAGCTGAAGAAGCAGCTCACGCCTGCGCAGCTCGTGCAGCTGACGCTCAGCATCGCGGCGGCGAACTTCACCAACCGATTCAACGAGGCGCTCGGCACCGAGCTGGAGGTTCGGCACCCATGAGGGTCGGTGTCTCGCTGACGAGCGCTCACACCGTGGAGGACCCGCGCCAGGGCGCGCGCTGGATGATCGAGCGCGCGGCGGCGGCGCGAAAGGCCGACCTCGACTCGCTCTTCGTCGGTGACCATCACGCGACGCCCGGCAAGTACTACCAGAACGTGCCGATGCTCGGGCGCCTGCTGGCGGAGTGGAGCGACAAGCCCGCCGGCTGTCTGTTCCTGCTGCCGCTCTGGAATCCGGTGCTGATCGCCGAGCAGGTCGGCACGCTGGCGGCGCTCATGCGCGGTCGCTTCATCTTCCAGTGCGGGCTCGGCGAAGACGACGCGCAGTTCCGCGCGATGGGCGCCTCGCTCAAGAGCCGCGTGCCCGCGTTCGAAGAGTCGCTGGCGGCGCTGCGCCGCCTCTTCGTCGGCGAGACGGTGACCGCCTCGGGCATCTTCTCGTTCGACTCCGCGCGCGTCGCGCTGAAGCCCGCCGAACCCGTCGAGATCTGGATCGGCGCGACGGCACCGCCGGCCATCGACCGAGCCGCGCGTCTGGGCGACGCGTGGCTCGGCTCTCCCGGCCTGACCTTCGACGTCGCGCGCGACAAGCTCGCCTACTACCGCGAGCGCTGCAAGACCCACGGCCGCACGCCGAGCGCGATCGCGATCCGCCGCGACGTCTACGTCGGCGAGTCGGAGACGGAAGCCAGGGCGACGCTCGACGCCGCCGTAGCCAAGGGCTATCGCGGCTTCGATCCCAAGGCCCTCGTGGCCGGGACCGTGGCGCACGTCAGCGAGCGCTTCCGTGAGCTGGGCGCGATGGGCTTTACCGACGTCATCGTCCGACATCTGACCACCGACCACGCCAAGGTGCTCGGCTCCTTCGCGCGGCTCGGCGAGGTACGGCGCGCGCTCGCCTGAACCCGTCGCCCGGGCGCGCGCATCGAACGGGTGTGGATACCATCAACCTCGCATCCGATATCGACCTGGAGCAGACCGGCGGTGCGCCGGATCCCACGCGCAGCGACCTCGACCTGCTGGACGCGTACTCCGAGGCCGTCGTCTCGGTCGTGGAGGCCGTGGGTCCCTCGGTGGTGAGCGTGCGCACGAACGCGCGCAGCGGGCGGCGCGGCGGCGCCGGGGCCGGCTCCGGCGTCATCATCGCCTCGGACGGCTACGTGCTGACCAACAGCCACGTCGTCCACGGCGCCGGCGACCTCGAGGTCTCGCTGACCGACGGGCGCCGCTTCAGCGCCACGCTCACTGGCGACGACCCCGCGACAGACCTCGCGCTGATCCGCGTGGATGCGCCGGCGCTGCGCGCCGCCCGCTTCGGCCAGTCCGCGCGGCTGCGCGCGGGTCAGCTGGTGATCGCGATCGGCAACCCGTTCGGCTTCGAGTCGACGGTCTCGGCCGGCGTCGTCAGCGCGCTCGGCCGCTCGCTGCGCAGCACGACGGGACGCCTCATCGACAACATCATCCAGACCGACGTGGCACTGAATCCGGGCAACTCCGGCGGACCGCTCGTCGACTCGCGCGGCCGCGTGGTGGGCATCAACTCCGCGGTGTTCGCGATGGCACAGGGCATCAGCTTCGCCGTGCCTATCGACACGGCGACGTGGGTGGTGCCGCAGCTGCTGGCGCGCGGCCGCGTGTCGCGCGCGTATCTCGGCTTCGGTGGTCAGTCGCGGCCCCTCGATCGCCGGCTCTCACGCGCGCTCGCGCTGGCGAACACGCGTGCGATCGAGATCGTGAGCGTCGAGCCCAGCACCCCCTCCGCGCACGCCGGGCTCACGCCCGGCGATCTCGTCGTGGCCATCGGCGAGCGACCGGTCGAAAGCGTCGATGACGTGCACCGCCTGCTCGTCGCCGCGCCGATCGGCGAGCCGCTGAGGGTCACGATCGTCCGCGGCGCCGAGCGCCGCGAGGTCGTCGTGACGCCGATCGAGACGCCGTGAGCGCTGTGCTTGCGGGGTCGTCTACGCTGTGAGAGGCACACGCCGCGCGGAGGTGAAAGCATGGCAGGCAAGGTCAAGCCGATTCCCGAGGGGTACCACGCGATCACGCCGTACCTGAGCATCAAAGGGGCCTCGGACGCGATCGAGTTCTACAAGAAGGCGTTCGGCGCCAGCGAAGTCATGCGCATGGCCCAGCCGGATGGACGCATCGGGCACGCCGAGCTGCAGTTCGGCGACTCGCGGATCATGCTCGCCGACGAGCATCCCGAGATGGACTTCCGCAGCCCGCGCGCGATTGGCGGCACGCCGGTGATGCTCCATCTGTACGTCGACGACGTGGATACCGTGGTGAGCCGCGCCGTCAGCGCCGGCGCCAAGGCGCTCCGCCCGGTGGAGGATCAGTTCTACGGCGATCGCTCGGGCAGCGTGGTGGATCCGTACGGCCACGTCTGGCACGTCGCGACCCACAAGGAAGATCTCTCGATGGACGAGATCCGCAAGCGGGCGGCGGCGGCGCACAAGGGCTAGACGAGCTCTTTCCGTACCAGCCGCGCGCCCTCGACGAGCGCGTGCAGCTTCTGCTTCGCCACCCAGCGCGGCGTCTCCCAGAAGCCGCAGTCGGGGTTGAGCCACAGCTTGTCGGGGGCGACGTGGCGCAGGAGCGCGCGGATGCGCTCGGCGACGTCCAGCGGCGACTCGGCCTTGAAGGCCTTCACGTCGATGACGCCCGCGCCGAGCTCCTTGTCGCGCGGAAAATCCTTCCAGCGCGCGGCGTCGTCGAGGCCGCGGTTGGCGAACTCGAGCACGATCTGCGACGCCTCCAGCTCGTGCAGCGTGGCGAACACGTTGGTGTAGTCACGCACCGGGCTGAACGGCCGACCGTAGAGGTTGCCGAAGCACACGTGCACGGCGATCTTCGCGTCCACGCCCTCGATCACCCGGTTGATGCCTTTGGACACGTCGTGGGCGGAGCCGTGGTACATCCCGTGATGCGGCTCGTCGATCTGGATGAAGTCCGCGCCGATGGCCACGAGGGCCTTGCACTCGGCGTTGACGATCTTCACGAGGTCGGCGAGCAGCGTGTCCTTGTCGCGATAGGCGGCGCCGAGCTTCAGCGGCACCAGCAGCGTGTAAGGGCCGGGCACGGTCGCTTTCAGCCGCTTGCCGGTGAGCTCGCGCGCGAGCTTGAACTCCTCCACGATGCCCAGGCCGCGCGGCGCCGAGATCTTCTCGGTCACCTCGAACGGCGTGTTCGTGTCCCAGAGCGGCTGGCCGAGCTGGCGGGCCGCCGGCAGCGTCTTGATGCCGTGAATGAACTCGTAGAAGCCGATGATGAAGCGCACGCGCATCATCTCGCCGGTGGAGAGCACGTCCACGCCGGCGCGCTCCATGTCCAGCAGCGCCGCCTGCGTGGCGTCTTCCATCAGCTCGCGCAGGTCGATGACGCCGAGGCGCCCGGCCTCCATCGCCTCGCGCGCGAGCCACACCCAGCCCGGCAGCCCGTGGCTGCCCACGACCGACGTGGGGAGCTTCGGCAGTCCCTGCGTCACGACCGCGCTCCTTTCTCGGCGTTCCGGGCGCGGCCGAGGTAGGCCTCGGCCACGCGCGGATCGCGCAACACCGTCTGGGGAGGACCTTCCGCGATCTTCTGCCCGAAGTCCAGCACGACGATAGTCTCGGCAAGATCTCCGACCAGCTCCATGTCGTGCTCGATCCATAGCATCGTGGTGCGCAGCTCGTGCTTGATGCGCAGCAGAAAGCGCGCGAGGTTCTCCTTCTCCTCCCGGTTCATTCCCGTGGAGGGCTCGTCGAGCAGGAGCAGCCGCGGCTCCATGGCAAGCGCGCGGCCGACTCCGACGAGCTTCTGGATGCCGAACGGCAGCGCGCTGATCGGCTCCTTGCGGTAGCGCTCGAGCTCGAGGAACTCGATGACCTCCTCCGCGCGTCGCCGCTCGCGCGTCTCCTCACGCCGCGAGACCCCCCAGAACAGGCTGCCGGCCAACACACCCGCCCGCATGTGACGGTGACGCCCCAGCAGGATGTTATCGAGCACCGTCATGTGGCGAAACAGCTCGACGAACTGAAAGATGCGTGCCACACCGGCCGCCGCCACCCTATGCGGCGGCAGCCCCGACAGCGCCGCGCCGCCGAAGGTGACGCGACCGCGCGTCGGCGTGTAGAAACCACCCATGCAGTTCAGCAGCGAGGTCTTCCCCGCGCCGTTCGGTCCCACGAGGGCCGTGAGCGCGCCGTCGGGAACGGCAAAACTCACGTTGGACAGCGCACGCAAGCCCTCGAACTCGAGCGTCAGGTCTTCCACGCTCAGAACCACCGCCGCCGCCTCCGATACTGCTTGACGTCGGTGTAGCGCTTGCGGTCCGCGCGGTGACCGACACCGAGATAGAACTCGCGGATGTCCTCGTGCGCGAGCAGCCGCTCGACAGACCCGTCGTAGACGATACGACCCTGCTCGATCACGTAGCCGGCATCGGCGATGGCGAGCGCGGCGGCGGCGTTCTGCTCGACGAGCAGCACGGTCAGGCCGAGCTCGTCGCGTAAACGCCGCACGAGCGTCATCAGCGTTTCGACGATCACGGGCCCCAGGCCGAGCGAGAGCTCGTCGACGAGCAGCAGCGATGGCTGACAGAGAAGCGCGGACGCCAGCGCCAGCATCTGCCGCTCCCCGCCCGACAGATAGCCGGCGAGCTGGCGGCGGCGCTCGGCCAGGGCCGGGAAGTAGTCGAACACCTGAGCTCGCGTGACGAGCGCGCGCGGGCCGGGCACCAGCGCCGAGAGGTTCTCCTGGACCGTCAGCGTCTCGAAGACCTTGTCGCGCTCGGGAACGAGCACGAGGCCGCGACGCGCCACCTCGTGGGGCCGACGGTCCGTGATGTCCTCGCCGCGAAACGTGATACGGCCGGACGCCACGCGCGCATCGTCGCCGCCGAGGAATCCCGAGATCGCACGCAGCGTGGTGGTCTTGCCCGCGCCGTTCGTCCCCAGCAGCGCAACGATGGCGCGCTCCGGCACGCGCAGCGAGACCCCCTGCACCGCCGTGGCCACGTGGTGGTAGACGACCTCGACGTTGTCGAGCTCGAGGAGCGGCGCGCCCCCCATCAGGAGGACGCCCGCAGCGGCCGATGGCGGAACGGCCAGAGGAAGAACCAGTTCCGCACGCGGCGCCAGATCCCGACGAGCCCGAGCGGCTCGAAGATCAGAAACAGCGCCATGAGCAATCCAAAGGCGCCGAACTTCGCGGGAAACACGTAGTACTCGGCGGCCCCGGGACTGAGCGTCGCGACCGCCGCGTCGATACCGTAGGGCAACAGCGTCACGAACGCCGCGCCGAGGACGGCGCCGAGTGCTGTGCCCATGCCTCCGATGATGATCATGGCGATGTACTCCACGGCCACGAAAAAGTCAAAGGCTTCGACCGAGACGAAGCCGCGCTGCCAGGCGAAGAGCGTACCGGCCAGCGCGGTGATCACGCTGGACCACACGAAGGCCGCGAGCTTGTAACGCGCGACGTCGATCCCGACCGATGCGGCCGCGAGATCACGGTCGCGAATCGCCATGAACGCGCGGCCCGCACGCGAGCGCTGGAGGTTGACCGAGAGCAGGAGCACCACCGCCGCCGCGGCGACGAGCGCGTAGTACCAGGCGACGGTGCCCTTGAGGACGAAGCCGGCCAGGCGCGGCGGCGGAATCGTGAAGCCCGTGTTACCGCCCGCCCGCGCCTGCATCTCGCCCGCGACGTAGAGCACGACGTGGTGCATGGCGAGCGTGCCGAGGGCGAGGTAGAGGCCCCTCAGCCGCAGCGATGGAATGCCGACCGCGAGGCCGAGAACGCCGCCGACGATGGCGGTCGCGGCCAGCGTGACCGGCGGCGAGACGACGCCGCGCTCGACGAGCGCCGCCGTCGTAAAAGCCCCGGCCGCGAGGAACCCGGCGTGGCCGAGGGAGATCTGTCCCGCGAGGCCCGTGAGCACGTTCAGCGCGAGCGCTCCGACCGCCGCGAGCGCGGCCTGGCTGGCGAGGTCGAGCACGAAGCCCGAGGCGAAGCGCGGCAGCGTGAGCAGCACGATGACGAGGATGGCCAGCGCGGTCTTTCTGAGGTGTGTGTCCACGAGCGACAGATCCGCCGCGTGCGACGTCTTGAAATACCCGCCGCCGAGCGCCACTACACGCGCTCCAGCTCTTCCTTCGTGCCGAACAAGCCCCACGGCCGGATCAGCAACATGACGAGCAGGCACAGAAACGGCGAGACGTCGGACAGCAGCGGGTTGCCGTAGCGGATCGACAGCACCTCGATCGCCGCGACGAGGATCGCGGCGGGAATGACGCCGGCGAGGCTATCGAGTCCACCCACGAGCGCCACCGCAAACGCGCGCAGGCCGAGGACGTCGAGCGACGGCTCCAGCCGGACGTTGCTCGAGTAGACGATGCCCGCGAGTCCGCCGGCGAAGGCCGCGAGCGCCCACGCCAGCGCGAACACGCCGTGGAAGTTGATGCCGCGCTGCGAGGCGAGCAGCGAGCGCTCACCCGCGGCGCGCATCTGAATGCCGAGCGGCGAGAGTCGCAGGAACAGGAAGAGCGCGACGAACAACAGGATCGCCGTGGCGATCATGACCAGATCGAACGTCGAGACCACGGCGCCGCCGGGGAGCGGCCGCGGCGGATTCGTCAGCGCAAGATTCTGGAGCGGATGCCGCGTGCGGTCGGTGAAGACGAAGACGATCGCCGCGCGCAGCAGGATCCCCAGCGTGACGGTGACAAGCACGGCCGCGAAGACGGGATGGCCGGCCATCGGTCGCATCAGCACGAGGTAGACCAGGACGCCCGTGAGCGCGCTCAGGGCCGCCGCCAGCGGCAGCGACACCGCAGGCGCCCCGGGAAACGCCGCGGCGGCGGCGAAGAGAAAGTAGCCGCCGAGCGTGAGCAGGTCGCCCTGCGCGAGGTTGAGCACGCGCGACGCTCGGTAGACGAGGACGTATCCCGCCCCGAGCAGGGCGTACAGACTCGCGACGACGAGCGTCGTCGCCAGCGTCTGCACCATCTACTTGATGTCCAGCTTCTGCCAGCCGCCCACGGACACGATGGCGCTCTTGTCCGTGTCCCAGCGATAGATCTTGTAGTACGTCTCCCTGCGGTAGTGGTTCTCCGCCGTCATCTCGATCGGCCCGCCGCGCAGCCCCTTGGTGTCCACGTTCACGGCGGCCAGCGCCTGCGCGAGCTTCTCGCGCGAGCACGGCCAGCCGCACTTGCGCAGCCCGGCGTCGAGCACCATCGCAGACGTCCATCCCTCCGCCATGTAGTGCGGCGGGTGGTTGGTCTGGCCCTTCACCAGACTGGTGATCTCGGCGTGGATGGGCAGGTTCTCGGTGAACATCGCATTCCCCGTGAGCGCGTGCAGGTTGGGAGTCTTGAGCCGTGTGAGCTCGTCCTGCGCCTGCTGGTGACCGTAGAGGATGTAGTTGCCTTTCCAGCCGATGCGATGGAGCGCCTCGAACACGCCGATCTCGACGCCCCACGGCGCCCACGAGAACACCCAGTCCGCGCCCGCGTCCTTGAGGTTCTGCGCGAACGGCGTGAAGTCCGAGGCCGCGCCGGGCACGACCACGACCGGAATCGCGTCCATCCCCAGCTCCTTGGCGAGCTGCTCGGCGAACTCCAGCTCGATGCGGGACAGCGGGATGTCCTGCGCCGCGAAGCCGACCTTCACCTTCCGGCCGGCCGACTGACTCTTGATGAAGTTCAGCGCCATGCGGCTGTCCCACTTACTGCCGTACGACGTCGAGCAAAAGATCAGCGGGTGCGCAGGCGGAAACGCCTCGCGGGGGCAGACGCCACCGCCGAAGAGCAGCGGTACCTTCACCGTCTCCGCCTCGGTCATCACCGGCTTATAGGTCGGCGAGATGGAGGCGTTGATCATCAAGATGAACGGTCCCTCCGTGAACTTCTTGGCGGCCGCAGCGGCCCGTTGCGGCTCGCCGCGGTCGTCCTCGTACGTGATCTCGATGGGGTGCCCATTGATCCCGCCCGCGTCGTTGACACGCTTGAAGTACGCGCGGTACGCCTCGTATGTCGGCGCATAGCCGGCCGAGAAGCGCCCGGTGATCGCCGCCGTCATTCCGATCCGATAGGGCTCGGGCGCCTGCGCCGGCGCCGGCAACGCGCCGGCCAGTGTGAGGACGCCGAGCGCGGCAATGAGCACGGGTCGTCGCATGTCAGTCTCCTTGACCGAATGTGGCCACTTCGGCGGTGATTCGCCGATCCTCGTCGGATGCGAACATCGATTCCACCAGGTCGTGGTAGCGCTCCAGCATCAGCCGGCGCTTCACCTTGCGCGTCGGTGTGACGGGCTCGCCTTCCTGCTCGGGATCGAGCTCGCGCGGCAGCACGCGAAAGGCCTTTACCTGCTCTACCCGCGCGAGCCCGGCGTTGGCCTTGGCGATCTCGGCGGCCAGCAGGCGGGCGACCTCGGGATGAGCCGCGAGCGAGGCATAGCCCGTGTGACGCAACCCCCGCTCGCGCGCCCATTCCGCCACCGTCTCGCCATCCAGCTCCACGAGCGCGGCGAGATACTTTCGTCCCTCGCCGAAGACCGCGGCTTCGCTGATGTAGGGGCTCGCCCGCAGGCACGTCTCGATCTGCGATGGGCTCACGTTCTTGCCGCCGGCGGTGATGAGGATGTCTTTCTTGCGATCGACGAGACGCAGTCCGCCGTCGGGGCGACGCTCGCCGAGGTCGCCGGTGGTCAGCCAGCCGTCGCGGTACGCCGCCGCCGTCGCCTCCGGGTCGCGCCAGTAGCCACAGAAGAGGTCGGGGCCGCGCACGAGCACTTCACCGTCCGCGCCGAGGCTGACCTCGATGTTCGGCGCCGCCGTGCCGACGTCACCCGGCGCGGGATACGGGCCGTGCTGGCCACTGACCAGTGCACCGCCCGTCTCCGTCTGGCCGTACGCCTCGCAGAGATTCACGCCCCACGCCTGCCAGAGCGTGGCGACGGCGGGCGGCAGCGGCGCCCCGCTCGACAGGACGAGACGCACGCGCGCGAAGCCGATCTTTTCCAGCAGCCAGCGGAACACGAGCCCGCGCGCCACGGCCGCTCCGAGGATGGCGCCACGGCCGGCGCGCCGGGCGTCGGCGGCCCGCGCACCCAGGGCCAGCGCCGCGCGATAGGCCGCGCGCTTCAGGGGTGACGACTGGTCGATGCCCACGAGCAGGTGGGCGGCGAACTTCTGTAGATAGCGCGGCACCGTGAACACAAACGTCGGCGCGATCTCGTAGAGGGTCTCCGCGAACGTGTCGAGGCTCTCCGGATAGTGCGGCACGATGTCGGCGAGCAGCGGCATCGTGATGACCGTGTTGCGGCCCATGGTGTGGCACAGCGGCAGCATCGCCACCACGCGGTGCTCGCCGTCGAGCAGCACAGGGTAGTGATCCAGAATGTTCGCGCACGCGGCGAGATGCTGGCCGTGGCGATAGAGCGCGCCCTTGGGATGCCCGGTGGTGCCGGACGTGTAGACGATGGTCGCGGCGTCGTCGGGGCGCACGTGGGCGGCGAGCGCCGCGAGCGCCTCGACGGAGGCGGCCGCACGGCCGACCGACTCGACGTCGGCAAAGCGGTGCACGCGTGCACTCGTATACATGAACAGCGCGCGCGTGTCGACCACGACAACGGCGCGCACGCCCGAACAGTCGTCCAGCACGGCCAGCACCTTGTCGAGGTGCTCTTGGTCCTCGACGACGACCACCGCGGCGCCTCCGTGCTCCAGCAGGGAGCGGACCTCGCCGGGCGCGCTCGTCGGATAGATGCCGTACGTCACGGCCCCGAGCGCCTGCGCCGCCAGATCGGCGATCGTCCACTCCGGACACGGGTTGCCGATGATGGCCACGGCATCACCGCGACGGACGCCGAACGCGCTCGCGAAGCCTTCCGCCAGCGCGGCCACGCGCGCGGCGAGTTCCGCCCACGACGTCTCGCGGTACACGCCAAGCTCCTTGGCGCGAAACGCGACGCGCTCGGGGCGCGAGCGCGCACGCTCGACCAGCAGGCCGGGAAGGGTGGAAGCGCGCAGACGGCCGAAATCCATCGCGGTCTGGCGATTCTACGGTGTGGTGCCCGGCGCGCGGAAGGCCGTATAGTGGGGAGCCTGATGGCCACGGATGGCGTCGTGGATGTAGTGAAGCGCGTGGGAATCGAGGCGGGAGCGCGCGTCGTCGGCGTGGCCGCGGCCGAGGCATTCCGCGCCGGCGTGCCGGAGGGCTTTCGACCGGAGGACATCCTGCCGGGCGCGCGCAGTGTGGTCGTCGCCGGCGGCGACGGGCCGACGGCGGGCGCGTGGCGGTCTCCCGACCATCGTGTCATGGAGATCACCGGCTACGATCTCCGCGAGAACGTCGCCATCCACGCGATGTGCGATTACATCGAGCGCGAGCTCGGCTACTACGCCATTCAAGCACCGTCGCTGCCGGTGCACGGGCACGAGCCGCCGATGAGCATGATGCACGCCGCTGAGCTCGCGGGCCTCGGCACGCGCAGCTTCGCCGCGCACATCATCCTCAACCCCGAATACGGCTTGCTCTATTACGCGGCGCTCATCACCACGCTGCCGCTGCCGCCCGACCCGCCGCTGGCCGAGCCGGCGTGCCCGCATCCGGGGTGCGTGGCTATGTACAAGCGCATCGGCACCACGCCGTGCTTGCGCGTGTGTCCCGCCTGCCTCTCGGGAACGATGAAGCAGGCGCGGATCGAAACCTCGACCTACGACCGCGAGCGGTGTCACTCGCGCGCCCAGACGTACGGCATCGGCTCGTTCCAGAAGGCGCTGCTCGCCGTCGTGGACGAGGACGACGCCGGCCGGCGTCGCGAGATGATCTACTCCGACTTCTTCGCCAAGTCCGTGCAGTCGCTCGGGTTCTTCCGCGACTCGATCGCGCAGTGCTTCGAGTGCATGCGCGTATGTCCCGTCGGCCGAAAA
>JBKOZH010000334.1:0-10741 GCA_046725765.1 Candidatus Methylomirabilota bacterium | reverse complement strand
CGAACCATCGCGCCGGACGTTCCTGACCGGCGCGGCGGTGGCCGCGGCCGGCGCCGCGGCCCTCGGCTTCCCCGCCGTGGTGAAGGCGCAGGGGCCGATCAGCATGCGCTGGCAGAGCACGTGGCCGGCCAAGGACATCTTCCACGAGTACGCGAACGACTTCGCCAAGAAGGTGAACGACATGACCGGCGGCGACCTCAAGATCGAGGTGCTGCCGGCCGGCGCCGTGGTGCCGGCGTTCGGCCTGCTCGACGCGGTCTCCAAGGGCACCCTAGACGGCGGTCACGGCGTGCTCGTCTACCACTACGGCAAGCAGACGGCGCTCGCGCTCTGGGGCTCGGGCCCCGGCTACGGCATGGACGCCAACATGCTGCTCGCGTGGCACAAGTACGGCGGCGGCAAGCAGCTCCTCACCAAGCTCTACTCGTCGATCGGGGCCAACGTTGTGTCGTTCCCGTACGGTCCGATGGCCACCCAGCCGCTCGGCTGGTACAAGAAGCCGATCACGAAGATCGACGACTTCAAGGGACTGAAGTTCCGCACCGTCGGCATCTCGATCGACGTGTTCACGGGGCTCGGGGCGGCGGTCAATGCGCTGCCCGGCGGCGAGATCGTGCCGGCCATGGACCGCGGCCTGCTCGACGCGGCGGAGTTCAACAACGCGACGTCCGATCGCATCCTGGGCTTCGCCGACGTGTCCAAGGTCTGCATGCTGCAGAGCTACCACCAGAACGCCGAGCAGCTTGAGATCACCTTCAACAAGAGCAAGTTCGACGGCCTGCCCGACAAGATGAAAGCCATCATCGAGAACGCCGTCGAGGCCGCCTCGGCCGACATGTCGTGGAAATCGATCGACCGCTACTCGAAGGACTACATCGAGCTGCAGACGAAGGACAAGGTCCGGTTCTACAAGACGCCCGATCCGGTGCTGCAGAAGCAGCTCGAGATCTACGACCAGGTGGCCGACAAGAAGTCGTCGGACAATCCGCTGTTCAAAGAGATCGCCGAGTCGCAGAAGACATTCGCGCAGCGGGCGGTGAAGTGGGACCTCGACACCAACGTCAGCCGGCGCATGGCGTACAACCACTACTTCGGCGCCAAGCCCGGTACGAAGCCCGCCGCCCCGGCCCAGAAGAAGAGCTGACCGCGTTGCTCACGAAGATGGGGGGCCCCGCGCGGGCCCCCCATACCCACCGATGAAGTTCATCCGGACGATCGACGAGATCAGCTACTGGTCCGGTAAGGTCTTCGGCTGGCTGATCGTCGCCCTCACGTTCGTGGTCTCGATCGAGGTCTTCAAGCGCTACATCCTCAACGCGCCGACTGCGTGGATCTTCGACTTCAACAACATGCTGTACGGCACGCTGTTCATGATCTGCGGGGCCTATGCGCTCGCGGCCGCCGGCCACGTGCGCGCGGACTTCATCTATATCTATTTGCGGCCTCGCGCCCAGGCGAGCCTGGACCTCATCCTCTATCTGTTGTTCTTCATCCCGTGCATGATCGGGCTCATCTACGCCGGCAGCGACTTTGCCGCCGACTCCTGGCGCATCGGCGAGCACTCCACGGTGACGGCCGAGGGTCCCCCGGTCTACCACTTCAAGACCGTGATTCCGATCGCCGGCGCGCTCGTGATGCTGCAGGGCTTGGCCGAGATCGTGCGCTGCGTTCTCTGCATTCGAACGGGCGCCTGGCCCACGCGCCTGGAGGACGTGGAGGAGATCGACGTCCTCGACACGCAGCTCGGCCACAGCCAGTACGTCGACGAGGAATCGCGCCGCGCCGCGCTGGAGGGCGCCAAGGCGATCGACGAGGCCGCGCGCCACCGCAGCGTCATGGAAGAAGGCGTCATCCACGAAAAGGCGCTCGAGGACGATCGGCGCGATCGACGCCAGGAAGACCGCCGCCCGTGAGCGATCCCTCTCTCGGCCTTCTCATGCTCGGGCTCATCGTGGTGGCCATCATGATGGGCTACCCGACGGCCTTCACGCTGATGGGGCTCGGTGCCGTCTTCGGTTATCTCGCGTTCTGGGTTCCGGGCGGCCACTGGTGGCAGAACCGGATCTTCGACCTCATCGCGCAGCGCACCTACGGCGTCATGATCAACGACACGCTCCTGTCGGTGCCGCTGTTCGTCTTCATGGGCTACGTCATGGAGCGGGCCGCGCTCGTGGACCGGATGTTCCACGCCGTGCAGCTCGCGTTTCGGCGCGTGCCCGCCTCGCTGGCGGTCACCACGCTGCTCGTGTGCGCGTTCTGGGGCATCGCCTCGGGCATCGTCGGCGCCGTCGTCGTCCTCATGGGCGTCATCGCGCTGCGGCCGATGCTGAACGCGGGCTACGACATCAAGCTGGCCTCGGGCGCCATCACCGCGGGCGGCACACTCGGCATTCTGATCCCGCCCTCCGTCATGCTGATCGTCTACGCCGCCGTGGCCGGGCAGTCGATCGTGAAGCTCTACGCCGCGGCGATGCTCCCGGGCTTCTTCCTGACGTTCCTGTACCTCGTCTACATTCTTGGCTGGGCGCTGATCAACCCGAAGATCGCGCCGAAGCTGCCACCCGATCAGTACCGCGTCGCCGTGCCCGAGTGGCTGCGCGGGCTGGAGCGCGGCCGCTCACGCTCGGTCGTGCCGGGTTTGATCGCCGCGGCGTTCCGACCCGCACTCGCGCGCATCGTCGGCTACAAGCCCATTGCCGCGAACGTCGCGGCGCTGTCCGTACCGATCATCCTGACCTTCGGGACGTTCGGGCTGACGTGGTGGTACGTGGTGGTCTACAACGCCGCCGAGGCGACGGTCGCCGCACCCGCGACACCGCGGGCCGCACCGCTCGCGACCGCCACACCGACGCCGACCGCCCCGGGGAAGTCGCCCGCCACGGCGGAGGAAAAACCGCAAGAGCTCGGCGCGGCCACCGACACCGCCGCAACCGGCGACACCGACAAGCCGCAGGAGCTCGGCGCCGCCGGCGAATCGGGCTCGGCGCCGCCGGCCGGAAAGACCGAAGGCCCGCCCGAGGAGATGACCTCGCTTCGCGAAGCGGGCACGGAAGCCGTGGACAAGGTTCCCGCGCATTTCTACGCGTGGTTCTGGGGGCTCACGGGCCTCGCGACGCTGCTGCTGCTCGTCTACTTCTGGCGGATGGACGGCGAGCAGCTGGAGATTCTCAAGGAGCTGATCGCGTCGGTGGTCCCCCTCGGCGTCCTGACGGTCGTGGTGCTCGCGGTGATTCTCTTCGGCATCTGCACGGCGACCGAGTCCGCGGCGATCGGTGCGCTCGGCGCGCTCTACCTCGCGGTGATGGCGCGGTTTCAGCGTGAGGTGTTGTGGTGGAGCCTGGCCGGCGCCGTCCTGGGCCTGGCGCTAGGCTGGTCACAGGGCGAACCGCCGATGTCGTTGCTCGTGGCCGCGTCCATCGGCGGCACCTTCCTGGGCACCGTCGTACCGGGCGTGCGCCACCTCTGGGACAGCACCGAGCTGCGTGAGAATCTCAAGCAGTCGGTGTTCCTCACAGCGAAGACGACGGCGATGGTGTGCTGGCTCTTCGTGGGCTCGGCGCTGTTCTCGGCCGTCTTCGCGCTACACGGGGGCCAGGGCGTGATCGAGCGCTGGGTGCTGGGCATGAACCTCTCACCGATCGGCTTCATGATCATCGCGCAACTGATCATCTTCCTGCTCGGCTGGCCACTCGAGTGGACGGAGATCATCGTCATCTTCTGCCCGATCTTCATTCCGCTGCTGAGCCACTTCGACGTCGACCCGATCCTGTTCGGAACGATGGTGGCCGTAAATCTCCAGGCGGCGTTCCTGTCGCCGCCGGTCGCGATGTCGGCGTTCTACCTCAAGGGCGTGGCGCCGCGACACGTCACGCTGAACCAGATCTTCGCGGGCATGATGCCGTACATGCTGATCGTCATCGTGTGTCTGGTGTTCATGTACATCTGGCCGGGCATGACCCTCTGGCTGCCTGAGTTCTTGTACGGCAAGTAGGCGCCGGCGGCGATGGAGCTGACGACCCTGCACGCGCTGTCGGCGACCGAGGCGGCGCGGCTCATCCGAGAGGGCACGATCTCGTCGGAGCAGTACGTCGGCGCGTGCCTCGCGCGCGTGCGTGAGACGGACGCGCGCATCGAGGCCTGGGCGTTTCTCGATCCCGATCACGCGCTGGCGCAGGCGCGCGCCGCCGACCAGTATCGGCTCTCGGGGCAGCCGATCGGACCGTTGCACGGCATCCCCGTCGGCATCAAGGACATCATCGACACGGCGGACATGCCGACCGAGAACGGCTCGCCGCTGCACGCCGGGCGCACGCCGTCGCGCGACGCGGCCGTCGTCACGCTCCTGCGCTGTGCGGGCGCCGTCATCATGGGCAAGACCGTCACCACCGAGTTCGCGTGCGGCGCCGCGGGCAAGACGCGCAACCCGCACGATGCGGCCTACTCGCCTGGCGGATCGTCGAGCGGTTCGGCCGCCGCCGTCGCGGCGGGAATGGTGCCGCTCGCGCTCGGAAGCCAGACGGGCGGCTCGACGGTCCGCCCCGCCTCGTATTGCGGCGTCTACGGACTCAAGCCGACGCGCGGACTCATCCCTCGGCATGGCATGTCGCGCGTGGCGCAGACGCTCGACACGGTCGGTCTCTTCGCGCGCACGCTCGACGACGTCGCGCTGCTTCTCGAGTCGTGCGTCGCGTACGACGAGGGCGAGTTCGAATCCAGCCCGCGCGCACAGACAGCTTACGGTGCCATCGCCGCCGACGACCCGCCGATCCCGCCGATGCTCGGCTTCGTGAAGACGCCGCACTGGAACCGCCTCACCGACGACGCGAAGGACGCCTTCGCCGAGCTCGTCGAGCGCCTGGGTGATCGTGTCGAGGAAGTCGAGCTCTCGAGCGCGATCGAGCAGGCGTGGGAGTGGCACGCGATCATCATGGAGTCCGAGGTCGCGGTGAACCTGTCGCGCGAGTGGGACAAGGGCCGCGCGCGCCTGTCCGAGCGCCTGCGCGGCCGGATCGAGCGCGGGCGCACGCATCCCGCTGCGCGGTACCTCGAGGCGCTCGCCCAGATCCCGCGGCTGAACGACGGCTTCACCGAGCTGTTCGAGCAGAAGTACGACGCGCTCCTCACGCCGGCGGCGACTGGCGTCGCGCCCTCCGGCCTCGAGTCCACCGGCGATCCCGTGTTCTGCTCGCTGTGGACGCTCTGCGGGGTGCCGGCGCTGAGCGTGCCGCTCATGAGCGGCGCCAACGGCCTGCCACTCGGCGCGCAGCTGGTCGCCTCACGGCACAACGACGGCCGCCTGCTGCGAACCGCACGCTGGCTGGTCGACACGCTCCGGCGGGCGTAGACTCCTTTCGTCGACGAGTTCTTCAACCCGTCCTGCCCGACAGGAGGATGGCCATGCCGATCTACGAGTACTACTGCGAAGGCTGCAAGAAGGAAGTGACGCGCACGATGTCGATCAGCGAGCACGACAAGGGCGGCGCCGTGTGTCCCGAGTGCGGCGGACGCTCGCTGCGGCCGCTGGTGGGAACGTTCTTTTCGCAGACGTCGCGCAAGTCCTGACCTCGCAATGCTGATCACGCAAACGAAGGAGGGTGCATGAAGCTGGACGGCAAGCGGATCGCGATTCTCGCCGAGAACATGTATCAGGAGATGGAGCTCTGGGTGCCGTACTACCGTCTGCGCGAAGAGGGCGCGGACGTGAAAGTCATCGGCGCCGGCGGTGCCAAGTCGTATACGTCCAAGCACGGCTATCCGGTCGCGGTCGACGCGCAGGCCGAGCAGGTGAAGGCCGTCGAATTCGACGCGGTGATCGTGCCCGGCGGCTACGCGCCGGACATGATGCGCCGCCATCCGGCCATGGTGGCTCTGGTGCGCGAAGCCGCCCAGCAGGGGAAAGTCGTCGCCGCGATCTGCCACGCGGGCTGGATGCTCGTCTCCGCCGGCATCCTCAAAGGGCGCAAGGCGACGTCGTTCTTCTCGATCAAGGACGATCTGGTCGCCGCGGGCTGCGACTGGAAGGACGCCGAGGTCGTGGTGGACGGCAACCTGATCACGTCCCGCAATCCCAACGATCTGCCGGCCTTCTGCCGCGAGATCGTTCGCTCGCTCAGCAAGTCGTAGCGCGGTCGGAGAGCGCCCCGGGTCCGTCGGGGCGCTCTCGCACCGCCCCCGCCTGCGATGCGAGCCATCCGATTCCGATGACCAGCGCGACGACGACGGCGATAGCCGACACGCGCGAGACCTGCGACAGCACGGCGAGCGTCGTGCTCGAAAGGCCGGCGAACACCAGCCCGACGACAGGCAGCACCGGCGCGCCGCAGCCGACGACGCTGCACGGCCCCGTCGAGAGTCCCAGCACGCTGACACCGGCCCCGATTGCGCCGGGCGTGCCAACGCGCACACTGGCGCCCACCGCCGCGCGTCGCTCCAGCCACAGCGCGACGTAGACGCCGATCAGCAGCCCGGTCAACCCGAAGCGCGCGAGGTCCATCGTGTCCACGGCAAAACCCCACTCCGGCGCGCCATACGGACCGTCGGCGGAAAACCAGAAGAGCGCAACGCGCGAGAGGAAGTCCAGCTTCTCGGACCATGGCTTCGACGACGCGAGGTACGTCGGCAGGCTCTTGAGCCAGGGGTTGAACGTGAAGAACGTCCACGGCGCGCGGAAGACGGACAGCACGAGTGGCGGCAGCAGGACATCGAGCGCGATGACGCCGGCGGTGACGAGAAGAATGACGCCCAGCCTCCGCCGCACGGCGCGAGTCACACCGCGGAGCGCGTTCGCGACGGCGGAGGGAAACAACGTAGCCACGGCGAATAGTATAGTCGCCGCTTGACAGTGGTCAGACCAGCGTGCTACAGCGAGTCCACGTTTGTAAGCGCTTGCCGCAACTGCGAAGCCCCATCAACGGAGGACCACACATGGCCGAGGTGAATCGGCGCGACTTCCTGTCCGGTCTCGGTGTGACGGTCGGGACGGCGCTGACCGCGCTGCCCGGGGCGCTGCCGGCCGTCGGCGTCGCCCACGCCCAGGAGAAGCCGAAAGGCAACATTCCGGACACGCCCTACAAAATCGGTCACATGACGTTCTTTACCGGTGCCGCTGCCGTGCTGGGCGAGCCGATGTACAAAGGGCAGCTGCTCGCCGCCGAAGAGATCAATGCCCAGGGCGGGCTCCTCGGCAAGCGCAAGATCGAGATCCTCAAGGCCGATGAGAACGCCGGGACGGATGCGAATGTTAAAGAGCTTCGACGACTGAAACTTTCCGAAAAGATCGATTTCTTCTGCGGAATAACCTCCTCGGGTAACACGCCGGCTCTCGGCCCCGTGGCCGAAGAGCTCAAGTGCCTGACCATCTTCGTCGACGGGTGCACGGACTTCCTGTGGGACAAAGCGGTGCCGAACCCGCACTACATCTTCCGGCTCACCAACATGCAGTCGGCGGACGGCGTCACGGGCGCGGTGGCGGCGGCGATGACGTGGCCGAAGACGAAGCGCATCGCGCACGTTCATCCTGACTACTCGTATGGCCGCAACGCGTTCGACCACTTCCGCATCGTCATGAAGAAGATAGTGCCCAACGCCGAGACCGTCTCCGAGGCATGGCCGAAGCTCGGCACGACCGACTTCTCGTCGCACATCACCAAGACGATCGCCGCCAAGCCGGATCTGCTCGCGATCTCCGTGTGGGGCGGCGACTACGTGGCCTTCTACAAGCAGGCGCTTCGCTACGGGATGTTCGACAAGATGCACGTGGCCAGCATGATCGCGTTCGGCGTCGCCCCGCACGCGATCGGCAAGGATCATCCCGAGGGCATCATCGCCGGCGTGCACAGCAACTACCACTTCACGTACCCCGGCGGCGACAAGTGGCCGCTCAACAAAACGTTCGTCGAGAAGTATCACAAGCGCTTCAACGAGTACCCGAACTTCCAGGCGGAAGGCGGCTACACGACCACCTACATGCTCAAGACGGCGATCGAGAAGGCCAACAAGCTGGCGGGCGGATGGCCGGAGGACGACGCGATCATCTCGCTGCTCGAGGGGCTGATGATGGCCTCGCCCGCGGGGTACGTCTACATTCGTCCCGACAACCATCAGGGCTACAAAGACGCGATCACCGGGTTCAGCAAAAACGTCGCGGAGTACCCGTTCCCGGTCCTCGATCCGAACCGCATCATCACGATCCCGATCCGCAACATCACGGCGCCGCCCGGCTGGCCGAAGGGCGAGCCGACCTCGACGTACACGTGGATCGACAAGACATGGCCGACGCTGGCTGCGGCCGAGCCGGCGAAAGCTGCGCCGGCCAAGAAGTCATAGCGGCGTGACGGAACGGGCGGCCCCGCGGCCGCCCGTTCTGCGTCACGTCTCCGCACCGTGAAGGCCACGTTCTCGCGCGCGCTGCTTCTCGCCGGCGTCCTCTGGGCCGCGGCGGCGGAGGCGGGGCATGAGATCACGTTCTATCCCTCGTACTACCCACAAGAGATCGCCGTGCGGTTCACGGATTCCGGTACGGCGGCGATCCTGCTGCGACAGAACAAGATCCACGCCTACGCCGGCGGCAATCCGTTCGGCGAAGGCGCGGTCCCGGCGCACGTGCGCTTCGCGGAGTCGTTGCGCGGCTTCGTCGTTCTGACCTTCACTCGCGCGACCGGGGTCTTTGCCGACGCCGAGCGGCGATGCGCGGCAGGCGCGGCGCTGGGCCGCGCGCTGGGACCTGGGGCGCCGTTTGTCGCGCATCCGTATCCCGTCACTCCGTTCCACGACGACTATGTCGCGCACGCGGATGTCGTCCCGAAGACGCGGGAGCGTGCGGGTGGACCCTTGCCGCGCGTCCGCGCTGCGGGTCCCCTCGCGCGCACGCTCGCGGCTGCCGGCGTTGCGGCTGGCGGCGCCGAGGCTGACGCCGTGCTCGAAGAGATCGAGCTGCCCGCGTTGCTAGGCGGTGCGGAGACTCGGCTCAACGGCTGGGTCGGTCCGCCGTGGCTCAAAGAGGGCTGGTTCCATGCGTGGCTGCTGCAATCGATCCCGGCGGCGCGGAAGGCCGCGGACGAGACGTTTCGGCGACGCACCGAGGGCGGCTGGCAGAACGTTGCCGAGCGGCTGAACCTCGAGCGACGGCTCGTCGGCCAGCTCAGCGCCGGGTGCCAACGCGTTGTGCTCGGCTACACCGTACGCCGCGAGCCGCTCAACAACGAGTATTCCGAGGGCGTCGAAAACGTCGCGGTCGATGCCCAGCACGGCCTCGCCGCGCCGATGTTCGTACGCACGGTGAAGCTCAAAGATTTTCCGTGGAACGGTTGGCTTCGCGTCGCGATTGCCGGCCGCCCTCGCGCGGCGTGGAACCCGATCGCGGGCTTCGGCGACCTCGCGGGACGCATGGTGTGGGCGGCCGTCGGCGACCCGGCGCTGCTGCTCGATCCCGACAACGGGCGCTTCGTTGCCAATCGCGCGCGGCCCCAGTCGGTGAGCGAGGTCACCGAAGTGCCCGCAGACGGGCTCGATCCGGCCACGCTGCGGCCCATCGGCGCCGCCGTCGCCGCGCGTACCAAGGTCGTCTACCGCGTCTTGCTCTCCAACGCGCACGACGAACAGCGGCTGGGCGTGGGTGACATCCTCTATGCCTATGCCTTTGCCGCTCGATGGGGCGCCGAGCGCGGCGGCCGCGAGCACGACCCCGAGGTCGAGCGGGCCAGCGCGCTGCCCCGACGCGCGCTCGCCGCGGTGCGGGTAACGGCGGTCGCCAAGGAGGTGAAGGAGCTCGGCGACATGCAGCTCATGTACGACGTGCCGCACGTCGAGGTCTATCTCAAGCCGGCCCTCGACGCAGCGACGGCCACCGCGCTGGCCCCGCCCTGGAGCCCGGTGCCCTGGCCAGTGCTCGCGCTCATGGAACAGGCGGTGCTCCGCGGCGTCGGCGCATTCTCGGAGCGCGAAGCTGCTCGGCGCGGCGTTCCGTGGCTGGATCTCGTGCGCGATCCGCGGCAGCGCGCGGCGCTTGCCGCGTTGGTCGCGGAGTTCGAGCGAACGGCATGGGTGCCGGAGGCGCTCCGTGGCCTCGTCTCGAGCGACGACGCGCGCCGCCGCTGGGCCGCCCTGCGCGCGTTTGCGCGCACGCACGGCCATTTTCTGCCAACGGCCGGACCGTATCGGCTCGGTCGCGTGACGCCCGAGGGCGTGACGCTGCCCGTCTTCCGCGACTTCAGCTATCCGCTCGGGATTGGCTCGTTCGACCAGTACCCGATTCCGCTGCGGGCGTTCATCGTCAAGACCGAGCGGCGCGGCGAGCGCCTGGAGATCCAGGCGGACGTGGAAAGCGTCGAGAAATTCGAGCGCTCGTACAAGATCGTGCGCGAGCCGTTCCGGCCGCAGCCGCCCAGCGAGAAATTTCGCGAGCCGCTCACCGTGCACTGGGTCGCCCTGAATGCCAACGACGAGGTCGCTGCCGCCGGTGCGTCGCGCGACGTGCAGAACGGTCGGCTGATCGTGGATCTCGCGGGCCGCCTCAAGCCCGGCGCCCATCGCGTGCTCCTCGCGCTGGCGCTCAACGGCAACCTCGTCGACCCGGAGATCAAGGTGGTCGCGTACTAGTGGACATCGCGCTCATCCACGTCTTCAACGCGCTGCTGTACGCCTCGGTGCTGTTTCTCATCGCGGGCGGCCTGAGCCTCATCTACGGCGTGATGCGGATCGTGAACCTCGCCCACGGCAACCTCTATGCCTGTCTCTTATACAC
>JBKOZH010000143.1:0-12103 GCA_046725765.1 Candidatus Methylomirabilota bacterium | reverse complement strand
GCTTACGTCATCATGGCCAAGGGCTCGGTCGTCGCCGCCGGCGCCACGCGCGATCTGCGGCCCGATCTCGTCAAGCAGCACCTCGCCGTCTAACGGAGATCCAGCGATGCATCTCACGCCGCGCGAGCAGGAGAAGCTTCTCGTCTTCACCGCCGCCGAGCTGGCGCGCCGCCGCCGGGGCCGCGGGCTCAAGCTGAACCATCCCGAGGCGCTTGCGCTCATCACGGCCGAGATTCTCGAGGGTATCCGCGACGGCCGCAGCGTGTCCGAGCTGATGGAGGCCGGCGCCACAGTGCTGCGGCGCGATGACGTCATGGAGGGCGTGCCCGAGATGATCGACGAGGTTCAGGTGGAGGGCACCTTTCCCGACGGCACCAAGCTCGTGACCGTTCACCATCCCATCCGCTAGGAGGCCTCCGTGATCCCGGGTGAGTACTTCCTGGCCGACGGCGACGTGAACGCGAACGCCGGGCGGCGCACCATCGAGCTGACCGTCGAAAACACCGGCGACCGTCCAATCCAAATTGGCTCGCACTTCCACTTTTTCGAAGTCAATCGAGCTCTGCGTTTCGATCGTTCGCAAGCGTTTGGAATGCGCTTGAACGTCGCCGCGGGGACGGCGGTGCGCTTCGAGCCCGGCGACGCCAAGCGCGTGACGCTCGTGGAGCTCGCGGGAGCGCGCCAGGTGCACGGGCTGAACGCGCTGACGGCAGGTGCCGGCAAAGAGGCGGCCCTGCGCAAGCTGGCCGAGTGGGAGCGGGGCCGATGACGCTGCGCCTCACGCGGCGGCAGTACGCCGACCTGTACGGACCGACGACGGGCGATCGCGTGCGGCTCGCCGACACCGACTTGTTGATCCGCGTCGAGCGCGACCTCACCGTGCCGGGCGAGGAGGCGAAGTTCGGCGGGGGCAAGGTCATTCGCGACGGCATGGGACAGTCGGCGCGCGCGACGCGCGGCGACGACGTGCTCGATACCGTCATCACCAACGCGCTGATCGTCGACCACTGGGGCATCGTCAAGGCCGACATCGGCATCCGCGACGGCCGCATCGTCGGTGTCGGTAAGGCCGGCAATCCCGACATCATGGCCGGCGTCACCAAGGGCATGGTGATCGGGGCGGGGACAGAGGTGATCGCCGGCGAGGGCAAGATCGTGACCGCCGGCGGGCTCGACACGCACATCCACTTCATCTGCCCGCAGATCGTGACCGAGGCGATCAGCGCAGGGCTCACGACCCTGCTCGGCGGCGGCACCGGACCGGCGGCCGGCACCAGCGCGACGACGTGCACGCCGGGCGCCTGGAACATCCATCGCATGCTCGAGGCGGTCGAGGCGTTCCCGCTGAATCTCGGCTTGCTCGGCAAGGGCAATGCCTCGGCGCCCGAGCCGCTGCGGGAGCAGATCGAAGCCGGCGCCATCGGCCTCAAGCTGCACGAGGACTGGGGCACGACGCCCGCGACGATCGACACCGCGCTCGCGGTCGCCGAAGAGCATGACGTGCAGGTGGCGATTCACACCGACACGCTGAACGAGGCGGGGTTCGTCGAGGACACGATTCGCGCTTTCAAGGGCCGAACGATCCACACCTACCACACCGAGGGCGCCGGTGGCGGCCACGCACCGGACATTCTGCGCGTGTGCGGCGAGCCCAACTGCCTGCCCTCGTCGACGAACCCGACGATGCCGTTCACCGTGAACACGATGGACGAGCATCTCGACATGCTGATGGTGTGTCATCACCTCAACCCGTCGATCCCGGAGGACCTGGCATTCGCGGAGTCGCGCATCCGCGCCGAGACGATCGCCGCCGAGGACGTGCTGCACGACCTCGGCGCGATCAGCATGATGTCTTCCGACTCGCAGGCGATGGGGCGCATCGGCGAGGTGATCATCCGCACGTGGCAGACGGCGGACAAGATGAAGCGCCAGCGCGGTCCGCTTCCGGGTGAAAACACCGGCGACGATAACAAGCGCGTGAAGCGCTACGTCGCGAAATACACGATCAACCCGGCCATCGCGCACGGCCTCGCCGAGCACGTCGGCTCCGTCGAGGTGGGCAAGCTCGCGGATCTCGTCGTTTGGAAGCCGGCGTTCTTCGGCGTGAAGCCGGAGATGGTCGTCAAAGGTGGGCTGATCGGCTGGGCGGCGATGGGTGACCCGAACGCCTCGATCCCGACGCCTCAGCCGGTCCTGTATCGCCCGATGTTCGCGGCGTTCGGCCGCGCCACCGCGTCGACATCGCTGACGTTCGTCTCGGCGGCTGCGCTCGCGGCGGACGTGCCCAAGCGTCTGGGGCTCACGCGCCGCGCGGTGGCGGTGAAGCGCTGCCGGGGGCTCGGCAAGAAGGACATGATCCACAACGACGCGCTGCCGCGGCTGGAGGTCGACGCGGAGACATACGAGGTCCGCGCGGACGGCGAGCGCCTGACGTGCGAGCCGGCACGTGTATTACCGATGGCGCAGCGCTATTTCCTTTTTTGATGACCGAACCGGTCGTCGTGATCACGCGTCCGCACGTGCACGTCCACGATGCGGATCTCTCGCGCCGCGAGCGCGACACGCTCGTCCTCACGGCGGAGGAGCGACGCTGGGGTCGGCGCCGCGTGACGACGCAAGGCGGGCGCGTGCTGGCGCTCGCGCTCCCCACCGGCAGCACGCTGCGCCCGGGCGACATCCTGCACGTCGCCATCGACTGGTACGTCGTCATCGAAGCTGCGCCGGAGCCGGTGCTGGCCGTGACGCCGCGCTCGCAGGATGAGGCACTGCGCATCGCCTACGAGGTCGGCAACCGGCATTTCACGTTGGCGCTCGACGGCGAGCGGCTGCTGCTCCCCGACGACACGGCGATGGAGCAGCTGCTCGGACGGCTCAACGTGCCGTTCGAGCGCGTGCAGTCGGTCTTCCTGCCGCTCGGGACGAGCCATCGCCACGAGCCGCACTGAAGCGATGACACTGGAGGCGCTGCTCGTCCTGCTGCAGCTCGGCGACGGCCTGTTTCCCGCCGGCGGCTTCGCCCACTCGTTCGGACTCGAGACGTACGCGCAGGAGGGCCGCGTGCGCGACCGTGAGGGGTTGGAGGCATTCGTGACCGCGCACCTGGAGGGCGCCGCCGGCCCCGGCGACGCCGTCGCGGTTGCGCTCGCCACGCGCCTGGCCGCGGACGGCGACCTTGCGGCGTGGTCCGCGCTGGACGCGCGCCTGGACGCTATGAAGACGGTGCCCGAGTTCCGCGCAGCGAGCCGGCAGATGGGGCGGCAGACCGCACGCGTGGCGGCCGCGCTCGGCGACGACGGCGTGCTCGCGTCGATTGCGCGCTCCATCGACGACGGCCTCGTGCCCGGCCACCACGCAACGGTCTTCGGCGCCGCGGCCGGGCGCCTGGGCGCCGGCGCCGAGGCGGCGGCCGCCACCTACCTCTATTCGACGGCGGCGTTGCTCGTCGGCGCCGGATTGCGGCTGCTGCGTCTGGGCCAGCTCGACGCGCAGCGCGTGCTCGCGGCGGCGCGGCCGCGGATCGAACGCCTCGCGGCCGACGCCGCGCGGGCCGGTGTCGACGACATGTGGACCTTTACTCCGGCGCTCGAGCTCGCGGGCCTGCGCCACGCGAGCCTCGAGATGAGGCTGTTTCGGTCATGACCATTCCGCGTCCGCTCAAGATCGGCATCGGCGGCCCCGTCGGCTCCGGCAAGACCGCCCTCACCGAGGCGCTGTGCCTGCGCCTGCGTGACCGGCTCGACATGGCCGTGATCACCAACGACATCTATACGAAGGAGGACGCCGAGTTCCTGGTGCGGCGCGCGGCGCTGCCGTCCGAGCGCGTCGTCGGCGTGGAGACGGGCGGCTGTCCGCATACGGCGATCCGCGAGGACGCGTCGGTCAACCTGGAGGCCGTGCATGACCTGCTCGGCCGCTTTCCCGGCCTCGACCTGCTGCTGATCGAGAGCGGTGGCGACAACCTCGCCGCGACCTTCAGCCCCGAGCTCGTGGATGCGACGATCTACGTCATCGACGTCGCGGAGGGTGAAAAGATCCCGCGCAAGGGCGGGCCGGGCATCTCGCGCTCGGATCTGCTCGTCATCAACAAGATCGACCTGGCCCCCCACGTCGGCGCGGATCTGGGCGTGATGGAGCGCGACGCGCGCCGGCAGCGCGCCGCGCGGCCGTTCGTGTTCACCAATCTCCGCTCGGGCGAGGGCGTCGACGCGATCGTGCAGTGGCTGCGCGCGGACCTGCTGCTGGCCATCCCGGCCTGACGCCGCCGCGCGTCGGGCGCGACGGCACGCTCTTACTGCGTGTGGAGCGCTGCGGCGCCCGCAACGTGCTGTCGGGTTGCCGCTGGACGATGCCGCTGCAGGTGCTGGCGCCCATCGCGCTCGACGACCCCGCCGCCATCGTCTCGATCCTGAATCCGACGGGCGGTCTGGTTGGCGGCGATCGTCTCGCCATCGACGTCACGGTCGGCGCCGCGGCGCACGCCTGCCTCACCACGCCATCGGCGACGAAGGTCTACCGCACAGCCGGCGATGCGGCCGAGCAGACCGTTCGGCTGCAACTCGCGCCCAAGGCGCGCCTCGAATGGGTGCCGGACCACACGATTCCGTTCGCGGGCTCGGCGCTGCGCCAACGGATCGAGGCGGAGGTCGCCGAGGGCGCGACGCTGGTGCTGCTCGACGCCTTCGCGGCCGGCCGCGTCGCACGCGGTGAGGCGTGGCGCTTCGCGCTCCTCGATTCAACGCTCAGCATTCGCGACGCACGCGGTTTCATCCTGCACGATCGCCTCGTGCTGCGCGACGGCACGCTCGGACCCGGTCTCGGCGTGGCCCAGGACCGCCCGTACGTCGCAACGCTGGCCGTCGTCACGGACGCGGCGGTCGGCGGATTCATCGATGACGTCGCGGCCCTCGCGGCTGACGACGTCGACGTGGGCGCGGCATGCCTCGCGCGCCGCGGTGCTCTGGTGCGCTGCCTCGCCGCGAATGCGCCCGCGCTCGCCCGCACGCTCGACGCCGTCTGGGCCTCCGCACGGCGGCGCGTGCTGAGCCTGCCGCCGCTCGCGCTGCGCAAGCCGTAAGACCGCTGGCGCCTTCGTGACGTTTCGATTACACTGCCGGCAGTTCTCATGTTCAGCCTGATTCCGAAGGAAGTCCGCTTCTACGACTACTTCGAGCAGCAGTCGCGCCACATCCTCAAAGCGGCCGCCCTGCTGCACGACCTCGTGCACAACTTCTCCGACGCGCGCGCGAAAGTGCACGCCATCAAGGAGGTCGAGCATGAGGGCGATCACGTCACCCATGAGATCGTCAAGAAGCTGAACACGACGTTCATCACACCGATCGACCGCGAGGACATCCACGACCTCGCCACGCGGCTGGACGACGTGCTCGACTACATCGACGCGGCGGCCGAGCGGCTCGTCGTCTACCGGATCAAGGAGCCGACCTCAGCCTGCCGCGCCATGGCCAGCGTCATCGTGAAGACGGTCGAGGCGATGGACCGCACCATCCACTGCCTGCGCAACATGGACCCTGGCTTCCACGAGCACACCGTCGAGGTCAATCGGCTCGAGAACAGCGCGGACAACCTGCTGCGCGACAGCCTGGCCGCGCTCTTCGACGAGCACAGCGATCCCATCGAGGTCATCAAGTGGAAGGAGATCTACGAGACGATGGAGATCGTGACCGATCGTTGCGAGGACGTGGCGAACGTCATCGAAGGGATCATCCTCAAGATGGCCTGAGCCGACCGCACGATGCTCACGCTCGTCATCGTCATCGTCATCGTCGCCCTCCTCTTCGACTTCATCAACGGCTTCCACGACGCCGCCAACTCGATCGCCACCGTGGTCTCCACGCGCGTGCTCACGCCGCTGCAGGCCGTGGTATGGGCGGGCTTCTTCAACTTCGTCGCCGCCTTCGGCTTCGGCGTCGAGGTCGCCAAGACAGTCGGTAAGGGCGTGGTCGAGCCCAGCGTCGTGGACCAGTGGGTGATCCTGGCCGCCCTGGTGGGCGCGATCGCCTGGGATCTGATCACGTGGTACTGGGGGCTGCCGACCTCGTCGTCGCACGCGCTCATCGGCGGCTTCGCCGGCGCGGCCGTGGTCAAGGCGGGGCTCGGCTCGCTCATCGCGAGCGGCCTCATCAAGATCGCCGTGTTCATGATTCTCGCCCCGCTGATCGGGCTCGCGGTCGGATTCCTGATGATGGTGCTGACGATCAACGTCTTCAAAAACCAGACGCCAGGCCGCGTGGATCGCATCTTCCGCCGCGGACAGCTGCTCTCGGCCGCCGCCTACAGCCTCGGCCACGGCACCAACGACGCGCAGAAGACGATGGGCATCATCGCGGTTCTGCTGTTCAGCACGGGTCATCTGGGGCGGGAGTTCTACGTGCCGTTCTGGGTGATCCTCTCCGCGCACGCGGCGATGGGACTCGGCACGATGGCCGGCGGCTGGCGCATCGTGAAGACGATGGGCATGCGGATCACCAAGCTGCGTCCCGTCGGCGGCTTCTGCGCGGAGACGGCGGGCGCGCTGACGCTGATCGGCACGGCAATCGGCGGGATTCCCGTCAGCACGACGCAGACGATCAGCGGCTCGATCATGGGCGTGGGCGCCATCCAGCGCTTCTCCGCCGTGCGCTGGGGCGTCGCGGGTCGAATCATCAGCGCGTGGATCTTCACGATCCCCGCCTCGGCCGCGATCGCAGGCGTCACCTGGTACGTGCTGCGATTGCTCGGCTCGCTCTGACGAGGAAGGGCCGATGGCGCCGGAGGTCCTCGTCGTCGAAGACGAGCCGGACATCCAGGCGCTGATCGTTCACCACCTCACGCGCGACGGCTTCCGCTGTCGCACCGCCGCCGACGGCACCGAAGCGCTTGCACGCCTGCGCGCGGCCACGCCAGACCTCGTCGTGCTCGATCTCATGCTCCCGGGCATGGATGGCCTCGAGCTCACGCGCCGCCTGCGCGCGGAGCCGGCGTGGGCGGCGCTGCCGATCATCATGCTGACGGCCAAGGCTGACGAGGTCGATCGCGTCGTCGGTCTCGAGCTCGGGGCGGACGACTATGTCGCCAAGCCGTTCTCGCCGAAGGAGCTGATCGCGCGCGTGCGCGCCGTGCTGCGCCGCGCGCGACCGGCCGACGACGGACGCGCGCTGTCCGGCGGTGACGTGGCGCTCGACCCGGCACGCCACCGCGTGACGGTGTCCGGCGCGCTGGTCGAGCTCACCGCCAAAGAATTCGACCTCCTCCACGCGCTGATGGCCTCGGCGGGCCGTGTGCTCTCGCGCGAGTTCCTGCTCAACCGCGTGTGGGGCTACGCGCGTGCGGACGTGATCGAGTCGCGCACCGTGGACGTCCACGTGCGACGGCTCCGCGGCAAGCTGGGCGAGGCGGGACGTCGCATTGCGACCGTCAAAGGCGTTGGCTATCGTTTCGACTCGGAGTGAGACGGCGCCGGCGGGCAGCGCGATGACCGGCCGCGACGGTGAAACGGTAGGGGGGCGGGAGTAATCTCAAGGGTATGAGACGTCGCTGGCTCGGGTGTCTCGGGGTGATGCTCGCGGGGGGCGCGATGTCGGTGCCGCTCGGCCCGACCACCACGCAGCGCGCCGTCGACCAGATGAACGCGTCCTCGATGCGCGGCGTGCCGACGCCGCCGGTGCGCCAGGCGCCGCGTCAGGACATGGTGTGGGTGCCCGATCGCTGGGTGTCTGCGCCCGGCGTTCCGCAGGGAGTCTTCGAGCCCGGCCACTGGGTCATCTACACCCCCGAAGGTGGCCGCATCGCGCCGCCACCGCCGCGGCCGGATCTGCCGCAAACGCCCTAGAATTCCTTCACGAACCCGCCGAGCAGCGTATAGTCCGCGGTCCGCGCGCGCGTCAGCGGTAGCTCGATCCCGAGGCGTAGCGTCGTGCCCGGCAGCAGCTTGGCGTTGAAGCCGGGGATGATGCTCACGCGCGTCTTTCCGCGAAGCTCGTCGTCGGCCGACGCGCGCGTGCGCGTCACGGTGACCAGCTCCAGTAACGGCGCGAAGCGGCGTGTCGGCCGCCACGCGACCGCCGCCGACCCCGTGAGCTCGTGCTCGTGCGGACCCTCCACGTTGGCGTTGACGTTGATCTCGTACGCGACGGAGGCGAGCACATCGAAGTCGCCGAGCGCGATACCGGCGGTGACGAACGGCTCGACCGCCGCCTCACCGCCGAGACCCCGGCGCTCCGAGCCCGTGGGGAAGCGCCCCTCGACGCCGACGGCGACCTGCGTCAGCCAGTCGAGCGATTGAAAGACCATGACCTTCGTCTCGAGCGTCACATCGCCGAAGCCGGCTTGCGCCGCGCCGTCGCGCGGGTCGTTGAAGACGAGGGGGACTTCGAGCTCGACCTGCCAGCGCGGCATGATTGGCAGCTCGAGCGCGGCGGCCGCCTCGGTCGTCCGGCCCTCGGTCGCTTTCGCGTGCTCGACAGTCACCTCGATCTCGCGTTCGATCACGGGGCGCCGCGTCCGGAGCGGGTAGAAATAGGAGACGTTCTGGGTCGTGTCCTGCGCGCGCGCTGGACACGCGACGAGGGTGAACGGGATGGCGAGCAGCGCGGCGAACGATCGTCTCATCGAGTCCTCCCAGCCTGCGCGTGTGAGGGCATGTCCGATCGCTGGCTGGCGACGGCGGCGGCGCCGTCAGCTGGCTGGCTCGGCTACTTGGTGAGAATCAGCTTGTCGGCGCGCGTGATGCGCAGCCGGTACTCCTCCTCGCCGTGCTTGATGATGAGCTCGCGTCCTTGACCGAACAGCTGCTCGCTGCGCACGACGCGCGCGCGCGCGACCCGGGTGCTCTCCGCCACCGACTCGTCTGGGCTCATACGCGGCTCGTCGCCGCAGGCTCGCGCAGACGGGTCTGGCGATGCCGCCCGCCACCGTAGAGACGCGGGAAGAAGAGCGGGCTCGCCACGAGCAGGTACAGCGCGTACGCCACGAGCTCCAGCGCACTCGGCCGCGCGCGGTAGCCGATCAATCCCGCGAGAAAGCCGCCGACGGTGCCGTGATCGTCGAGCAGCCACGAGGTGTCCCACACGGCATCGCCACCAGGCAGGAGGCCGATGCCCTGCAGCCGGCCGACGCCGGCGCTGAACAGACCGGCGGCGAGCAACAGGATGAAGAGGGACGTGACGACGAAGAACCGCTGGACGCTCAGACGCTGGCCCCCCTGAAAGACAAGCCAACCCAGCACGGCCGCCGCAGCGAGCCCGGCGGCGCCGCCGGCGAGCGCCGTCGCGCCCGACACGTCCTGAACCTGGGTCAGGAGCCCCCACAGGAACAGTACGGTCTCGGCGCCCTCGCGGAACACGCCCGTGAATGCGATGAGCCCGACCATCCACAGCTGCTGCGAGGCGCTTGCGGCGTCGACACGGCGCTGGAGCTCGCCCCGCAGGGCGCGCGCGTGGCGTCCCATCCACCAGCCGTGCCACGTCAGTAGCGCGACCGCGGCGAAGACGACCACCAGCGTGACGACGTCGGGGCCGACATCGGTGAGCGGGCCGCTGAGCGCGCTGACGGCGACGCCCATCGCGATCGAGGCGAGCACCGCCAGCGCGCCGCCGAGCGTGACGAAGACGCGACCTTCGCGTCGGCCGATCTGCGCGAGATAGGCATAGACGATGCCGAGGAGGAGTGCGGCTTCGAAGCCCTCTCGCAGGACGACGACGAAGGTCGCGCCCATCGACGTTGCCGTTACTCGGCGACGATGCGGCCCTGCGCCGTCTTCGGGTTGTACTCGCCGAAGAACGTGTAGGTGCCGGGCTTGAGCGCGCGCACGCGGATGGACGCCGTCTTGCCGCCGGGAACGACCTTCTCGATTCGGAGGTCCTTGCTCTCGACCTCCTCCGGCTTCGCGTCCTTGTTGGTGACCACGAGCACGAACGGCTCCCCCGCCTTGACTTTGATTTCCTCGGGCTTGAAGCGGTTGTTCTCGATCGTCACGGGGATCTCGGTGGGCTTGTTCTGGGCAGAGACCGGCACCGTAGTCCAGACGAGGGCGATGACGAGCGCGGCGAGTAGCGCGGCAGACCTGGCGAGCCGCTTCATGCGCGGCCTCCTTGTTGGGGCATGGGTGATAACGCGAGCAGGGTTAGGTGTACCTAATTAGTCCGATATTGTCAACCTAATCGGCCGGCGCCGGAACTCGGGCGGGCCCGCGCGGCGGGCTATGATGCCGGCGATGAAGCGACTGCTCCAGCTCGTTCGCCGGCGCATCGCCATCAAGCTGACGCTCACCCTCGTCGGCTTCGTGGCGCTGAGCATGCTGGCCGCCGGCTTGTATCTCAATCGGGCGCTCGAGGCATTCGCGGTGGATGCGCTCGAAGCCCGATTGGTCACGGCCGGGCGCCTCCTCCACGACGAGGCGCGAGGCTTGCTCCTGCGCCCGACGCCGGCGGCGCTGCGCGAGTTCGTGGTCCGCGCGGCCGCTCCGACGGGCGCGCGCGTGACGCTGATCGCGCTCGACGGCGTCGTGCTGGCCGACTCGGAAGTGCCCGAGGCGTATCTGGCCCGGCTGGAGAACCATCGCGATCGTCCCGAAGTCCGCGCCGCGCTCGGCGGGGCCGTCGGCCGCGATCTGCGGCGCAGCGTGTCGGTCGACGCGCCCCTCCTTTATATGGCGCTCGCGGTGCGCGACGGCTCGCGGACCGTCGGCATCCTGCGACTGGCGTTGCCGCTGTCCGTAGTCACATCGTCGTACGCGAAGCTGCACCATGTGCTGCTCGCCGGGGGTCTGCTGGCGCTGGCGGTGGCGGCCGGCATCGGCATGTTCGTCTCGGGGCGCGTGACGCGACCGGTCGTCGAGATGCAGGCCATCGCCCGGCGCATGAGCGAGGGCGAGTACACCGCACGCGCACACGCGCGCTCCACCGACGAGATCGGCGCCCTTGGCCGTGCCCTCAACGCCATGATGGCGCGACTGCGCGAGCGCATCGACGACCTGAAAGAAGAGCGCGCCAAGGTCACCGCGATCCTCGATGGCATGGTCGAGGGGGTCATCGCCGTCGACGCGCACGAGTGCATCGTGCTCATGAACGAGCGCGCGCGCGCGATGTTCAGCGTGGCGCCCTCGCGCGGCGACGGCAAGCCGCTGCCGGAAGTGATTCGTAACGCCGACCTGCACGAGCTGTTTCGCGCGGCGCGCGCGGCGGGGCAGGAGACACCGCTGCGTCGCGAGCTGCGGGTCGGCCACGCCGCCGGTCGCCTTCTGGAGGTCACCGCCGTCCGGCTGCAGCTCGGCGGCGGTGAGGTGGGGGCGGTCATGGTGCTGCACGACATCACCGCGCTCCGGCGGCTGGAGCGCGTGCGCACCGAGTTCGTCGCCAACGTGAGCCACGAGCTGCGCACGCCGCTCACGGCCATCCAGGGCTATCTCGAGACGCTGCTCGGTGGGGCGCTCCAGGAGCGCGCCAATGCCCGCCGGTTTCTCGAGATCGCGTTTCGGCATACGGAGCGCTTGGGACGTCTGCTCAACGACCTCACCGATCTTTCGAACATCGAGCTCGGCAAGGTCTCGCTACGACTGGCGCCCGTGCGCGTGGCCGACGTGGTCGGCTCGGTGCTCGACCTCGTGCGGCCGAAAGCCGAGGCGGGCGGCGTCGGGCTGGTCGTCGACGTCGAGCCCGCCGAGCTCGGCGTGCAGGCCGACCATGACCGCCTGGCGCAGATCCTCATCAATCTCGTGGACAACGCCGTCAAGTACACGCCGCACGGCGGCTGGGTCACCGTGCGCGCGCGCGCGATCGAGGGTCAGCGCGTCGAGGTCCGGGTGCGCGACACCGGCGTCGGAATTCCGCGCGCCGACCTGCCGCGGATCACCGAGCGGTTCTATCGGGTGGACAAGGCGCGCTCGCGCGAGCTCGGCGGCACGGGACTCGGGCTCGCGATCGTGAAGCACCTGGTGCTCGCCCACGGGGGCGAGCTGGACATCACAAGCGAGGAAGGCGAGGGAACCACGGTGCGCTTCACGCTGCCCCTCGCGGGCGCCGGCGCCAACCAGCTTTCGCTGCCGATGGAGTCACCGAGCGAGTAAGTCGCTGACCGCGGGTGTATGGTGAGCGGGTCGGCGGGCGGC
>JBKOZH010000167.1:0-11817 GCA_046725765.1 Candidatus Methylomirabilota bacterium | reverse complement strand
CCCACTCGCGGAACTGATAGATCTCGTCCTTGATCTCGAGCGCCTCGCCGAGCTCGCGCGTGGCGGGATGCGCGCGGTCCTCGACGAGCAGCCGCACGCGCTGGTGCCACGGGTGGCTGTCGAAGCGCGCGCCGATGAGGTCCCCGTACTCCGGCACGGCGTACCAGGTGTCGGTCGCGCTGTGCACGCCGACGAATCCGCCGCCCTGGCGCACGGCATCGAACATCGCCTGGCGCACGGGCGCCGCGATCGGAAGCTCGCCGGTGGTGAAGAACAGGATGGCGCGATGCGCACGGACCGACGCCGGCGTGAGACGCGCCAGATCCTCGCGCGTCGCCACGTGGGTGACCTCGAACGCTCGCGAGCGGCGTCCCAGCTCGGTCACGACGCGCTCCGCCGTCGAGAGCTCGCCGGCGGCCGGCCTTCGCACGACATCGTGCTCGTAGCCGGCCGAATACGTGACCATCAAGACGCGCGGCGGCGCCGGTCCGGCATGGGCGGCGGCGAGCACGAAGCCCACCGCCGCCAGGACGGTCAGAACGCGGCGCCGCCGGAGCATCGGTCTGATTCTAAACGTTTACATCAGGGCGTCTCGTCCCAGGGCGAGTGCTTCACCGGCGGCGGCAGCCAGATTCGCTCGAAGTCTTTCTGCAGCACGCGCTCGCGCGCGATCTCGTCACGCGTGCTCATCGTCGCGTACTTCGCTTCGGTGGGGCTCGCGTAGTTGCCCCGATTCAGGTTGGGCGCCGATATGAGGCGGCTCACCGGCGCGCGACAGCGCGGACACGTTCGAAGCGCCGCCTCGTTCATGCCGTGCCGGGTCTCGTAGATCACCCGGCACGGCGTGCATTCGTACTCGTAGGTCGGCATCACGCCCTCTGCGCGGCGCTGGCGGTTGCTTTGAGATTCCAGATGCGCGCCGCGTTGAGCCCGAAGACCTTTGCCTTGAGCTCGTCGGTGAGTGGCGGATATCCGTGGCCCTCGACGAGCTGCTCGGGAATCCGGAACTTGCGGAAGGCGTCGATCTGCCACTGCGGATTGCCCCAGAGGCACGAATCCGTGCCCCACATCACGTAGTCCGGGCCGAGATCGCGCAGCAACGTGCCGAGCACGTGGGCGCACTCCAACGGACGGTTCGTCACGGTCGCCGCGAACGTGGAGCCGACCTCGGCGTACAGGTTCTTGCGCTGCGGCTTGAAGCCCTTGAGCGCTGCCAGCTCGTTTTGGTACGGCCACGCAGAGTGATACGCGATGAAGTTGAGATCCGGGAAATCGTCGCAGACGGCGTCGAGATCCTCGGGATGCGCGTAGCGCGCCATGAACTGGCCGAACGGGATGCCCTTGTGACAGCCGATGTTCTTGAGCCCGAGCTTGCGCGCCTTTTCCCACACCGGATAGGCCTGCTTCTGATCGTCGAACCACCAGCCGCGCTTCTTCGTGGAGTCGAACGTATAGAGCTTGAGACCGGAGATCTGATACTTCTCCACGAACATCGTCAGGCGCTCCAGCGTCTCGGACAGGCCCTGATTGGGCGTGAGCCCGCCGCCGAGCATGACCGTGCGCGTCGGCCACCGCCGCTTGACCTCCGCCTGCTCTTCGATCGGGATCATGTCCTTGCCGCCATAGTCCTCACGGAAGCCGAACGGATTGAAGACAGCGACGCTCGTGTCGCTGCCTTCGAGGATCAGCTTGCCGAAGTTCTCGACGGTCATGTCCTTCGTGCCGTTGGGAAGTCCCATCGCTTTGCCGAGATCGTCCAGGAGCTGCACGAACCACATGCCGCGCTCGGTGGTGTTGACGCCCGGAATGTAGCCATCCTTCCGCGTGCAGATATGCGTGTGCGCATCGACGATGAAGTCGCTGCCCGGCTTGCGGCTGACCTTGATCTCCTTGGCAGCAGCCGGCTCGTAGGCCTCGGCCGGCGTCACGTCGAAGAACCGCATGCCGGTGACCTTGTTGACGGCCAGCATGGCGGCCGGCAGTGCCGACGCCGACGCGAGAAAGTTGCGTCGCGACATGCGCGCCTTCGCCGCCGCGTCATCGATGTGCTCCTCGAGACGCGGCCCCAGGTGTCCGCCGAGGAAGAACCTGGTGCCCTGCTCCTCGGGCGTGCGCGGGCCCTCGCTCGTACGCTGGAAGCCTTTGAAGTGCTCGAACACGTTGAATTCCATGCTCGCCTCCTACTCTCTGAGCGCGAACACCCAGACCACACCGCCCTGCGGAACTTCCGTCTTCGTCCCGAGGAAGGTGTCGAGCCGCGCCTGCATCCGCTGGGCGTCGACGCCCCAGCCGGACTGCACGGCCACGTACTGCACGCCGTCGACCGAGAACGAGCTCGGGACGCCGGTGATCCCGGAGTTGGTCTTGAACTCCCACAGCAGCTTGCCGTTCTTGGCATCGAACGCGCGGAAGTTGCGGTCGTTCGTGCCGCCGAGGAAGACGAGCCCGCCGCCGGTGGTGAGGATCGGTCCCCAGTTCCCATACTGGAATTTGTGCGTCCACACCCTCTGCCCGGTCTTCATGTCCCACGCCTGAAGCTCGCCGATGTGCGACGCGCCCTGGCGCCAGCTCATCGTCGTCTTCGGACGATCGATGCCGAGGAACAGCTTGCCGGGCTCGTACGGCGCCGCCAGGCCGACGAGCGTGCTGCACAGGTTCTCGTTGGCGGGGATGTAGAGGTAGCCGGTCTTCGGGTTGTAGCCCGCCGGCGTCCAGTCCTTGCCGCCCCACAGTCCGGGACAGTACGTGACCGTGGCACCGCCGCGCGGCTTGCGCTCGGGGTCGTAGCTCGGACGCCCGGTCACCGGATCGATCTGCGTGAACACTTCCTGGATCACGTACGGCTTGGCGTCGACGAAGCCGATGCCGTCCGCGCGGCGCTCGAGCCGCCAGAGATAGCCGTTGCGGCCCGGATGCACGAGGCCCTTGACGGTTTTGCCGTTCTTCGGAAAGTCGATCAGCAGCGGCGTGGAGACCTCGTCCCAGTCCCACGAGTCGTTCCAGTGGTACTGGTGGTGACCACGAATCTTTCCGGTGTCGGCGTCGAGGGCGATCACCGACGCCGAGTAGAGATTGTCACCCGCATGCATGTCGCCCGGCCACGGCGCGGCGTTGCCGGTGCCCCAGTACGTGAGGTTGAGCTGCGGATCGTAGTGGGCGGTCAGCCACACGGACACGCCGCCGGTCTTCCACGCCTCGCCTTCCCACGTCTCGTGCCCCGGCTCGCCGGGCCCGGGGATCGTGTGCGTCTTCCACGCTGGCGAGCCGTCGCGCACGTCGAAGGCGGCGATGTAGCCGCGGATGCCGAGCTCGCCGCCCGAGGTGCCGACCATTACCTTGCCCTTCGCGACGAGCGGCGCCAGCGTGAAGTAGTAACCGTTCTTGTAATCGTCGACGGTCTTGTCCCAGATGACCTTGCCGGTCTTCGCGTCAAGCGCGACGAGATGCGCGTCGACCGTGGCGATGAACAGACGATCTTCCCAGAGCGCCACGCCGCGGTTCGTCGGGTGCAGCTGCAGCAAGTCTTCGGGTAAATCCTTCTTGTAGCGCCAGATGAGCTCGCCCGTCTTGGCGCGGAGCGCGATCACCTGCTGCTGCGGCGTCGTGATGAACATCACGCCGTCGTTGACGATCGGCGGCGCCTGATGGCCTTCGTTCACCCCGGTGGAGAAGGTCCAGACGGGCACGAGCTTCTTGACGTTGGCGGGCGTGATCTGGTCCAGCGGACTGTAGCCCCAGCCCGCATAGTTGCCGCGGTACATCAGCCAGTTCTGCGGCTCGGGATTGAGCAGCCGTTGCTCGGTCACCGCCCGATAGCTCACCGCGCTTTGCGCGGCGAGCATCGTCGGTCCGAGCACGGCCAGGGCGGCGGTGACGATGACAGCCAGCGTTCTCCGCGACATCGTTTCAGCCTCCTCATCCTACGTGAACGGCACGAACGTGCGTTGCCGGTGCGCCGCCTCACCCCCCTCCGGACTCGAAGCCCGGACGCCCGACGAAGGCGGCGGCGACGACGGGCAGGCCGTCGACGACCTTCACCGGCAGCGCCGGCAAGCGGCGCGGCGCCGGACCATTGAGGACGCGAGCACTCGCCTTGAGGTCGAACTCCGAGAAGTGACACGGACATTTCACGGTGCCTGACGCGGGCTGCCAGTCCCAGGCGTCGCAGCCCGTATGCGTGCAGATCGCGGAATACGCGACGATGCCGTCGGCTGCGCGAGTGACCGTGTCGCGGTCGAGCGTGCGCGGATCGAGTCGAACGAGCAGCACCTGGTTCAGGCGGCTGTCGTCGCGGATCACGCCGCTGGCGGCGTCCATCGGATACGCGGTGAGCGGAACGCCGCCGGCCGGCAGGTCCGCGAGCGTGATGACGCGGCCCTTGCCCGTGCCGCCGGCGTACACGAACCGATCGTTGGGCTGCGGGCGCGCGCGGCGCGCCTCGGCGTCCTGCGCCTGGGCCAGCCGCGCGAGCGGCAGGCCGGCGCACACACCGAGCGCAAGCGTCAGCACGCTGCGACGCCCGGGGCAGCCGACCGGCGCGCTGTCCGCTGGTGTCCCCTGCATTCGCGTGGCCGGAAGAATCGTCCTCGCGCTAGAGCGTTGTCAAGGGCCGCATCCTCACGGCTCGGTCTGGATCGAGTCGAGAAACGTCCACATCTGCCAGATCTCGTCCGAGTTCAGCGCCTGTCCCCACGGCGGCATGCCCTTCGCGGGACGTCCGGCGGTCACCGTCGTGTAGTAGATCTCGGCGCGGCGGTCGCCATAGCGCAGCTTGAGCCGTCGCAGGTCGCGCGTCGGCTCGGGGCTCTGCGCGTTCGGGGAATGGCAGTGCGAGCAGTGCTGGTTGAAGACGCTCCGTCCGAGCGGAATGACATCGGCCCGATCTGATAGTCGGTTGACCGGCTGTGAGGCGCGCTCGGCGGCGATCGGCGCGCTCAGCGGAAACCCGTAGCGGTCGCCCGCGAGTCGTCGGATCTCCGGTCCGAGCTCCGTGAGCACGGCGTCGAGTCGTTCCTTGAGCGCGGTGTTGCCCTTACGGACGGCGGCGCCGACCTTCCACTGCAGGCCCGGTCCGGCGACGGGGACCACGCGCCAGGCCGACGCCAGCCGCGTCTTGTTGTAGTAGCCGGCCGTCGGACCCCACACGAAGGCCGCGCCCGCCTCGCCGCGCGCGAGCGCCTCCATCGCTTCCTCAACGAGACGGAAGGTCCCCATCCGACAGCCGTCGCGCGTGGAGAGCATGAGCTGCGGCGGCGAGCGGAACTGGACGGCAACCGTCAGCGGCTTGAGGTCGTCGAGGGACGCCACGGCAAGCGTCGGCGGCACCACGACCGCATAGCCGACGTCGAGGAACGGCGCCGTGCGCTCGAGCTGCCGGCCCATGAAGGCCTCGTCGTCGGGCAGGCCGAAGAAGACGTCGCAGCGGTCCGCCAGCAGCGTGTTTCGTACGGCGCGCTGCCCGTACGCGGTGTGCCACCACTCGTACTCCGTGCGGAGGGCAAGGCGCGCCGCGGCCATCTCCGCGACCTCGACGTAGAGACCGCGCGTCTCGCCGGTGGCGGCGCTGAACGGCAAATTATCCGGATCAGCGCAGACGCGCAGGACGGCCGGCGCTGCGCCAAGCGCCGCGGTCGCACATACGAGCGCGACCGCGACGAGCGCGAGCGCCGCCGTCGTGCGCACGCTCGACGCTTACCGGCTCGGCAGCTCGAAGACGAACAGGGTGCCGCCCTCCGCGCTGGCCGCGATCATCTTTTCTCCGACCGGACCGAAGAACGGTGGAATCGAGAACGTCCGCCCGGAGACCACGGCAACGTACTGCTTGCCGTCCAGCTCGTACGTCATCGGCGCCGCGCTGATGCCCGAGCCCGTGTTGAACTGCCAGAGCGTGCGGCCGCTCTTGGCGTCTAGCGCCTTGAACGCGCCGCGCAGGTCGCCGTGGAACACGAGGCCGCCCGCCGTCGTCAGCATGCCGCCGACATACGGAAGCGCGTCGGTGTTCTGCCACACTTTTTCCTGCTTGATCGGATCCCAGGCCAGCGTGCTGCCGAGGTGGCCGCCGGGGCCCGTCTTGCCCAGATCGAACTCCGCGCCGAGGAAGAACTGCCCGCGCGAGTACTTCGGCTCCGCGCCCTCCATGTCCATGCAGAGGTTCATGGTGGGCAGGTAGACGAGCTTGGTCTGCGGGTTGTAGCTCATCGGCATCCAGTTCTTGCCGCCGATGAGATTGGGACACACGTTCATCGCGCGGAACTTGAGCCGCGGCCGCTTCTCGGCCACCTCCACCGGCCGGCCGGTCGTCATGTCGACGCCGCTGGCCCAGTTGAGATCGACGAAGGGCTTGGCGGAGATGAGCTGGCCCGTCTGCCGGTTGAGCACGTAGAAGAACCCGTTGCGGTCCGCCTTGAGCAGCACGGGCGTCGTGCGCCCGGCGATGTCGAGGTCGGTGAGCACCAGCTCGTTCACGCCGTCGTAATCCCACGCGTCGTGCGGCGTGTGCTGGTAGTGCCACACGATCTTGCCGGTGTCCGGATTGATCGCGAGCGTGCTCGAGCTGTAGAGGTTGGTGTACGGGCCGATGTTGCTGCTGTCGTTGCCGCGCACCGACGCGCCCCACGGCGCCGGGTTGCTCGTGCCGTAGTAGAGGAGGTTCAGCGTCGGATCGTACGACCCGATGTGCCAGGCGACGGCGCCGCCGAACTTCCACGAATCGCCCTTCCAGGTGTCGGAGCCCGCTCGCCGGCGCTCGGCACCGTCCAGAGCCGCCACACCTCGCGGCCGCTGTCCTGGTCGAAGGCGCTGATGTAGCCGCGCACGCCGTACTCGCCCCCGCCGAAACCGGTGATCACCAGATTCTTCACGATCGTCGGCGGCGACGTGATGACCGAGCCGCCGGTGTAGTCGATGACCGCGGTCTTCCACAGCTCCTTGCCCGTCTTTGCATCGAGCGCGACGAGCTGGCCGTCGAGCCGGCCGAAGAAGACCTTGCCGTTGGCGTAGGCGACGCCGCGATTGTTCACGTCGCAGCACGCGTACTGGTCGATGCCGGCGGGAATTTCCGGCGAGTACCGCCACCGCACCTCGCCGGTCTTGGCGTTCACGGCGAAGACGTTCTTCGGACCGTGCGACGAGGTCACGTACAGCGTGTCGCCGATCACGAGCGGCGTCGACTCCTGCGAGCGCAGGGAGCCGAGCTGCAGCGCCCAGGCGACTTTCAGGCGCTCGACGTTGCCGGTGTTGATCTGGTTGAGCGCGCTGTGGCGGGTGTTCGCGGAGTCGCCGCCATAGGTCGTCCACCCGGTGCCCGTCTGCGCGACGGCCGCGGTGGCGAGGGTGAGAATGAGCACCACAGCCAGCAGCGATATCTGGGACGGACGTCGCGTCATCGAAGCCCTCCTCCTGCGGCATTGGGCGCCGGCAGCTCTCGTCGTGAGACGGCATGCTAACTCCGGCGGGACCGCGATCACAAGGGACCCCAGCGTCTCAAAGCGCGGTATGGTGGCTCGCATGCGAGCCCCGTCTCGGCCCGTGCTCGGCACGCTGGCGCTCGGCACGGTGCTCCTCGTGCTGAGCCTCTGCGCGGCGGGCGCGCAGGAAATCACCGTGCCTGCCGGCTTTCGCGTCGAGGTCTTCGCCGAAAAGCTCGGTGGCGCCCGGGCGCTCGCGATCGATCCGGACGGTGTGCTGCTCGTCTCGCTCGCGTCTCAGGGCCGCGTCGTCGCACTGCTCGAGCCGCGTGGTTCCGGCCGTACCGCCGACGTCGTCACCGTCGTGAACAACCTCGACCTTCCTCACGGCCTGGCGTTCAGACGCGGAGACCTCTACGTCGCGGAAACGGGCCGGATCGTCCGCTATCGCTATCAGCCGTCCACGCGCACCGCCGTCGAGCCCACGGTGGTGGTCGCGGCATTGCCACACGGCGCGCATCACTGGACGCGAGCGCTGGCCTTCGGGCCCGACGACAAGCTGTACGTCGCCATCGGCTCGTCGTGCGACGCGTGCCGCGAGCGGGATCGGCGCCGCGCCGCGATCGTTCGCTACAACGCGGACGGCTCGGGCGAGGCGCGATTCGCCAGCGGGCTGCGCAACCCGGTGGGGCTCGCCTTTCACCCGGCGACGCGGACGCTGTGGACGACCGTGAACGAGCGCGACTGGCCGGGCGGAGGCGCGCCGCCGGACTACGTGACGGAAGTCCGCCGTGGCGCCGCCTACGGCTGGCCCGAATGCTTCGCGGAACGCCGCGTGTTCTTCCCCGATCCCGGCTTTGCCGGCGCCGATTGTCGTGGTCTGACGCACCCGACGCTCGAGCTGCCGCCGCACACCGCCCCGCTCGGGCTCGCGTTCTATACGGGGACGCAGTTTCCCGCCGCATACGCCGGCGATCTGTTCGTCGCGCTGCACGGCTCGCGCCTCGGCCTGCCGCCGGCGGGCTACAAGATCGGGCGCGTTCGCTTCCGCAACGGGCGCCCGAGCGCGCTCGAGGATTTTTCGACGGGCTGGCGGCAGGGCGAGCGCATCGTCGGCCGGCCCGTCGATCTGGTCCTCGGGCACGACGGCAGTCTCTTCGTCTCCGACGACTACGCCGGTCGCGTGTACCGCATCACCTACGCGCCGCGATGAGACTCTGGCGCGTGACGCTCGCCGTCGTCCTGCTACTGTCGGCCGCCGCGCCGGCGACGGCGGAAGTGCGGCGCGTTGTGGTGAGCGCACGGGAGCCTGTTTTGGGCGGCGACTACGAAAAACTCGCCGGCACCCTCGAGCTCGAGCTCGATCCGGCGCATCCCGCGAACGCGGTCATCGTCGATCTCGACCGGGCGCCGCGCAACGCCCGTGGACGGGTCGAAGCATCCGCCGACTTCATGGTGCTGCGTCCGCGCCGGCCGCCGCCGGGCGGCTCGATGGCGCTGTTCGAGGTCAGCAACCGCGGCGGCAAGGCGCTGCTGCCCTATTTCAATCGCGCGACGTGGAGCCGCGATCCCTCGCGCGCCGACGACTTCGGCGACCGGCTGCTGATGCGTCTGAACCTCACGCTGATCTGGGTGGGCTGGCAGTTCGATGTGCCACGGGAGCCTGGGCTGCTACGGCTGCGCGCGTCGATCGCGCGGGAGTCGGGCGGCGCCATCGAAGGACTCGTGCGCAGCGACTGGACCGTCGAGCGGACGATCGCCACGCTGCCGCTCGCCCATCGCGGTCACGTGGCGTACCCCGTCGCCGATCCCGCGCATCCGGACAACGTGCTCACCGTCCGTTCGGCGCGCCTGGGGCCGCGCGAGGTCGTGCCGCGCGCACGCTGGCGCTTCATCGACGACGGCACGGCGATCCAGCTCGACGGCGGCTTCGAAGGCGGCCGGATCTACGAGCTCGTCTATCGCGCGCGTGATCCGGTCGTGGTCGGCATCGGCCTGGCGGCGGTCCGCGACGTCGTGTCGTGGGCGCGCAACGACCCGCGCTCCGATTTTCCGGTCAGCTCGGCGCTCGCCTTCGGCGTGTCGCAGAGCGGTCGGTTTCTGCGGCATTTCCTCTACCAGGGGTTCAACACCGACGAGGCCGGACGCAAGGTGTTCGACGGCATGCTGATCCACACCGCCGGCGCCGGCCGCGGCAGTTTCAATCACCGCTTCGCGCAGCCCTCACGCGACGCCCACCGGTTTTCCACGTTCTTCTATCCGACCGACCTGTTTCCGTTCACGACGCGCACGCAGACGGATCCGGAGACGGGCATCGCCGACGGCCTGCTCGCGCGATCCGCCGAGCGCCCGGAGCACCGGCCGAAGATCATGTTCACCAACACGGGATACGAGTACTGGGGCCGCGCCGCCTCGCTGATCCACACGTCGCCGGACGCGCGCACGGACGTGCCGCCGCTGCCGGACGAGCGCATCTACCACCTGGCCGGCGGACAGCACTTCATCGGCGAGTTTCCCCCCTCGGCGGCGGAGCGTGCGGGCGAGGCCTATCGCGGCAACCCGCTCGACTTCCTCGTGACCCTGCGCGCGCTGCTCACACGCCTCGTGGAGTGGGTGGGCGCGGGGCGCACGCCGCCCGACAGCGCCTATCCAACGCTGGCCGCCGGCACGCTCGTCCCGGTGCGCGCGCTGAGGCTTCCGCGAATCCCGGATCTCGCCGCACCGTCCGTCGCCCACGAGGCCTACCGCGTCGACTACGGTCCGCGCTGGGCCGCGGGCATCATCACGCGCGAGCCGCCCGGCATCGGCGCCGCCTTTCCCACCCTCGTGTCGCAAGTCGACGCCGACGGCAACGAGCTGGGCGGGGTGCGCGGCGTCGAGCTGCTGGCCCCGCTGGCGACCTACACGCCGTGGCAACTGCGCGGCGGCGACGGGCCGCACGCGGGAGAGCTCGTGGACTTTCTCGGCACGTACGTGGCGTTCCCGCGCACGGAGGCCGAGCGTACGCGGCGCGGCGACAGCCGCACCAGCATCGAGCAGCGCTACGCCGACAAGCCCGCGTACGTGGAGGCGGCCACGCGCGCGGCCCGTTCGCTCGTCGCCGCGGGCTTGCTGCTGCCGGAGGACGTGGGCGCGGCCGTCGCGCGCGCCGAGGCGCACTGGGACTGGATCACGCGCCGCTGACTCGCGCGGGCGTCACGGGCTCCACGGGAAAGCCAAGCCGGCGCCATCCGGCGATTCCACCCTCGAGCGGTCGCACCCGCGTGAGGCCATGCCGTCTGAGTGTGAGCGCCACCCGGGCGCTAGTCGCCTCGTTCGGTCAGGAGCAATAAAGGATCAGGTCCCGCTCGCGCGGAATGTCCTGATGCCGCCGCTCGAGCTCCTCGGCGGCGATGCGCAGCGCGCCCGGAATGACGAACGGCTCGGCGGCGACGTCCAGCTCGGTGCGCAGATCGACGACCAGCACCGGCTGGCCGGAATCGAGCTCGCGCTTGAGCGCCTCCTGGCTGATTCGCGCAATGCGCAGATCGCGCAGGAACCGGCGGCGCTGGATCCACTTGACGACGATCGAGACCACGATGACGACCACCAGCAGCGTGACGAGCGTGCTGCCGACGCGCCCGCTCAGATCGGTGACTTGTTGCAGCGCGTCGCCCGCGAGATAGCCGAGAGCTCCCCACGTGCCCGCCCATAGCAGCGCCGCAAGGGCGCTGTAGATCGTGAATCGCAGCAGGCCGACGCCGACCATGCCCGCCAGCGGTGGCGCGACGGTGCTGAGGCCGGGGACAAACTTCGCGACGATCAGCGAGCGCACGCCGTAGCGCAGGAACACGTTCTCCGTGCGACGCACGCACGAGTCGGGCTCCAGCGAGATCTTGCAGAGCAGGCGCAGCACCTGACTGCCGCGCGTGCGCCCGAGCGCGTACCAGATCGTGTCGGCGATGAGTGAGGCGACGACAGCCGCCAGAAGGGCGAGGCCGAAGTTCAGCTTGCCGACGGCGGCCAGCGCGCCCATGGCGAGCAGCGCCGGGACGGCGGGCACGGGGATGCCGAGCTGGTCGGCAAACACATAGAGGAAGACAAACAGGACCCCGTGCCGCAGGACGAACGCGACCACATCACTCAGGCTCGATCTCGAAGCCGAGCTGGCGAAGCACGGCGCACGCCTGACCCCGCCGCTCGCTGCTCGTCAGAAGGCTAGTTGCGCGGGCCAGCTCCCGTAGCCGATAGGCGCACGCCGTCTCCTGCCAGGCCCGCGCCTGCTGACGCTGCTCGTAACCCCAGCCGACCGGCAAGACGATGGCCCCGATCAACGCGACGACCCCGACCACCGCCAGCGCCCGCTCGAGCTCCGGTCTGAAGAATCGCATCGCGCCCCTCACAGTCCTGCGAACGGGTTTGGGATGCACGC
>JBKOZH010000060.1:0-11060 GCA_046725765.1 Candidatus Methylomirabilota bacterium | reverse complement strand
CTCGGTGGCCGACCTGGTGAACCCCATGATCGCGGGCGGCGGATACACGGTGCTGACGCGCGCCGTCTTCACGTCGCCGATGCCTCTGGTCTCAGGCTCCGCCATCGCGGTCTGGCTGCTTGCCCCGTGCTTGGTGCTCGCCGTGCTGGGCCGCGGGCGCGCACGCGCGATCATCGCGATGCCCGAGGTGCGTGGGCGGCGGTATCGGCGGACGCCGCGCGTCGTTGCCGTGCCGCTGACCATCGTCGCTGTCGCGGTGACGCTTGCCCAGCTTGCGGTCGCCGGCGCCGTCCTCGCCGCGGCGGCCGTGGCGACGTGGCAACAGGGGACGGGGGCGATGGCCCGCGCATACGGCGGCTCAGTTCTCACGAGCCTGACGCTCGCCGCCGCGGCCGGCGTCGCCGGGACTCTGATCGCGATCGTCATCGCGGCGCTCGTGGCACGCGGGACGCGCGGAGCCATGCTGCTCGAGCAGGCGAGCCTGTTGCCGTCCTCGCTTCCCGGCCTCGTGCTTGGTCTCGGCCTGGTGCTCGCGTACGGACCCGAGCCCGCCACCGCGCTCTGTATAGCCGGCTTCACGGCGGCGGCGCTTCCGATCGCGGTGGCGGCGGCGATCGCCGGGATGCGGCGGCTTGATCGCAACGTCACCGCCGTCGCGGCCAGTCTTGGCGCTGGCCGCGCGCGTGCCTTTTCACGCGTCTTAGCGCCGCTCCTGACGCCGGTCACGGGCTCCATCCTGGCGGCTGTCGTCATCCGCGCGCTCGGCGCCGTCAGCGTGGTCGCGGTGCTCCCTCGTCTGGAGCCAGGGCTCGCCTCCGTCGCTGCGCTGGATCTTGCATTCGCTGGCCGGCCGCGCGAGGCATGCGTGCCGGCCGCCATGCTCGCGCTCGTCGTCGTCGTGGTCGTGGGACTCCGCCGGGCGCTGCCCGGCCGTCAACATGCGTCCGTGTGGTTTCTCTGAAAGGAGACAGGCTCATGCGCCGGATCGCCGCGCTCGTGCTGCTCACGATGCTGCTCGCCACGGTCACCGCCGTGGCCGCCAAGGACGTGGTGGTGATCTACACGGCCATCGAGCCGGAGCAGATCACCGACTACATGAAGGCGGTGAACAAGACACTGCCGAATCTCGAGGTCAAGATGCTCCGGCTCTCGACGGGCGACATCTCGGCCCGGTTCATGGCCGAGAAGGACAACATGCAGGCCGACGTGGTGTGGGGCGTCGCCGCGACGAACATGATGATCTTCAAGAACGCCGGCCTGCTGGAGCCATATGCGCCGAAGGGGCTCCAGCGCGTGCAGCCGCTGTTCCGTGACAAGGACGCGGTGCCCGCGTGGGTCGGGATCGACATCTTCATGTCGGCGCTCTGCTTCAACACCGAGGTCGCGAAGAAGAAGAATCTGCCGAAGCCCGAATCGTGGGCCGATCTCACCAAGCCCGTGTACAAAGGCGAGGTCGTCATGCCAAATCCGGCCTCGTCGGGCACGGGCTATCTCTCGGTCGCCTCGATCCTGCAGCGGATGAAAGAGCCGGAGGGCTGGCAGTACCTCGACGCGCTCGACAAGAACATGGCCGAGTACACGAAGTCCGGCAGCAAGCCGTGCAAGGACGCCGCGGGCGGCGAGCGCGCCGTCGGCGTGTCGTTCGAGTATGTGGCCATGAAGATGAAGAAGGACGGAGCGCCCGTCGAGATGATCCTGCCGAAAGAAGGCTCGGGCTACGAGATCGAGGCCAACGCGCTCACGCGCAAGGGCAAGAGCAACGCGGCGGCCAAGCAGTTCCTGGACTGGGCCATCTCCGACGAGGCGATGACGCTCTACGCGAAGTACTTCGCCGCGGTGTCCGTCCCCGGCTTCCCGGTGCCCGAAGGCCTGCCGAAGGACGTGAGCAAGGTCGTGTACCCCAACGACTTCGACTGGTCGGCAAAGAACCGCGACCGCATCCTGGCCGAGTGGGCCAAGCGCTACCAGAAGTGAGCAACGGGCGACCGCCTGCGGTCGCCCTCGACGGCATCGCCAAGCGATTCGGCGCCGTCGTCGCCCTTCAGCGCGTCAGCCTGGAGGTCGGCGACGGCGAGTTCGTCTGTTTTCTTGGCCCCAGCGGCTGCGGCAAGACGACGCTGCTACGCATCATCGCGGGCCTCGAGCGCCAGAATCTCGGCACGGTGCGAATGGCCGGCCGCGACGTGTCCGCGCTGCCGCCGCGCGAGCGCAACTACGGCATCGTGTTCCAGTCGTACGCGCTGTTTCCCAATCTCTCCGTCGCACGCAACGTCGCCTACGGCCTCGAGACGCGCCGCCTGCCGCGCGAAAAGATCCGAGCGCGGGTGGACGAGCTGCTGGAAATGGTAGGGCTCAGCCGTCACCGCGACCGCTATCCCGCGCAGCTCTCGGGCGGTGAGCAGCAGCGCGTGGCGCTGGCGCGCGCCGTGGCGCCGTCGCCGGCGCTGCTGCTGCTCGACGAGCCGCTCTCTGCGCTTGACGCGCGCGTGCGCGTTGCCCTGCGCGGCGAGATCAAGGCGCTGCAGCGCCGGCTCGGCATCACGACCATCATGGTCACGCACGACCAGGAAGAGGCGCTGACCATGGCCGACCGCATCGTCGTGATGAATCACGGCGTGGTGGAGCAGGTCGGCACCCCGTTCGAGACCTACGCCGAGCCGGCGTCGCTGTTCGTGGCGCGCTTCGTCGGCCGCATGAACGTGCTGGCCGCGTCGGCCACCGAGCGGCCCGGCTATGCCCGTGTCGGCTCAATGGAGCTGCGGCATCGCGGCGCCCCGGTGCAGCCCGCCGGCACGCGGCTGGCGCTCGCCATTCGGCCCGAAGAGATCCGCGTGGGTGCGGCCGCTCGCGCGTCCGGCGACAACCATGTGGTGGCGCGCGTGAGCGGCGTGCAGTTCAGCGGCGCCTTCGCGCGCCTGACGCTGGCGCTGTCGGGCCTCGGCGTGCCCGAGCTGGAGTGCGATCTGGCCGGCGACGCGCTGGCCGAGTCTGGCGCGAAAGAAGGCGCCGAGCTGCCGCTCGTGTTGCCGGCGGACGCTCTCCGCGTGTTTCCCGAACCGGCCGCCTGAGCTGACGATGGCGCGCGACGTCGCCGCCGCGATCCCCGAGCGCCTCGTGGCGCGACGGCTGGACGGCGAGCAGGTCGTACGCGGTGTCCTGGCCGCCCTCTTCGCCGCGTTTCTCTGGTTGTTCGTCGCCTATCCGATGCTCCACGTGCTGTGGCGAAGCCTGCTCGACAACAGCGGTCGCTTCGTCGGCCTCGCCAACTACGTCCGCTATGTTCGGACGCCGGCCATCGCCGCCTCGATCACGAACAGCCTCGTCGTCTCCGCGGCCGCCATGGTCCTCACCGTGGTCCTCGCGTTCGTCTACGCCTACGCGCTGACGCGCGTGCGGCTGCCGTGGCGCGGGGCGCTGCGTGTGGCGGCGATGCTGCCGCTCTTCGCCCCCTCGCTCGTCCACGGCTTCGCCCTCGTCTATCTGTTCGGCAACAATGGGCTCGTCACGCGGCAGACCGGCGTCAACGTCGGGATCTACGGCATCAAGGGCATCGTGCTCGCCGAGGTTTTGTACTGCTTTCCCCACGCGGTGCTGATCCTCAGCGCGGCGCTCGCCGCCGCCGACGCGCGGCTTTATGACGCGGCGGCCGCGCTCGGCGCCCGACGGGTGCGGACGTTCCTGACCGTGACGCTGCCGGGCGTCAAGTACGGCGTGATGAGCGCGTGCTTCGTCGTCTTCACGACAGTCATCACGGACTTCGGCGCCCCCAAGGTGCTCGGCGGCAAGACGTCGGTCATGGCGACCGAGATCTACAACCAGGTCATCGGCCAGCAGAATTTCACGATGGGCGCGACGGTGTCCGTGGTGCTGCTGATCCCCGCGCTGCTGGCCGTCGTCGTCGACCGCATCGTCCAGCGCCGGCAGTACGCGCTGATCTCGTCGGCCGCGCGTCCGCTCGCGCCCGGCGGCGGTCCGGTCACGCGCTCGGCGCTCTTCGTCTACTGCGCGCTGGTGGCGGCGGCCATCGCGGCCGTGTACGTCGTCGTCCTCGCCACCTCGCTCGTGAACCGCTGGCCCTACGACCTGCGGCTGACGCTGAAGCACTACCGCTTCGACACGGCCGGCGGCTATACGGCCCTGCTCAACAGCCTGGAGACGGCGGCGCTGACCGCGGTGATCGGCACGGTGATCGCCTTCGCAGGCGCGTACCTCGTGGAGAAAGGCCGCACGCCGGGACGCGGCGCGCTGTATCTGGTGTCGCTGCTGCCCGTCTCGATCCCGGGCATGGTGCTCGGGCTCGCGTACATCTTCGTGTTCAACGCGCCCGGCAGCCCGCTGAACCGCCTCTACGGCACGCTGGCGATTCTGGTGATCTCGAACCTCGTGCACTACTTCACGGTGCCGTTTCTCACGGCGACCGCGGCGCTGAAGCAAATGGATAGCGAGTTCGAGCACGTCGGGGCCTCGATGGGCGTGCCGTTCTACCGCACGTTCTGGCGTGTCACGGTGCCGCTCGCGCTGCCCTCGGTCATCGGCATCAGCATGTACTTCTTCCTCAACGCGATGGTCACACTGTCGGCCGCCGTCTTTCTCGTCGCTCCGGGCACCGAGCTCGCGGCCGTGGCCGTGCTTCTCATGGACGACGCGGGCGATACCGCGCAGGCGGCGGGGATGTCGGTGCTCATCGTGATCATCGGACTGGCCATGCGCGTCGTCTATTGGGCGTTGTTGCGCGGCGTCAGCCGCCGCACGCAGGCGTGGCAGGCGACGGGCGAGCGGGCCTGACACAGCCGGCGCGCGGACTGCGCCGCGGTACCATGGCGGCCAGCGAGGAGAGAGCATGAGGATCGAAACCGTCGCCGTGCACGCCGGCGCCCAGGTGGATCCCGCCACCGGCGCCGTGGCCCCCGCCATCTATCCGTCGACGACGTTCCAGCGCGAGCCCGACGGCTCGTTCCCCCACGGGCACATCTACTCACGCAGCAGCGCACCCAACCGTGCGGCGCTCGAGGCGTCGCTCACCGCGCTGGAGGGCGGCGCGGGCGCGGTCGCATTCGCGTCGGCGTCGGCGGCGACGTCGGCCGTGTTCCTGGCGCTGCAGCCAGGCGATCACGTCGTCGCCCCGATCGACGCGTATTACGGGACGGGCAAGCTGCTGCGCGAGGTCTATGCCGGCTGGGGCCTGGAGACGACGTTCGTCGACATGACCGACGTGGCCGCGGTCGAAAAGGCGGTGCGGCCGACGACGAAGCTCGTGTGGGCGGAATCGCCGTCCAACCCGCTGTGGAAGGTGACCGATCTCGCGCGTATCGGCGCGCTGGCGAAATCTGTCGGCGCGCGCTACGTCGTCGACAATACGACGGCGACGCCGATCCTCCAGTCGCCGTTCAAGAGCGGCGCTGACCTGATCGTGCACGCGACGACGAAATATCTCGGCGGCCATTCGGACGTCCTCGGCGGCATCGTCGTCGCGCGCGAGCGCGGTCCGCTGTTCGATCGGCTGCGCACGCTGCAGACGGCCGGGGGTGCCGTGCCCTCGCCGTTCGACTGCTGGCTGGTGCTGCGCGGTATCCGTACGCTGCCCTACCGCGTGCGCGCCCAGTCGGAGCACGCGCTGAAGGTCGCGACCTTCCTGGCCGCGCATCCGCGCGTGGAGCGTGTGCACTATCCCGGGCTGCCGTCGAATCCCGGCCACGAAATCGCCAGGCGCCAGATGAGCATGTTCGGCGGCATGCTGTCGGTGCAGGTCAGGGGCGGCGCCGACGCGGCGATGACCGTGGCCGCCAAGGTGCGCGTCTTCACGCGGGCGACGAGCTTCGGCGGCACCGAGAGCCTCGTCGAGCACCGGGCGTCGATCGAGGGGCCGGGCACGACGACGCCCGCGAACCTGCTGCGCGTGTCGATCGGCCTCGAGCATCCAGACGATCTGATCGAGGACTTCGCCCAGGCGCTGTCATGAGGCTCGCCGGCCGCACGGCGCTGGTGACGGGCGCCGCGCGCGGGATCGGTCTGGCGATCAGCGAGCGCCTGCTTGCCGACGGCGCGCACGTCGTGATGCTGGATCGCGACGCGCCGTCCGTCGAGGGCGCCGCGAAAACGCTCGGCGCGGACGCCCGCGCGATCGTCGCCGACGTGACGCGTACGGCCGACGTCGACCGCGCCGTCCAGGCGGCGCACGACTGGCACGGCCGCCTCGACATCGTCGTGAACAACGCCGGCATCACCGGCCGGTCGTTCCCCACGTGGGAGCTGACCGACGAGGACTGGCACCAGGTCATCGCCGTCGATCTCACGAGCGTGTTCCTGGTCTGCCGCGCGGCGGTGCGGCTCATGCGACCGCGGCAGAGCGGGCGCATCGTGAACATCGCGTCCATCGCCGGCAAGGAGGGCAATCCCACGCTGGTGCCGTACTCAACGGCGAAGGCCGGAGTCATTGGTCTCACGAAGGCGCTCGCCAAGGAAGTCGCGACGCAGGGGATTGTCGTGAACGCCGTCGCGCCGGCCGTGATCGGCACGGAGCTGCTGCAGCAGATGGAGCGCTCGACCGTCGACATGCTCGTCGCGAAGATTCCGATGGGGCGCGTGGGAAAGCCGGAAGAGGTCGCGGCGCTCGTCGCGTGGCTCGCGTCGGACGAGTGCTCGTTCTCGACGGGGGCGGTGTACGACCTCTCCGGTGGACGCGCGACCTACTAACATGGGGGCCCCGACAGGGCCCCAAGCCCCCAACCGCTCGGAAGCGCCCCGGCGAAGCCGTGGCGCTCCTCGGTCACGCGAACAGCGGGCAGGTCCACTGACATGGGGGCCCCAACATGGCCCCCAAGCCCCCAAACGCTCGGAACCGCGCCGGCGGAGCCGTCGCGGTCCTCGGTCATTGAAACAGCGAGGAGGTTAGTAAGCCGGGGAGTGCGGGCAGGACGAGGGTCGCGGCGCTGAAGTCGTGATGCCGCGTCTCGCCGCACGGGACGGCGACGCACCGCATGCCCGCCGCGCGTGCGGCCCGCACGCCGCGCTCGGAGTCCTCGACGACCAGGCACGCGTCGGGCGCCACGCCGAGGCGCCTGGCGGCTTCGAGGAAAACGTCGGGCGCGGGCTTGCCGCGCGCGACCTCGACGCCGGAGACGATCGTCTCGAACAACGGCCGGACGCCGAGCGCGGTCAGCGTGGTCTCGATGACGTCGGGGCCGGACGACGACGCCACCGCCAATCGCAACCCGCGCGCCGCCAGCGCGCGCGGCACGTCCGGCACGCCCGGCATCGGCACGACCCGCTCGCGCAGTACCGGCAACACGCGCTCGGTGTAGCGCGCGTCGAGCTGCCGCGGGTCGTGCGGCAGCGAGTGCACCGAGCAGATGATCGTGAACCCCTCGAGCGACGTGAGCCCGACGGTGGGATCGCGGCCGTCGGGGTTCCAGTCGACGCCGTACTCGGCCAGCATCGCGCGGATCACCTGCTGGTGCAGCGGCTCAGAATCAGCCAGCACGCCGTCCATGTCGAACAGGACGGCCGCGATCGCGCGCGGCGCGCTCAGATCGGCCGCCGCCCCTGGATGATGCGGATCAGCACAACCACGATGGCGACCACCAGCAGGATATGGATGTACCCGCCCAGGGTGTACGAGCTCACGAGGCCCAGCGCCCACAACACCAGCAGGATCACGAAAATCGTCCACAGCATCGCAGCCTCCTCCGTCCATGCGGGCGGCAGCCCGCGTGCCAGCTCAACGCCGTTCGCGCGTCAACGCATACTGCAGCAGCGTCACCTTCGAGACCGATTCCGTGATTTCTCCGTCGAGCGCCATGCCTACCGCATCCACGAGCGGCACGATCGAGCGCTCGAGGAACTCGTCGTCATCCGCGGGCAGGGGATCGGCGGTCAGGCCGTGCGCGACATAGCACCACGCCACCTCGTCCAGATACGCGTTCGATGGCCAGAAGCGCGTGAGGAACACGAGGCGCTCGGCGCGGTAGCCGCCCTCTTCGCGAAGCTCGCGCTGCGCCGCCACCTCGGGTGGCTCACCGGCGAGCGCGCCGCCGCCGGGCAGCTCCCACGACTGCGCGCGGGCGAGGTGACGAAACTGACGCACGAGCACGACGCGATCGGGCTCGACGAAGCCGAGCACGCCGACGGTCGCGCCGATCGCGAGTACCGGGTACGCGCGCTCCGTGCCGTCGGGCAGCCGCCAGCCGTCCTCGCGCAGCGCGAGCTTGCCCTGCGACCAGCGGATCGACGACGCCAGCGGCGTCCACGGAGCGGGCACGGCGCGTATGTTATCGTAGGGTCGCATGGCTAGAGAGCGTCATCTCGATGGTCTCTTCAAGCGCCTCGTGCAGACGATCGAGGCATCGCTGTCGGCCACCGACGCCGCGCGCGACGCCGTGCAGGAGATCCTCAAGCGCGGTGCGGACACGGGCATCTTCTTCGCCGGCGCCAAGAGCCGCGGCTTTTCCTCGGAGCTGACCGCGCAGGACAAGGAATTCCTTCGGGCCGTCTCGATCAAGCCCGAGCGGTGACGCCGTGCGCGTCCTGCTGCTGTTCGCCGTCGTGGTGCTCGCCATCACGGTGCTGTTGCCGCTCCTTCGGCGCCCGCTGACGCGCGGCGCACGGCCGCCGGTGGCCGTCAGCGATGAGCTCGTCAAGGACCCCGTGTGCCAGACCTATGTCGTGCGGTCACGCGCGGTGCGCGGGCGCGGCGCCGACGATGCGCCGTACTTCTGCAGTGAGGAGTGCGCCCGCCGCTACGCCGGCTGAGTGGTGAGCTCGTCCGACTCGCATCCCGATCCCTGGCGCGCCGTCGACGCGCAGCCGAGCGCCGCCACACTTGCCGCCGCGCTCGAGGAGCGCGGCCGCACGCCGAGCCAGATCCGGCTGCGCCGCCGATTTCTCGGGTGGCTCCCGGTGCGCGCGGGCGATCGCGTGCTGGAGGTCGGCTGTGGCACCGGCGTTGTCGCGCGTGACCTGGCCCGACTCGTCGGCCGCCGCGGCGCTGTTACCGCGGTGGACACGAGCGCCACGTTGCTCGCGCGCGCGCGCGAGCTCTCGCGCGGCGCACCCGGCGGTCGCATCGTGTTCCGCCGTGCCGACGGCCACCGGCTGCCGTTCGCCGACCGCCGCTTCGACACCGTGCTCGCGATCACCGTCATTCTGCACGTGGAGGATCCGCTGCGCGTGGTGAAGGAAATGGCGCGAGTCACCCGGCCCGGTGGACGTGTCGGCCTCCAAGACCAGGACTTCGGCCTGGTCGGCGCGGCGCACCCCGACCGCGCGCTGACGGCGCGGATTCTCGAAGGCGTTGCCGCGCGCATCTATCCCGAGCCGCACAGCGGTCGCCGACTGGGCGCGCTCCTGCGCGCGGCCGGGTTTGCCGACGTGCGGATGCTCGCCGACGTCTATCAGGACACCACGCTCACGCGCTTCTCGCGTAACTTCCTCGAGCGGCGCGCGGAGAACGCCGTGCGCTTCGGCATCGTCGACGCGGCGACCGCCGAGGGATGGCTCGACGGCTTCAACACGCTGTACGCCGAGGGTAATTTCGTGCTGACGATGCAGTACTTCGGCGCGGCCGGCGTGAAGCCCGCCCGGACACTCCGGTGAGACGCCACGCGTTTGACGCCGCGGCGCTGTTGGCGTTCGCCCTGATCGTCACCGTTGCGGCCGGTGAGCCGCAGACGCTGTCACCGCCGCGCGTCGACGGCGCCTCCGCGCTCCGTCACGTCGAGCGGCTGGTGGGCATCGGGCCGCGTGTCGCGGGCACGCCTGGGGGGGAGCGGGCGCGCGCCTACATCGTCGAAGAGCTGCGGCGCAGCGGCATCGAGCCCGAGGTGCAGCCGTTCGAGGCCGCGACGCCGCAGGGACGCAAGCGCATGGCCAACGTCATTGCGCGGCTGCCCGGTCGGCGGCCGGACGTCATCGTCCTGGCCGGTCACTACGACACGAAGCTGTTCAAGTCGTTCCGCTTCGTGGGCGCCAACGACGGCGGCTCCAGCGCCGCGCTGCTCATCGAGCTCGCGCGCCGCCTGGCCAAGGCGCCGCGCGAATACACGATCTGGATCGTCTGGTTCGACGGCGAGGAGGCGTTCGAGACGTGGACGACGACGGATAGTCTCTACGGCTCGCGGTATCTGGCCGCGGAGCTGGAGCGTACGGGCCGTTTGCCGCGGGCGCTCGTGCTCGTGGACATGATCGGTGACCGCGACCTGAACATCCGCCGCGACACGTACTCGACGTCGTGGCTCAACGAGATTCTGTGGGCGAGCGCGGCACGGCTCGGGCACGCGCGACACTTCCTGAACGATCCGATGCCGGTCGAGGACGACCACGCGCCCTTTCTCAAGGCCGGCGTGGCGGCGGCGCTCCTGATCGACTTCGACTATCCGCCGTGGCACACGGCCGACGACACGCTGGACAAGATCTCCGCCCGCAGTCTGGCCATCGTCGGCGACGTGGTGCTCGACGCGCTGCCGTCGATCGAACACTACCTGACGACGCACCCGCCGGGGACGCGCTGAGCCCGGAGGTATAATTCCGCCATGCCACGCGTCCGCGAGATCACGGACCCCGGCGACGATCCGATCCTGACCGAGGTATTCGCGAAAGAGATCGACGCGATCGGCGCCGTCTTCAACACGTCGAAAGTGCAGGCGCACACTCCGGGCATCATGCGAGCCGCCAAGGCGCTCTCGGCCGCCGTCGACCGCTCCGGGCTTCTTCCCAAGGATCTGCTGCCGCTCGTCTACCTCCGCGTCGCGCTCATCAACGGCTGTCCGTTCTGAATCGACATCAACTCATCCCGCGGTCTGCGGGCGGGCGCTTCGGAGGACAAGCTGAGGGAGATCACCGCGTTCGCGACGAGCCCGCACTACTCGGCGGCCGAGCGTGCGGCGCTCGCCTACGCCGAGGCCATGACGATCACCGGCCAGAAGGTCACCGACGAGCTGTTCGCCGAGGTCCGCCGCCACTACTCTGAGGCGCAGGTCGTCGAGCTGACCGCCGCCGTCGCGCTCGAGAACTTCCGCAGCAAGTTCAACGTGGCCCTGGGCGTCGAGAGCCAGGGCTTCTGCGTT
>JBKOZH010000271.1:0-7777 GCA_046725765.1 Candidatus Methylomirabilota bacterium | reverse complement strand
GCGGCCGAGTCGCTCGACGACGCGGTGCTCGCGATCCTCGACAAGGGTCACACGCGCGCCGATATCGAGGAGGCGCTGGCGCTGACCCGGACGGCGGGTCTGTCGCTGCGGCCGACCTGGGTGGCGTTCACGCCGTGGACGACGCTTCCCGGCTATCGCGACTGGCTCGACTTCATCGCGTCCGAGGGCCTCGTGGACGCCACCGATCCCGTGCAGTACGCGCTACGTCTTCTGGTACCGCCGGGGTCGTGGCTGCTCGAGTCTCCCGCGATGCGGCCGCACCTCGGCCGTCTGGTCCCGGGCAGCTTCCACTATGAATGGACGCATCCCGATCCGCGGATGGACGCGCTCCAAGCGGCGGTCGCCGCCGCCGTCGCGTCCGCGGCCGATCGGCGAGAGGACGCCGCGCTGACGTTCGATCGAGTGCGGGCGCTGGCGGCGGCCGCTGCGGGGGGGAGCGCGCCAGTACCGATCGGCCTCGCACCGCGGCGCGCGCGACCGCCGCGTCTCAGCGAGCCGTGGTTCTGCTGAGCGGAGCCGCGAGAGGGCCAGTTGGCCCTCGCCGGGAACGAGGGTAAAGTACCTGTCTAAGAGGTGATGACATGACTGAAGCCGCGACGCCCGATCTCAAGAGCCGGGTGCAGGAGCTGATCGATACCATGATCAATCCCGCCGTCGCTGGCCACGGCGGCTTCGTCGAGTTGCTCGACGTGCAGGACAACCGCGTCTACCTGACGATGGGCGGCGGCTGCCAGGGCTGCGGCGCTGCCGACGTCACGCTCAAAGCCGGTATCGAGCGCCTCATCAAGGAAGAGATCCCCGAGGTGGTCGAAGTGCTCGACACGACCGACCACTCGCAAGGGACGAACCCCTACTACACCGCCGGCAAGTCCTGATTCCGCCGTGGGCGGGAGCGCGCGTCTGCTGCTGCTCCTGCCCACGCGTACGTACCGCACCGAAGACTTCATCGACGCCGCGCACACGCTCGGCGTCGATCTCGTCTGTGCCTCCGAGAAGCCGAGCACGCTCGAAGCCCTCGCGCCCGACAGTCTCCTGACGCTCGACTTCGCCGATCCGGACGCCGCCGCGAGCAGCGTCGCGGGATGGAGCAAAGAGCGGCCGCTCGCAGCGGTCGTCGGCGTCGACGACGTCACCGCCGCCGCCGCCGCGGCCATCGCCGCACGGCTCGGCTTGCGCGCCAGCGCGCAGAGCGCCGTGGCCGCCGCGCGCGACAAATTCCAGATGCGGCAGTGCCTGGCCGCCGCCGGCCTGCGCGTGCCGCGCTTTCGGCGCATCGCGCTGGGCGAAAATCCCGTGCTCGCCGCGCGTGGCGTCGAGTTTCCGTGCGTGCTCAAACCCCTGAGCCTCTCGGCCAGCCGCGGCGTCATCCGCGCCAACACGACCGAGCAGTTCGTCGTCGCTTTCAAGCGGATCACGGCGCTGCTGGCGCGCGATGACGTCACCGTCAGTGGCGACGCCGCGCGCTACTTGCTCGCCGAAGAGTACGTCCCCGGGCTGGAGGTCGCGCTCGAGGGACTCTTGATCGACGGCCGTCTGCACGTGCTCGCGCTGTTCGACAAGCCCGATCCGCTCGAGGGCCCCTTCTTCGAGGAAACGATCTACATCACGCCCTCGCGCCTGCCCGAGGTGGTGCAGCAGGCGATTCGGACGACAACGGCCGCGGCCTGTGCGGCGCTTGGGCTCACCGAGGGACCGATTCACGCGGAGCTGCGTGTGAACGACGACGGGCCGTGGGTGCTGGAGATTGCCGCACGCTCGATCGGAGGCCTCTGCTCCCGCACGCTGCGCTTCGGGACGGGCATGACGCTCGAGGAGATCATTCTGCGCCACGCGCTCGGCTGGCCGATCGACACCCTCGAGCGCCAGCGGCCGGCCGCGGGCGTCATGATGATCCCGATCCCGCGCGGCGGGACGCTGAAGGCCGTGCAGGGCGTGGAGGACGCAAAGGCGACGGCGCACGTCGAAGACGTCATCATCAGCGTCCACGTTGGACAGGAGGTCGTGCCGCTGCCCGAAGGCTGGCAATACCTAGGCTTCATCTTCGCCCGCGCGGCCGCACCCGCGGACGTGGAGGACGCGCTCCGGATCGCGCACTCGCGGCTGAAGTTCAGGATAGCGTGAGACCGGGAGAGGCGATCAGCGCCTCTCCCGGTTTGTCGCGGGCTCAGGCGTGCGAGTACACCCCGTTCATGACCGGTGCGTGCACGCTCTGCAGGCGCCGGTGGACTTCGTTGAGCGGCTTCTGAAGATCGCTGAGCTGGCCGAGCACGGCCGCGAAGGCCTCCGCCGTCGACGCCTGCTCGTTCCGATGATGTTGCAGCTCGGCGACGAGACTCGCCACCTCACGCCGCAGCCCCTCGAGCTCGTGCCGGAGACGATCGCAATCCGCCTCGGAACCAGCCAGCCGCGTCTTCAGGCGCTCGCGCTCGTCGAGGTACCCCGGGATCAAGCGTCCGAGCAGGTACTGGCTCTCCTCGAGCCAGCGGTCGACGCGTTGTCGGTCCTCGAGATCGATCTCGCTCATCGTCTGCCTCCTGTCATCCGGTCGTGGAGAAATGAGGGGAGTCATGAATTGGGGCGGGTCGCCCAGCCGAACCACGGTGACGCCCTGCATGAGTACCACCGCGCGAGGTGCGGGCCGCGGAATCTTGCGGCGCTCGACCAGGACCGAAGTCGCGGGATCGCCCTTGAAGCGCTGCTCGAGGTACTCGAAAAGCGCGAGGTCGGTGGCGGGGACTACGACGAGATAGCCTCCATTCATCGGCATCTCGTCCTTCACCCTCGTCGGACACGGCGCCACTCTATAACGATCCGAGTCGCGTTCCAAGAGCAAATCCTCGTCGTCGTATTCCGCGCGCGTCGCGTCGGCTATCATGCGCGTCAGATGGCCTCGCGCTGGGTTGCGCTCGCGCTCATCTTCGTCACGCGCACGTCAATGGGCATTCAATTTCAGTCGATCGGCTCGGTCGCGCCGCTGCTCGTCGCCGACATTGGAATGACCTACGCGCAGCTCGGCATGCTGATCGGACTCTATTTGCTGCCGGGCGTCGTGCTGGCGCTGCCGGGCGCCGTGATCGGTCGGCGCATCGGTGATCGCCGCGCGCTGATGCTGAGTCTCGTCGTCATGCTCGCGGGCGGACTCGTCACCGCGTGGAGCGCGGGCTTCGGCGGCGCCGCCGCCGGTCGACTGCTCAGCGGCGGCGGCGCCGTTCTGATGAACATCTTGCTCGTGAAGATCACCGCCGACTGGTTCGACGGGCGCGAGATGACGACGGCGATGGCGGTGATGCTCACCGCGTGGCCGGTGGGCCTCGGGATGGCGACGGCCACGCTCGGCGGTCTCGCGCTGGCGACGTCGTGGCGAACGGCGCTCGTCGTCGCCTCCGGCGCGGCCGCCCTCGGCCTCGTGCTCGTCGCGGGCGCGCTGCGCGATGCGCCCGCACGCGCGACGCCGGGCGCGCGGACGTCGCTGGGCGCCCGCGATCTCGGGTTGGCGATCACCAGCGGGATCGCGTGGGGCGCGTTCAACGCGAGCCTCGTCGCCGTCATCGCGTTCGGGCCGGCGATGCTCGTTGCACGCGGCGTCTCTCTCACGCAAGCCGGGTTCGAGGTGAGTCTCGCGATCTGGGTGACCATCGTGTCGGTCCCGCTCGGCGGCGTGCTCAGCGATCGCCTGCGGCGAAACGAGGTGTTCATCGTCGCCGGCAGTCTCGGCGCCGCCGCGCTGTTGCTCGCGCTGCCGGCGATGGCCGGCGCGGCTGTCGGCCTCGTCCTCGTCGGCGTGCTGATCGGCGGTGCGGCCGGGCCGCTGACGTCGTTGCTTCCGCGCGCGCTCGCACCGGAGCGGCTGGCGACAGGCCTTGGTCTGTCCTATACCGCGTACTACATCGTGATGGCGGTTGCACAACCCATCGCCGGCCGGTTGCGAGACGTGACGGGCGATCCCACGACACCGATTCACTTCGCCGCGGCCGGGATGGCTATCACAGTGCTGGGCCTCATCGCGTTTCGTCTGATCGAGCGCCGTCAACTCGCCGCGTCCCGCTGAAGCTTGTCACTTGCCTAGCGTGCGCAGCGCAGAACGCTTGCGTTCTGCCGCGTCGCTATCGCTCGGGGGCCTGGATATTGCTACCTCGTCTTCGCCGGCAGAGAACAACCCCTCTGACCCGCCATCAAGGAGGAGATTCGAATGAAGAAGATGCTCACCCTCGTCCTGATCGGGATGATTTGTTTGGTGCCGGCGCTCGTTCAGGCCGCCGGCGGCTCGTCGAGCGGCGGTAGCAGCAGCGGCGCGGCAGGCTCCTCGACCGGCGGCTCGACTGGCGGCTCGACCGGCTCGCCGTCGGGCAGCACGGGCAGCACGAGCGGCGGGAGCAGCACGGGCGCGGGTTCGTCCACGACCAGCCCGAGCTCCGGTTCCTCCTCGGGCGCGTCGCCGTCGGCCAGCCCGACGACGGGTGGATCCTCGCTGTCGACGATCACGAACCAGGCTGACTGTGTCAAGGCAGGCGGCGACTGGTCGGCGTCGACCAGCATGTGTAAGGCAAAGCAGTAACGCAACGCTGAACCGCTCCCACCGCGCGCTTCACGGCGCCACGGCGTCAAGGGGCGCGCGGTGCGGAGTTGCAGACACTCCCCAGTCGTGCGGTATCGTCAACGCAATGCCGCGCGCCCGCGTCGCCGATCTCAGCGATCTCAGTGACGCGCTCGCCCGCATCCGCGCGCTGCCCGGCCTCACCGAGCGCGCGCGCGGCGTCTTCTGGTTACGTCGTGTTCCGTTCATGCACTTCCACACCATGAAGCCACCGCGCCGCGTTCACGCCAAGAATGGCAAGACGTGGGGTGCCGAGATCATCCTGCCGGTCGGTGCCGGGCGCGCCGCCCGCGCGGCGTTCGTGCGCGAGATTCGTGCGCGCTACGAGGCGTGCCTTGCGAGCCAGGCGGGCGTCTCGAAGCGGAGCGTCGTAGAGCGGAGACGTTGACCCCCGGGACGCCTCGTCCCGGTCGATGGCGTCGTGCTGGGCGCTACGCGCTGACCGGCGGCGCTGGCGCGCCGAGCGGACAGCCCTCAGGCGCCGCGGCCTTCTTCCTTGCAATGATGTCGGCCGCATACTTCTGCAGATAGTGCGTGATGGTTTCCACGCGGATCTTCACCGAGCCGGCAGGCTTGGTCGAGTCCAGATCCTGGAACGAGAAGAACAGCGTGCCTGACCGCTCGATGATCTGCTGCGTCGGCGTGTAGGTCGGCTGGTCCATGCCGCACTCGTACGACGACAGCCGGACCACGCACGCGATCCACGGAATGCGCGCTGCCAGCTTGGCGCCCCAGAGAATCTCGTTGGTGTTCGAGGAGTACGACGACGGCCAGACGTCGTGGATGTCGAACGGCGACTTGATGACGCCGGCGCGGATGTCGTCGCCGAAGGCCCACGCCATCAAGTCCTCGTCGGTCGGCGCGTACTGAACCCAGAGCACGGGATAGCCGTACGCCTGGAGGTCGACCTCGATCTCGTGGCCGATCCCCGGATCCATGTGATACGGCCGCGCGAGCACCAGCAGGCAGGGACGGTCCTCACGCGCGCACCAGTCGAGCACCTCGCGCGACTTGCGGCGCAGCCGGTCGTTGAACTCGAAGAGCGCCTTGTAGCCGGCGTCCACCGCCCGCGCCGTCTCATCCGCCGTGAGCCCGGGCAGCACGTCCCGCAGTCCTTCGAAGAGCTGCTTGGGAACGAGCCGCCGCTCGTCGAGTGACACGAACGGCGCGGCGTAGGCGACACCCGCCTCGGCGAACACGTCGCGCTCCTTGATGAACCCGGCCTTGATGTTCTCTGGCGCGGCCATCACGCGCGGACACGTCAGCGTCTTGGCGACGTGGCCGCTCATGAACGAGGGCAGCGTGTAGATCATGGGCGAGAACAGGATGTCGAGCTTCTGGCGCTGGCCGAACAACAGCTCGCCGTAATGGCCGGAGATGCACTTGACGGGATAGCAGCAGTCCACGGTCCCCCGGCCCTTGCCGAACTGCCGCCCCTGCTCCTCGGAGGTGTCCGACGAAAAGACAATGTTGCGCGGATCGACGCCGAGCGCGCCGAACAGACCCATCCAGAACTGGTGCGTGGACCAGAGGTTCAGGACGCGCGGGATGCCGATGCGGAGGCTAGCGCGCGACGGCGGAGGTGGCGACGCGACGGAACGCGTCCTTGCGAACCATCTCGGCAACGTTAGGGTAGTCACGCTTGACCTCCTCGAGCTTGCCCTTCACCACGCGCATCTCGTTGACGTCCTCGACTAGTCCCTTCGGACACGAGTTGCCGCTGATCACCCGCTCCCAACCCTCAGCCAGCGGCAGCTTGCTCCACGGCCGGCCCTTCGCGCCAGGCAGCTGCACATCGATGAACGTCCGGGTGCAGTTGATGGGACACCACTTGCACACCGTCTCGGCGGCCGTGGTGCTCGTGTAAGTGAGCGCCGCGATCGTGTCGAAGCCGCGGAACGCCGACGCCGCCCCCTGGCGCGTCCAGTCCGCCGCGCAGAGCGCAGCGCCGATGGCACCCGCCTCCCCTGAATAGGGATGCAGGACCACCTCGGCGTCCGGCACCTTGCCGCGGATGAAATCGACCTGCGCCTTGACCACCGCCATGTTGCGATGCGTGCCGCCCTGGAGCACGAACTTGCGTCCGACGGCGCGCAGGTTCTGGAGCTGCCCCGCGTAGATCCAGACGTTGACGGGCAGCACCGCCGCCAGCGCGGCCATGATCTCTTCGGCGGACCAGCCCTTGCGCTGCTGATTGACGATGTCGGACTGTAAGAAGACGCCGCAGCCCATCGTGAGGCTCGGCATCGCCTTGGCCTCGAACGCGCGGTCGGCGTAGCGCTCCAGCGGAATGTCGTAGCGCTCGGCCACGCCCTGCAGGAACGCGCCATTGCCCGACGAGCACTGCGAGTTCAGCCGGAAGTCGGCCACCGTGCCCTGGCGCAGGATCATGATCTTCACGTCGGTGCCGCCGACGTCGCAGATCACGTCGGCGTCGGGATAGAAGTGCAGCGCCGCCGTCGCGTGCGCGACCGTCTCCACCACGCCCACGTCGGCGCCGAGCACGTCTTTGAGGAGATCCTTGCCGTACCCGGTGAGCGCCAGCGCCCCGACGTCGTCGAAGCCGGCGTCGCGCACCTGCCGGAAGAGCGACTGCGCGTCTTCGATCGGGTTGCCTCGGCTCAGCGCGTAGCACGAGAACAGCAGCTCGCGCTCGGCCGACAGCACGACGGCCTTCGCGGTGGTGCTGCCGAAGTCGCAGCCGATCAGCACGCCGCCCACGTGGGCCGGGCGCGGCGCGGCCGCCGGCGTCGGGCGCACGTACTCGGTCACGAACGTGGCGAGGTCGCCTTCGCCGGCGACGAGGCCGCGCGCGCCCTCCTTGGCCTTCTGCTCGTGCTGTCCGACCTCCACCCACGACGTGAGCTTGTCGGCGCCCTGATACACGCCGACGTCCGGCTTTTCGCCCGCGCCGATCTCGACGCAGCCCAGACACGCGTAGTAGAGCGCCTCGGCCGGCACGTTGATGAGCGACGCCGGCTCGCGGCCGTCGGGCAGCTCGACCTTGCGCTGCGCCCACAGCTTCGCGAGATGGTGACGCCACGCCTGCTGCAGGCCCTTGAAGAAGAGGTTGGGGCCGCCGAGCAGCAGCACCTCGGGCATCGGCGTGTTGCCCTTCGTGAGCGTCGCGAGGTTCTGGTAGACGACCGCCTCGAAAAGGCT
>JBKOZH010000300.1:0-11174 GCA_046725765.1 Candidatus Methylomirabilota bacterium | reverse complement strand
GAAGGCCCAGAAGGTCGTCAACATCCGCCGCAATCCCAGAGTCGCGCTGATGATCGAGGCCGGCGACGAGTATGCCGAGCTCCGGGGCGTGATGATCCGCGGGCGCTGCGAGATTCTCGAGGACGAAGGCAGCGTCAGGGCAGCGTTCGAGGGGCGGGCGGGAGCACAAGCCAACGCGTCGCCCGTCCAGCCGGGGGCGCTCTGCAGCGCGCCGAAGCGCGTGGTGCTCAAGATCGTACCGGAGAAGGTCATCAGCTGGGACCATCGTAAGCTCGGCGGACGATACTGAAGCAGCCGGAGCGTGTGGCAGCCGGGCGTTACGTGGACAAAATCCTCCACCGCCGTGTCTTCGTGACTGGCCTCGGAGCCGTGCTCGCCGCGCCGCGCTTGGGCGAGGCGCAGCAGCGAGGCAAGGTCCCACTTGTCGGAGCGCTCGAGTACAGCGCTCCTGACGAGGCCCGCCGGAATTGGTGGAAAGCCCTTCGAGAAGCGCTCCACGAGTTGGGGTACGTCGAAGGTCGAAGCGTTCGGTTCGAGGAGCGCTGGGCGCACGGCCGCGCCGACCGACTCCCGGGACTTGCGGCTGAGCTCGTCCAGCTTCCGGTCGACATTCTGGTGACAGGCGGAGGCGAATCGGCTCGAGCCGCCAAGAAGGCGACCGCGACGATCCCGATCGTCATGGCGACCGGGGCCGATCCAGTGAGGCTTGGCCTCGTCGCAAGCCTCTCCCGACCCGGAGGCAATGTCACAGGGGTGACGTCACTCTCGACGGAGCTGATCGCGAAGCGGGTGGAGTTACTCCGCGAGCTTCTGCCGAAGGCCTCGCGGATAGCCATTCTGTCGGACGGGACGTCGAATTCCCTGATATCAGTACGGGAGGTGGAAGCCGTGGCGCGTTCTCTGGGACTTGCGCCGCATCTGATCAGTGCAGCGGATCTCGGTGATTTCGACCGAGCTCTTTCGGCTGCTGCCAAGGAACAGGCCTTGATCGTGATTGCGAGCCCTCCACTGTTCACCGAGCGCAAACGCATCGCTGATCTCGCGCTGAAGCACCGTCTCCCCACCGTGGTAGGGGGTCGCGAATATGCAGAGGCTGGCGGTCTCTTCTCATACGCGGTGAGCTATCCCGAGCTGTTCCGCCGAGCCGCCCTATATGTCGACAAGATCCTCAAGGGGGCGAAACCTGCCGACTTGCCGGTGGAACAACCTAGGACGTTCGAGCTCGTCATCAACCTGAAGACCGCGAAGGCCCTCGGCCTCACGATCCCGCCGTCGCTCCTCCTGCGGGCGGATCAGGTCATAGAGTAAATGCTGCGCGGCGCCGTCGTTCCTGGCATCCTCGCGCTTCTCGCCGTCATCGCGGCACTGGGATGTTCGTCCGCCGGCGGTTTGGCCGTGTCAACGACGTCGCCAATTTCCCAGACTGATTGTGGTCGCACGCCTGGCGTTGGCCGCGGCACATGGCGGCCTCAGTTGAACTACTGCGAGTAATGCAGCGAACCCTCGTGAAACTTGAGGCGCGCCCGGCGCAGAGAGCGTGTCATCCGCGCGACCGGTCAGTGCCGGGGTCCCATCCCCGCTCGGAGTAACGCCGAAGCGCCAGGTGGTAGCCGAGGTTTCTGGGTAGGTTCCACCACAGCCCCACGCGCGAGCCGGACATGCGGCGCACGATCGAGCGGAGCGAGTAGAAGCGGCGCGAGGCCCATTCGGTCCCCGCGACCAGCTCCTCGGGCGACATCCGCGCCGGGCGGAACACGCAGTGCTTCTTGCCGTCGTACTTTGACCAATCGGTTGTCAAGATCCGGCCCTCGGAATGCCAGCGCTGGAACGTCGGCGTGCCCGGCATCGGGACGACCATGCTCATGGTGGTCACGTCAACCTCGGCGTCCTCGAGGAACTCCACCGTGTGGCGGAAGATTCCTCGGTCGTCCTTGTCGAAGCCGAACATGATGCCGAGGTGTGCTGCGATGCCGTGCTGATGGAGCGAACGAATCAAGCCGCGGTAGCCAGCGACACGGTTATGGCCCTTGTTGGTCGAGTCGAGGCTCTCCTGCGAGATCGACTCGAAGCCCATGAAGAGCGCCTTGCAACCGCTCGTGGCAGCCAGGCGCTGGAACTCTTCGTCCTTCGCGGCCGTCGCGGTGCACTGGCTCGTCCACCACTTGCCAAGCGGCGCCAGCGCGCGGAATAGCTCCTTCGAGTAGCGCGGATTGGCGCCGATGTTGTCGTCCCAGAACACCACGGCACGGGTCGGGCTTTGCGCGACCTCGCGCACCACCTCGTCGATCGGTCGGTAGCGCATGGTGCCCGGCCCGTACAGGAGCGGGATCGTGCAGTAGTCGCACCGGTGCGGGCAGCCGCGCGTGGCGATCGTGACCGACCTTCCGTAATGGCGCCCTTTTATGAGGTCCCAGCGTGGCGCCGGCTGTCCGTCCAGGCGAAAGCGGTGCGTCGAGCGGTAGAAGCGCTCGAGCCGTCCGGCCGCCGCGTCCTCGAGCACGCGCGGCCAGGTATCCTCGGCCTCGCCTACGACCACGGCGTCGGCATGCTCTGCGGCCTCTTCGGGGAGGGCGGTCGCGTGTGGGCCACCGATCACGACCGGGACGCGTCGGCGCCGGAACGCGTCGGCCATCTCATAGGCGTGCAATGCCGAGGGCGTGGGCGCGGTGATCCCGACCAGTTCAGCCGGCCGGTCGAGATCGACCCGTTCGACGATCTCGTCGGTGTGGTAAACGTCGTGCTCGCCTGGCGTCAGGGCCGCGATCAGCGGCATTGTGAGCTGCGGGAACTGGATCAGGCGCGACCCGCGCAGGCGGCGCGACTGCGGTGACTCGGCGGTGATCAGATGGATTCGCATCGTGAGTTGCGCCGGCGGGCCGCCGCCCCCCGAAGGATCGATCGTTGACCGCTTTTCGGCACTGCGGACATAGTCGTACAAAATGTCGGCGCCGGGGCGCTGGTTCAAATCCCCCCCGACGACCATGATCGACGAGGCCCCTTTCGTTTCCTCGAACTGGTCATGGGCCGGGCGGTCTGTGACTGGCTGGGATGGAGACGACAGGAGATACGAGCGATCGGCTACGCTACGCGCGCAGCGGGCCTCGGCGGCTTGGTCCGCGGTGGCTTACAGTGAGACATCACTCGGGAAGGGAGACGTGCACGGATGCTGATGCGCAAGCTCGGTCGCAGCGGATTGAAGGTGGCCGCCCTCTGCCTGGGCGGCAACACGTTCGGGTGGACGACGGACCAGAATGCCTCAGAGGCCGTGCTCGACGCTTACGTCGAGGCCGGTGGGAACTTCATCGACACGGCCGACGTCTACTCGCGGTGGGCGCCCGGCAACAAGGGAGGCGAGTCAGAGACGGTGCTCGGCGCCTGGACGGCCGCTCGCCGCAACCGGGAGGCGATCGTCATGGCCACCAAGGTGTGCGGCCCGATGGGCCCCGGCCCGAATGACGCCGGTCTCTCGCGCCAGCACATCATGCAGGGCGTCGAGGCGTCGCTGAAGCGGCTGCGGACGGATTACATTGATCTCTACCAGGCTCACTGGGACGATCGTGAGACGCCGCTCGACGAGACGCTGCGCGCGTTCGACGACCTCGTGCGCCAGGGCAAGGTGCGCTACCTCGGCGCGTCCAACCACGTCGCCTACCGTCTGACCCGGACGCTGTGGGAGAGCGAGCGGCAGGGCTACGCACGCTACGAATGCCTGCAGCCGAAGTACAACCTGGTCTTCCGCGACGAGTACGAGCGTGAGCTGGAGCCGCTCTGCCTTGAGCAGAACGTTGGGGTCATTCCGTACTCCTCACTCGGCAGCGGCTTCCTCTCCGGCAAGTATCGCCGCGGCGAGACGCTCCCGTCGACGGCGCGGGCGGCCGGCGTGCAGAAGGCCTACATGACCGAGCGCGGCTTCGCCGTCCTGGCCGCGGTTGAGAAGGTCGCGGCCGGCCTGGGCGTCACGCCGACGCAGGTCGCGATCTCCTGGCTCGCGCACCGGCCGGGCATCACTGCGCCGATTGCCAGCGCGACCTCGAAGATACAGCTCCACGAGCTCGTTGCTGGCGTGGAGCTACAGCTCGACGCCGAGGCGCGCAAGACGCTCGACGAGGCAAGCGCCTGGCGGGAGGCATGAGCGCTCGGCGACGGCCTCCACGGCTGTTTCTCCTGATCAAGTGGTTGGTGATGATGACGCTACTGGTGGTGGGGTGTGCAACACATCAGAAGGCACAGTCCGACTGCAAGATGGAATGGACCGGCCGGCCACCCGTCCAGGTGGATTCATGTACCGGCCGGCGCGAGGACCTGAACGCTGGCTGGCATTGGTACGACTATGTGTTCGGCATCCCCCTGGGCGCGCTGGGGTTCTATGATCCCGGCCGTACCGCTGACTAGGGCCGCGGCTTAGAGATCAAGTCGATCCAGTACGATTCAGGCGCCGTGTAGCATTCTGCGTTAGTCAGCGGGTCCAAGGTTCGAGTCCTTGGCGCCCGGCCGCTGTGCAAGGTTCTGTGCGACAATTTTCGTGGTGCCAGTCCCACGAGGTTGGGCGATTGACCCGCGCACACAGCTGTTGATTTCGACCGTCGGGGTCGGTTTTTCGCGGCCGGCATGAGCGCTACCGCGCGACCAACCTCGCCGGTATTGAAAGCGCCGACCCGCGCCCGCACGCTATCGCGGCTGCGTCAAGCTGCGGTGCTAGCAGTCGTGTTGCCGACCGTCGCGCTGATCGCGGTCGTGACACTGTTCTATCGGCAATCCTTCGACGAGGCGGAGCAGACGCTGCAATCTGCCGTCCGCATTGCGCGCGAGCATGCCTTGAAGGTGTTCGACACCAACGAAATGCTTCTCGTGCGCATGCTCGATCTGCTCGGCAGCGTGGGCGACGCCGAGTGGCTCGCGCGGAGTGCGGAACTGCATGAACGGTTGAAGGCGATGGCGACGGGACTGCCGCAGATTCAGGGCTTGTTCGTCATGGGTACGGACGACCGCATGCTCGGCTCCAACCGTGTCTTCCCGCCGCCGCGGCACATCAACTACTCCGATCGCGACTTCGCCCGCGTGCACCGTAGCGGGACAGGGCCGCGCGTGTTTTTCACCGAACAGCTCGTCAGCCGTGCGACCGGCGAGCGGTTTTTCGATATGAGCCGGCGCCGATCCTTCGCAGATGGCGCTTACGGCGGCACCGTCAGCGTCAGCCTCCGACCGGAATACTTCGACGCCTTCTGGCAGGAAATGGCGCAGACGAACCCCGGGCTTCGTGTGGCCCTGGTGCGCGCCGACGGACGGCTGATCGCGCGGTGGCCCGGCGGCGTGCCCGACGACCGCGAGGTGGGGTCGACGCATCCGCTGATGGCGAAAATCAAGCACGGCGAGACGGAAGGCGTGTTTCACGCCCACTCGGCATTTGACAACGTGAATCGCATCAGCTCTTTCGTTCGGCTAGGCGAACACCCCGTGTATGTGGTCGCGAGTTTCAATCGAAGCGACATCGTGGTGGCATGGGCTGAGCGCGCCGGGTTTCTTGCGCTGTTTGCGGTCCCTCTCATTGCCGGTCTGACGTGGATGGCGCGACTGGGGTACCGACGCACGCGCGAGGAGCTCGCTGCGGCAGAGCGCCTTCAGGAGGAAAGCGCGCGGCGGGAACGTGCGGAACTCGCCCAGGAGCTGCTGCTGCGAGAGAAGGCGGCACTCGAAGAGAGCGACCGCGCGAAGGACAACTTCCTTGCCATGCTGTCCCATGAGCTGCGCACGCCGCTCAACGCGGTCTGGGGCTGGGCGCATATGTTGAAGGCGGGACAGGTCGATCCCGTGGCATCCGAGCGTGCCCTGGATGTCATCCTTCGCAATGCCAACGCGCAGCTCCAGCTCATCGATGATCTCCTCGATGTCTCGCGCGTGATCGCGGGAAAGTTGCGGCTCGAGGTTCGGACGGTCGATCTGAAGACCGTCATCGAAGCCGCCCTGGACGCGGTTCGGCCGGCGGCGGGCGCAAAACAGATCCGCCTTCAGAGTGTGCTCGACTCGACCGACGTGGCGATGATGGGTGATCCCGCACGTCTTCAGCAAGTCGTGTGGAACCTGCTCATCAACGCGGTGAAGTTCACGCCGAAAGGCGGACGGGTTCAGATCAATTTGCTTCGTGTGAATTCGCACGTGGAAATCATCGTCAGCGACACGGGCCAGGGCATCTCCCCGGATGTGCTGCCATTCATCTTCGAACGATTCCGCCAGGCCGATTCATCGAGCACACGCGCACACATGGGCCTTGGTCTCGGCCTCGCACTGGTGAAGCATCTGGTCGAACTTCACGGCGGAAGCGTCGTGGCCGAGAGCGGCGGCGACGGGAAAGGGGCCACCTTCATCGTGAAATTGCCGGTTTCGGTTGCACAGATTCCGATCGAGGCAGAACTACGCGTGCACCCGACGGCCACGCCCGCCGCGTTCGTTGCGGGCGCCGTACGCCTCGACGGACTCCGTGTAGTCCTGGTTGACGACGATGAGGATGCTCTCGACCTGGCCTCCGTGATCCTGATGAGGGCAGGCGCAACGGTGCGAACATCCCGTTCAGCACCCGCGGCGTTGGAGTTAGTGTCGCAATGGCGTCCAGACGTGCTCGTCTCTGACATCCAAATGCCCGGAGAGGACGGCTATTCATTGATCGAAAAAGTCCGCGCACTGGACGCTGACCTCGGCGGCAAGACACCGGCGGTCGCGCTGAGCGCCTATGGGAGGACGCAGGACCGGATCCGGTCCCTCAGCGCTGGCTACAACATGCACGTGCCCAAACCCGTCGATCCCGGAGAGTTCACGGCGATCATCGCGAGTCTAGCCGGACGAGGATGTCGTCCGGGGTGAGCTCATGACACCGTGAATGCTGCCGCTGGGCGAGCGTTTCGTCCGGCACTTCCCCGGCGCAGTCGCGTCGACAGCCTCACGTCCGCAGGATCTTTAATCCGTCAGCATCGAACGCTCGGCAAACCTTTAGCCCTCGCGCTTCATGCGCTCCTGGCGGGCAATCTCACGTTCGCTGGGGGAATCGAGCGTAGTGTCGCCAATCTTGATCTCACCCTCTCGCTCGTAATGGCCGACGATCAGGCCATTTGGCGAGACGCGGGACCTGGTCAGCTTGAACGAATGCGGCGCCGAGCCGTCGGCGAACAGCTTTTTGCCGCCGCCAAGCACGACTGGCACCGTGAAGATGCTCATGGCGTCGACCAGATCATTGGCGAGCAGCGCGTGGACGAGATCGGTACTGCCCTGGGTGACGAGGTTCGGGCCGTCTTCCTGCCTCAGGCGCTTCACGTCGGCGATGTCGCGCAGGAGCACTGAGCCCGCCCAGCTCGTATCGACCTCGCCTGAGCGTGACACCGCGTACTTCTTGATGTCATTGAACAGCTTGGCGATGCCGCCATGGGAAGCGTCCTCGTCGTAGTAGGGCCAGTACGCGGCGAAAATCTCATACGTCTTGCGGCCGAGCAGGAGGTCGAAGTTCTTGAAGACGCGGTCGAGCTCTTCGCCGAACTCTTGATTGAAATAGGGCATCGCCCAGCCGCCGAACTTGAAGCCCTTGGTCGGATCCTCGGTCGGCCCGCCGGGCGCTTGCATGACGCCATCGATGGAAACCTGGGCGCCGACGATAATCTTCCGCATGGGTCACCTCGTTTGAGCCTAGGAAGAGACTTCACCCAGGAGTTGGTCCGCGCTCTGTGCGCCATGTGGGCCTTGGGTGACGGCAGAGTCCCAGCTCAGGGTAGCTTGTCGAAAAAGAGATAAAGGGCGGCAATCCGGCCGTCCCGGGCAATGATGAAATCAGTTCCAGCGTAAGCTGGCGCCTCACCAGCGCGGCCTGATACCCATTGGATCCGCCCGCCATTGCCCACTTCCTCGGGCCCCGCAATTGGCTGATATCGAAACTCAGGGTGAGTAGCCCTGATCGCGCCCGCGACGCGATCGATCTCGTCGCGGCCACGGTAGACGCCCTTGCTCGGATCGTAGAATACGGAATCTTCGGTGAATATCTCGTCGATGGCCGCGCGCCGACGCGCGGGGTCGTTTTCACCGAAGACGTCGTGAAGATTGCGCGTCAGTAAGGTCGATATGCTGTACGACATTCTCGTCTCCTCCTCGGTGCACCCGAGTGGCAAACCACCGACTCTAGCGCCCATTCCCGCATCGCACGTAGACGTCATCACCAGGATGCCAGCAGCACGAGCGCGCTCCAGCCGGCGCGTGAATGAGTCAGCACGTGCTGCATGCCTAGGCGTCGGTACGCGCGCTCTACATCCTTTTCGACGGAAGACGGAATGCCCGAGAGCACCAGACGACCATGATGTCCGACACGTCGGACGAGTAGTGGCGCCAGCTCGACGAGTGGGGCCGCCAGCAGATTGGCCACGACCAGCGGCCAGATGCCCGCGACCGCATCGGGTCCGCCGCGCGTCAGCTGCAAGCGCCGGTCGAGTCCGTTGAGTCGGGCGTTTTCAGCGGCGGCGCGCAGCGCCTCGGCATCGATGTCGAGCCCAAGCGCTCGGGGTACGCCCATCACCAGCGCCGCCAACGCCAGCACACCCGACCCAATCCCTACGTCGAGCAGGGCGGCGGGAGTGGAGTGCTGGAGCGCCTCCTCGATCGCCTCGAGGCACATCGCCGTCGTCGGGTGCAGTCCTGTTCCGAACGCCACTGAGTCGGTCAATCTCAGGGCGCCGGGTTCCGCGCTCGCGTCAGCCGGCACGATCCGAAGACGCCCGATGCGAGTCGCGCGCGGGGTCAAGATCCAGACCGATTCTCCGTCGCGGCCGATGGCAGGCGAGATGGAGAGATCGTCGACGCCGAGCGCGCGTGCCACCTGTTCCGGCGCGACGCCATCGGGCATGAGGGCGGCGATGCCGCCGCCGGGCGAGCGGTCGACGTCGAGGGCGCCGAGCTCGACGAGGCGATCGAGCACAGCGTCGCTGGCGCGGGAGACGTCTACGCGGTAGGGCACGCCCCAGCCTACCGCGTGCGGGCGTGACGGCGGCGTCCCGATGCGGCGCAGGCACCGAGCACGAGACCGGTCAGCCGGCGGAGCGTCATACCCGCGCCGATCCTGAGCATGATCTGGCAGTTCCCGAAGTGCGGGCGCGACAAGGCCTCGCCAGCTATGTCAGATCGATCCAGTACGATTCAGGGGCCGTGTAGCATTCTGCATTGCGAGCCTCCGCAAGGTCTCTGGCGCCACGTCGAGCAGTACTTGACGAATGAAGTCGACGGCAGGACGATCTGAGCTTCATCGTCATGTTTCGTTTCGATTACGACGCTGGACGCTTGGTGACGGCGGAGCCGAAACCGCGGGAGCAAGTGGCGCTCCGGGGGGCCGACAAGCCCGTCTTGTGGTGGTGGTCGTTCTTGTTTCTCGTATCGGCTGGCAACCTGGTCCTGTGGGTCGCCATCGCCCGCGAAGTGCACGGCCTCTCCGACGGCTACGTCGCCCAGCAACTCCTGCTCTCCGGCATCTTCGCCGCCGCGTGCGCGTTCCGATCGATACTCCCGCGCGTCGATCTCGAGCGGCAATGCCTCTGGAATTCCCGGCTGTCGTCGATCTTCGTAGGCCGGAGCGTCGCGACGGTTGCGGAGCTCTGCTTCGCCGGACAGTGCGCGTTGTGGATCTTGAAGCTCTCGGCGCTGACCGGGAATGCGTCGCTGCAAGTCGTCGGATGGTCGATCGTGCCACTCATTCTCGTCGCCCAGCTGTGCTGCTGGTATGCCGTGATCAGTCTGAACCACCTCGGACACGCCATCGAAGAGATCGTCTGGTCCGTGATGATCTTCCTGGTGGCGCTCAGCTTGGGACTGACCGTGGGACAGATGCCGGCGGACAGCAGGATTTTGAGCGGGATCGCTATGGTGGCGTGCGCCGGCGCCGCGCTTCTCATGCTGGCCGTGGACGTTCCAATGTACCTCGCGCGTTGGCGAGAGGGGAGGAGCAGCGGCGTTCGCTATCTCTCTTTGCGGGAGGGGTTGAGGGACGCCCTCGAGCGCCGACGGGTCGCGCACCGCTGGAGCGAATGGAGGCCCGAAGTCCCCTGGATGAGCCTCTACTTTAGCGTGGGAGTCTGGCTCAGCTTGTGTCTCGTCTTCGTGTGAGCGAGCGGCTGGCGTGACCCTCGAGCGGGACCAGCGCATCCGGCAGGACGACGTGCCGCGCTAGGACCCGTCCGAAATCCCACGCCAGTCGCTCGCTGCGTCTCTCAGGGCCCACGAGTGGCAAGCTCGGGCATCGCCGCGCGATGCTCGCCGTCGTCCTTGCGGGCGCTCTCGTCACCTGGGTGGCGTGAGCCTTTTCGTCGCCTTCTTCGTTGTGGCGCCGATGGCGCGGGAATTGTTCCGTGCAGCGAACATCCCGCGTCGGCTAATGCCGGCCACGATCGCACTCGGCACGTCCAGTTCACGACATCGGCAATGCCCGGAACGCCTGCCGATACAAAACACGATCCCCATGCCGTTCTTTAGCACCACGCCGTTCGTTCGGGTTATCGCGGATGCCGCGACTCAGGCACACGTCTCCCGCGCGGCGCGGGTCGGACCCGATCCCCAGTTGGTAGACTGACATTGTGGCCGCTGTGACCGAGCGCGAGATTCACGAGCTCGGCGGACAGCTGCGCGCCGCGGCCAATGCGTGGGCCGCGTGCGACGGCTCCTTCGACGAGCTCGCAGCGACGCGGCTGCGCCATCACGCGATCGCGCGCTGTCACGCGTACTACCGGGCCACCATCCCGGCGTACCGGCGCCTCTGCGCCGAGATGGACGTCGGCGACATCGCCCCGCTCGAGCTGCTGGCCGAGCGGTGCACGGTGACGGAGGAGTTGTTCAAGTCCTACGACGCGGATTGGGTCGGCGAGCGCGACTTTGCGGCGCTCTCGCACTGGTTGCGCGACGTGGGCTCCGAGGCGGTGCCGGCGAGCGCGGCCGCGGCGCGCGACGTCGACGACTGGCTCGACCGTCTCGAGGCGGGCGGGCTGCACGTTCTGTACTCCAGCGGCACCAGCGGCAAGCATTCGTTCGTGCCGCGCGGCGAGGCTAGCTGGAACGCCTACCGAGCCAATGGGCCGAGCTACCTGATGTATCGGGTGCAGCGTCTCGGCATCGATCTCTCGACGATGGACGGCGCCGTGCTCGGCTTCCGCGGCGGCCGCATG
>JBKOZH010000322.1:0-4230 GCA_046725765.1 Candidatus Methylomirabilota bacterium | reverse complement strand
CCAGTCCGATGAATCGATCGGGATAGCGCCGCAGGAGCGCGGTCTCTTCCTCGTTCGTGATGCCGAAGGGCACGGAGCGCACGATCCCGAGCTTGCCGAGTTTGTCGACGTACGCGTCGAGACTCATGTCGGGGCGATGGTCGGTGCCCTCGCGGCGCGACTTGAAGATGCGGCTGTAGTTGGCCATGCCGTATCCGGCCGGCTGAGCGGCGGTCGGCTCTTGATCGTGGCCCGGCTCGGGCTGGCTCGCCTCGGTTCGCGGGATGCTGCACTCCATGTCGATGATTCGTACCATCACGCTCTCCCTCGGTGGGTTCAGCACACACCTGATCGTGCTGTGCAGCCAGGCGGCCAGAGCCGCTGGGTCAACGAAGAAATTCTCAGTTCAAGGCCGGCCCGAGAGGTTACCAGCCGCCTCCTTGACGCGCCAGACGACATTGCCCACGTCGTCGGCGACCAGCAGGGCGCCGTGGCGGTCGAAGGCCACGCCGACGGGACGACCGTAGGCATCGCCACCGGCGCTCACGAAGCCACCGAGAATCTCGATCGGAGGACCGGCCGGTGCGCCCTCGCGGAATGGGACGAACACGACGTTGTAGCCGCTGCGCGGCCGCCGGTTGTACGAGCCGTGCTGGCCCACGAACATGCCGTGGCCAAACTGCGGCGGCAGCGCATTGCGTTGGGAGAAGGCGAGCCCCAGCGGCGCAACGTGCGGGCCGAGCGCGTAGTCCGGCTTCACCGCCGTCGCCACGACATCGGGCCGCGTCGGCTTCACTCGAGGGTCGATATGCTGACCGAAGTAACTGTACGGCCAGCCGTAGAACGCGCCGGGCCTGACCGACGTGAGGTAATCGGGGACGAGGTCGCTGCCGAGCGAGTCACGCTCGTTGACCACCGTCCAGAGCGTTCCACTGGTCGGCTCCCAGGCGAGGCCGTTGGGGTTGCGCAATCCCGACGCGAACACGCGGTGGGTGCCCGTCTTCGTGTCGATCTCCCAGATGGCCGCGCGGCCCGCCTCTCGCTCGATGCCCGTCTCGGCATGGTCGCTGTTCGAGCCGACCGTCACGTAGAGCTTCGTCCCGTCGCGGTTCGCGATGAGGTTCCGCGTCCAGTGCCGATTCAGCGGCCCGGCCGGCAGGTCGACGATCTTCGTGCCGGGCTCGGTGATGCGGGTCGCGCCACGAACGTACGGAAACCGCAGCACGGCGTCGGTGTTCGCGACATAGAAGTGCTCGCCGACCACGGCCATCCCGAATGGGGAATTCAGGCCCTCAAGGAAGACAGAGCGCAGCTCAGGCGTGCCGTCGCCGTCGGCGTCGCGGAAGAGCGTGATGCGATTCGCGCTGGGCACGCGCGAGCCCATCCGACGCATCACGACCTTCTTGGCCATGCCCTTGAGTCCCTCGTACTCTTCCGGCTGGGGCGGAGCGGCGCTCTCGGCGACCAGAACGTCGCCATTCGGCAGGACATATAGCCAGCGCGGATGTTCGAGCCCGACGGCAAAGGCCGCGACGGTGGTCCCCGACGCAGCGGTGGGCGTGACGCCTGCTGGCCACCCCTTCGCGGGCGCGAAGTGGACGGTCGGGACGCGCGTGGGATTCGGCGGAGGCAGCGTGGGGTCGCGGCCAACGCCGGCGGAGAGCGGGATCTTTGCAGATTCGCAGCCCGCCGTGATGACGGCGGCGATCAGGGCCAGCACTGGCAGTCGCAGTCGTCGACGCATGATCACCGCTCCCGAATAACCTTCCCGAGGCAAGGAGGGTGCCACCGGCGACCGGGTCACTCAGCCGTTCGTCCACTCCACGAGGTCGGCGAGCACACGCATCCCGTCGTGAGGCATCCCGACAAAGCCGCGCTCGGCACGGCCGAGAGGCACCACGTTCGAGACGCCGTGCGCGGCGACTGCATCGCGCAGCTCGAGCCGACGCGGCTCGGGATGGATGCCCACTGTGGACACGCCGCGGTGCAGAAGAGCCACCGCCTCGTCGAGTCGCGCCACTCGGCGGACGATGACGACGCGCGACAGCGGATGTGACGACAAGTCGAACGGGCCGGGCGCGACGACCACCGCCGCCCTCGCGTCGCGGCCGGGACCGCCGACCCAGTACCAGCGCGCGCCGATGAGCGAGCCGCGCCGCATCCGCGCGATCTGTCCGAGCGCCGCCGGCGCAGGCGCAGCGGGCGCCAGGCGGTCGGCATCGGCGAGCGCGTCGCGGAGAGTGACGGCCCAGCGGTCGGCAACGTCATCGTCCTCGGCCTCGACATAATGGACGAGCGACGCGATGCAGGCGCGCTGGTTCCAGACCAGCACGTCCGCGGCGGCGAGCCGCGCCGCGGCGTGCCGTGCGGCGGCGTCGACCAGCGCCTCGCGGCCGATCAGGCTGACGCCATAGCGGGGATTGAACGTCAGCGTGCGAATGCCGTGCGCGAGGCCGCCCACTCGCTCCACTGCGTCAGGAGCGCCCCAGACGACGACACGATCGAAGACCGCCGGGTCGAAGAGTGGCTGCTCGACGGTGGCGTCGCCACCTCGCCAGTACACGAGCGAGAGGGCATCGAGCGCCGGGCGGGCGGCGGGGTGCGAATCCGCGGCCGCGTGGAGTGCGACGGCCAACGCCGCGCCGGGCAGGATCGATCCCGATGGCAGCTTCACGACACCGCCGCTGCGGGTGGCGAGAAGGCGCAATGCGCTCGCCGGCGCGACCACCGGAGCATTGCCGGCCGTCACGTGAATCTGAAGCGTGGGCAACGCGCGAATGCGCGGGGCCGGCGCCGGCGCCTCCGGCGCGGACGCAAGCGCCGCGCGCAGTGGCCCAGTCGCGCCTTCCCATCCGGGCGCGTCGATCTCGACCCATTCGTCCAGGAAACGCGATCCGGGCACCATCCCGATGGAGAGTTCGCGGTCGACGATTTCCCGCACCGCGGCGGCACGCAGCGAGGCCGCGATGAGCCAGAGCGCGGCATCGAGGAACGGGTCGGCGAGGTCGCTCGTTGCAGCCACGAGCGCGCGCAGTCGCGCGCCCAGCGGAGCGTCCGGTTCGAGGAGTGCCGCGGCGGTATCGAGCCACTGGCACAGCTCCGCGAACGGCACCGCCGCGAGGCGCGCTCGAACAGCCGCGGGATCGGAATAGATCAGATCCGCCGCGGCGACGCGGGGCAAGCGCAGGCGGCGCACGCCGCCGTCCGCCCGCATCGTGGCCCGGTCGATCGTGGTCTCGACAATCTCGATCACGGCGTCGCCCTCGGGCACGACGAGACGACCGCGTGTCAGCACCGGCACCCTGATCACGCCGGCGTCCGCGCAAAGCAGACGCGCGCGATCGAGCTCCTCGCAGAGATTCGGCGCCGCGACGGCGATCGGCATGCTCACGCTCGGACCGTGGCGAGAATGCCGCCGCAGCCCCGGACTTCGTGCCCCGATGTGCGGCGCACCTCGCCGACGACGGCGGGACCGACGAGCCCGCACGGACACGGCGCCCGGACGAGCCGGACCTGATCGCCAGTGGCCAGAAAGGCCGGGTAGCTCGTGGCCGTGGGATCCATGAATCCGAACGTCCCTGTGACGTCTTCCTGGGTCGGCCGCGGCAGGAGCGCGTCGTCGAACACCCACGGCTCGAGGATCGGCGGCACGTGATAGCGATCGTGAGAGCAGCGCATCAGCGGAGTGTTGAGCTCGACCATCGCGTACGCCTCGAGCACGCGCTCCGCCCCCACGCCGAGGGTCGTCTCGATGAGCGCGCTCAGCGTCGAGCGATCGACGCGTTGCCCCTCGAAGGCCTTCCACCCGCCTCCGAGCGTGACGACCGAACCGGGGCGCAGCGGAGGCGCGTCAACGGCCTGCATCAGCGCGCAGAGCCGGTGCACCTGGTACGGTGCCCCAAACAGCCAGACCGCCCTTCCCGCGTCGCTCGAGCGCCGCAACGCGGCCAGGAATCGCCAGTAGGCGTCGTCGTGGCCCACGGCCATCGGCGCGCCGGCGATTGACGGCGTCAGCAGTGTCCGCAGAGTTTCCGCGCGAATTTCCCAGTCATAGAGGTAGCGCACCGTCGCAAGGTAGCGCGACAGCTCCACGCCGGCCTGCTGGATGCCCATGCGGCCGCCGCGGAAGCCGAGCACGGCGCCGTCCATCGTCGAGAGATCGATGCCGAGACGCTGCACCCGATACATCAGGTAGCTCGGCCCATTGGCTCGGTAGGCGTTCCAGCTAGCCTCGCCGCGCGGCACGAACGA
>JBKOZH010000255.1:0-9357 GCA_046725765.1 Candidatus Methylomirabilota bacterium | reverse complement strand
AGCAGCGTGCGCGGGAAGAATGTCACATCCGGCAGCGGAAAGATTGGCACGATCGCGGAGCCGGCGGGCGTCGCCATCCGCCGGGCTCAGGAGATCGTCGGCAGCGGCCGCAGCGTCGCCGTCGCGTCGAGTCGCTCGACCACGCGGCGCGCGACCTCGCGGAAGGCCGTGGCCTGCGGCGAGTCGGGCCGGCGTACCGTGATCGGCGCGCCCTCGTCGCCGCCTTTGCGCGTGTCGGGATCGAGCGGCAGCTGGCCGAGCAGCGGTATGCCGTACTCGTCGGCGACCTTCTGGCCGCCGCCCTCACCGAAGATCGCGTACCGCGTGCCCGTGTCCGGCGCGACGAAGTACGACATGTTCTCGACGACGCCGAGCATCGGCACGTTGAGCCGCTGGAACATCGCGATCGCCTTGCGCACGTCGAGCAGCGCGACGTCCTGCGGCGTCGTCACCATCACGACGCCGGAGAGCGGGATCACCTGCGACAACGAGAGCTGCGCGTCGCCGGTGCCGGGCGGCATGTCGAACACGAGGTAGTCGAGCGCGCCCCATAACACGTCGCGCAGCATCTGCTGGATGAACGAGTGGATCATCGGCCCGCGCCACACGAGCGGCTCGCGGTCGCCGACGAGCAGGCCGATCGACATCACCTTCAGGCCGTGCGCCTCGACCGGGAGAATCCGGTTGTCGAACATGCCCGGCCGGCCGCGGGTGCCGAGCATGAGCGGCAGGTCGGGACCATAGACGTCGGCGTCGATGATGCCGACGGCGGCGCCGGTGCCGCGCAGGGCGAGCGCCAGGTTCACCGCGACGGTGGACTTGCCCACGCCGCCCTTGCCGGACGACACGGCGATCGTGTGCTTGACCTCGGGGATCAGATCCGGCGGACGCTGCGTGGCGCCCATGCCTTGCGGCGCGCCCTGCGCGGGGCCACCGTGTGCATGGCCACCGTGCTGATGCTGCGGGGCGGCGGCGGCGCCGCCGCCCATCTTGGCGCTCACCTTCGCCACCCCGGGAAGGCGTCCGACGAGTTTGCTGGCCATGCTATGGATCAAGACTTTGGTCTGGGGTGGCTGCGCCGCGAACGCGAGCGTGAACGTCACCTCGCCGCCGCGCACGGCAAGATCCCGCACGAGCCCCAGCGCGACGATATCTTTCTGACTCTCGGGATCTTTGATCCCGCGAAGCGCGTCGAGAACGTCTTGCTCACTCGCCATACGCACGAATGATACCCGAGCGCTTGTGCCGGCGCGAATGGGTAGCGGCTTGCCCAATCTATGGCGCGTTTCATGTCTCGTTTTTCGCGGGCGCACACACAAGCCGTTGAAAATACGCCGAGCGCGCCGTGGAACAGGGCTTGCTGCCAGATAGGGCGGCCGTCTCGTTGAGAGTCGAGCCAAGCTGTACGTTCGATGCCCTCCCCCCGGCGAGGGCGGGTCTGCCAGGGCCCGCCCTCGCTTGATTTTCGGCTCAGCTTCCTGATACATAAGTCGGGTGGTTACGCCCGACGACTTTCGCCGTGTTCTCAGTCACTTCGCGACCGGGGTGACCATCGTCACCACGCGAGACACGGACGGTCGTCCCACTGGTCTCACGGTCAGCGCGTTCTGCTCCGTCTCGCTCGATCCGCCGCAGATCCTCGTCTGCGTGGATCACAAGTCGCAGAGCTATCCGTCGCTGCGCGACGGCGCGCACTTCGCCGTGAATTTCCTCGGCGACGCGCACGAAGGCGTCTCGCGCCGCTTCGCGACCACACGCCTGGACAAGTTCGACGGTGTGCCGCACCAGCTCAGCGCGCACGGGGTGCCCCTCATCGAGGGCGCCCTCGCCCAGCTGGAATGCCGCACCGTCTCGCGACACGTCGAGGGCGACCACACGATTCTTGTCGCGCTCGTGGAAGAGGCTCGCAATGGCGCGGGCGAACCGCTGCTGTATTTCCGCGGCAAGTACCGCCGCCTGGGCGACAACCCTTCAGGAGCGACATCGTGAGCGCGATCCCGCTATCTCGTCCGCCCGTCGACGATGAAATCAAGAAGGCGGTCATGGCCGCCATGGACTCGCGTCAGTGGATTCTCGGACCGCAGTCCAAAGAGTTCGAAAAGGAGCTGGCGGGCTACGTCGGCGTCCGCCACTGCGTGCTCACAACCTCGGCCACGGCCGGGCTCTGGCTGACGTTCCGCGCACTCGGCGTCAAGGCCGGCGACGAGATCCTCGTCCCCTCGCATACGGCGTTTCCGACGATCGAGGCAATTTGCTTCGCCGACGCGACGCCGGTGTTCGTCGACGCGGACGACTACTACACGATGGACGCGGCGGACGCCGCGTCCAAGGTCACCCCGCGGACCGTCGGCGTGCTTCCCGTGCATCTCTACGGTCAGCCGGTCGACATTCCGGGCGTGCGGGAGCTCGTGAGCCGCTACGGCGTGTGGATGCTCGAAGACTGCGCGCAGGCGCACGGCGCGGCGTTCGGCGGCCGCATCGTCGGCGGCTTCGGCCGCGCGGCGGTATTTTCGTTTTATCCGTCGAAGAACCTCACCGTGATGGGCGACGGCGGTGCCGTGGTCACGAACGACGACGAAATTGCCGCGCGCTGCCGCCGGCTGCGCGATCACGGGCGGCTCAACAAGGACGTGCACGCGGAGATCGGCTTCAACCTGCGCTTCAACGACATTCAGGCGTCGATCGGCCGCGTGCTGCTGCGCCGCCTCGACGCGATGAACGCACGCCGGCGCGAGCTGGCCGGACGCTACGCCAAGGGACTCGCCGGCCTGCCGATCATGCTGCCGCGCGAACGGCCGGGTGCGCGCCACGTGTATCATCTCTACGTCGTCCGCACGCAGCGGCGCGCGGAGCTCGCCGCGTTTCTCAAGGAGCGCGGGATCCAGACGGGCGTGCACTATCCCGTGCCGACGCATCGCCAGCCCGCCATCGAGCGGTTCGCGCCGGCGCCGCTGCCGGTGACGGAGCGCCTCGTCGACGAGATCCTCACGCTGCCGATCTCGGCCGGCCACACCGACGCGGAGATCGATACGGTCGCGACGGCCGTCCAGACGTTCTTCGGAGCCTGATGCCCGAGCCCCCCCTGCGGATCCTGCAGCTCTATCCCAAGGGGGACTTTTTCACCGGCGCCGCCGTCCAGCTGCGCGACCTCGCGGCCGGCCTCGCGGCGCGCGGCCATCACGTCACGATCGCCACGCCGCCCAGCGACGTCTGGCCGGAGCGCTGCCGCGCCGTCGGCCTCGAGCACGTCGTCGTGCCGATGCGCCGTGCCTGGGACCCGCGCGCGGCGTGGCGGCTGGCGCGCGTGATCCGGGACCGCGGCATCCAGGTGGCGCACGCGCACAAGGGACGCGCGCGCACGCTCGCGGTGTTCGCCGGCCTCATGGGCGCGCGCACCGCGCTCGTCCTGAACCGCGGGGTGAGCTTTCCGGTGCGCGGCCTGCGGCGCCTCGGCTATACGACGACGCGCGTGGACGCGATCGTCGCGGTCTGCGACTCGATCAAGCAGGACCTCGTTGGCATCGGAGTCCCGGCGAGCAAGATCGAGGTGATCTACTCCGGCACCGACGTCGAGCGCTTCCATCCGGGCGCAGACGGCGCGGCGATCCGCCGCGAGCTCGGTCTCGGAGGCGATGACCCGCTCGTCACCCAGATCGGCGTCCGCTCGTGGCGGGGGTGGACCGATGTGATGGACGCCATGCGCACGGTCGCGGCGCGCCGGCCGCGCGCTTACCTGCTCTTCGTCGGCGCGCCGCCGCCGCGTGTGGCGGAGATCGCGGACCGCGCCCGCGCCGCGGGGATCGGCAACCGCGTGCTCGCACTGGGGCATCGCGACGACGTGCCGGCGATCCTTTGCGCCTCCGACGTCGTCGTCGACGCCTCGTGGGCAGGGCTCGGCATCACGGGAAGCATCCGCGAGGCGCTCGCGTGCGAGCGCCCGGTGGTCGCCACCGTGGTGGCTGGCATGCCCGAGCTCGTCCGGTCCGGCGAGACCGGCCTGCTCGTGCCGCCCCGCGACGCCGCCGCGCTGTCCGCCGCAATCCTGGCGCTGCTCGACGATCCCACGACAGCGCTGGCGATGGCGCGCGCGGGCCGCAAGCGCGTGGAGGCGCATTTCTCGCTGCGCGCGAAAGTCGACGCCACCGAGGCGCTCTACCGTCGCCTCGTCGGCAACGGGCGCCGCGCATGATCGGCGCGACCACCGCGATCTACCGTCGGCTCTTCGTCTACCTGCGGCCATACGTCCCCCTGCTGATTCTGGGCGGCGCGCTGGCGCTGGTGGTGGCGGCGATGGAGGGCGCCATCGCCTGGCTGGTGAAGCCCGCGATGGACGACATCTTCATCAAGCGTGATCTCACCATGCTGCGGGTGATCCCGCTGCTGCTCTTCGGCGCCTACGTGTTCAAAGGGGCGGCGCGCTACGGCCAGTCGTATCTGATGGCCGCCGTCGGCGAGCGCGTCGTCGCCACGCTGCGGCGCGCGCTCTACCTGCACATCCAGATGATGCCGCTGTCGTTCTTCTCGGACCGCCACTCGGCGGACCTCATGTCGCGCATTGTCACGGACGTCAACCGCCTCGCGCGCGTGTCGTCGACCGTGCTCGTGATGGCGGTGCGCCAGAGCGCGATGATCATCGCGCTCGTCGCCGTCATGTTCGTGCGCGAGTGGCGGCTGGCGCTGATCGCGCTGGTGGTCTTTCCGTTCGTCGGCGTGGCCGTCCGGTCGATCGGTCGGCGGCTCTACCGCATCAACAAGCGCTCGCAGGAGCAGATCGCCGAGCTCAACGTGCTGCTGCACGAAGCGCTCGCCGGCACCAAGATCGTCAAGGCGTTCGGCCGTGAGGCGCACGAGGCCGAGCGGTTCGACCGCGTCAACAATCGCCTGCTCGCACTGGCGCTGAAGGACCATCGCACGGACGAAGTCACCGATCCGCTCATGGAGGTGCTGGCGGCGCTCGGGATCATGAGCGCGCTCTGGTACGGCGGACATCAGGTCATCGCGGGCGCCATGACGCCGGGCGACTTCTTCTCGTTCACCGCCGCCGTCGCGCTGCTGTATGGGCCGGTGCGCCAGCTCTCGCGGATCATGAACACTGTGCAACAGTCCACCGGCTCCGTCGAGCGCGTATTCGAGGTGCTCGACACGCCGCCCGCCATCGATGACCGTCCGGGCGCGCGGACGCTCGAGACGTTCAGCGACAGCCTGGCGCTGGAGCGGGTGTCGTTCCGCTATCCCGGCGCCGCCGAGCTCGTCCTGCGCGACATCGACCTCGAGGTGCGCCGGGGCGAGGTCGTGGCGTTCGTGGGGATGAGCGGCGCCGGCAAGTCCACGCTGATGGATCTCCTACCGCGCTTCCACGACGTGAGCGCTGGCCGCATCGTGATCGACGGCCACGACGTGCGCGACCTCACGCAGGCTTCGCTGCGCGCGCAAATCGGGCTCGTGACGCAGGACACGTTCCTGTTCAGCGACTCGATCCGCTACAACATCGCCTACGGCCGGCCCGACGCGCCCTTCGCCGACGTGTCGCGCGCGGCGCGGCAGGCACATGCCGAGGAGTTCATCCTGGCCTGTCCGGAGGGCTACGACACGCTGGTGGGTGAGCGCGGCGTGCGGCTCTCGGGCGGCCAGCGGCAGCGTCTCGCCATTGCGCGCGCGTTCCTCAAGGACCCGCCGATCCTGATCCTCGACGAGGCCACGTCGGACCTGGACGCGGAGAGCGAGTTCATGGTGCAGCAGGCCCTCGCCGACCTCATGCGCGGGCGCACGGTGCTCGTCATCGCCCACCGCCTGGCGACGGTTCGCAACGCGGACCGCATCGTGGTCGTGCACGAGGGGCGCATCGCCGAGGTCGGGCGTCACGATCAGCTGCTCGCCCAGGACGGCGTCTATCGCCGTCTGCACGCGCTACAGACCGAGCCCACGCGCGCCTAGAACACTGCCCGCCCACTGACACGGCGTCAGGGTCTCCGCGGAGTTTCTCCGACATGGGCGCCGGTGCGAGAAGTTCGAAGTCAGCGGCGACGGCGAGTTAAGCACCACGCAAATCTGGCCGCGCGGTTGCTTTCCTCCGCGCGAGTCCATGCGCGCTCGCCGTCTGCTCCGTCGTCGCACCGTGCACGCCATCGCCGCAGTGCTGGTCACGCTCGGCGCACTCGCCCTCTCCGAGCTGGTGTCGGTCACCGTCCCTGCTCCCGCCAGCGACCGCCCCGCGCATCACGCCCGCCGCGGGTTCCGCAACGTCGATCCCGACTACGCGTATTCGCTCGTCAGCCGCATCACTCACGTGGTCGGCCGATCCTCGGCGCGCGAGCGTGGCCGGCCACTCGAGCTCGTCGTCAACGACGGGCGCGCGCTGCGCGGTCCGCTGGCCGCGCCGACGGTCACCTGGATCGGGCACGCCACCTTCCTGGTACAACTCCAGGGCATCAATCTCCTGACCGATCCCATCTGGTCGCAGCGCACCAGCCCCGTCCCGTTCGCCGGACCGCGCCGTCTTGTCCCGCCTGGCCTGCGCTTCGAGGATCTGCCGCCCGTGCACGCCGTGCTGGTCTCGCACGATCACTACGACCACCTCGACCGTGCGACGGTCGTACGGCTCGCGCGTGTCCATCGCCCTACCTTCTTCGTGCCCCTCGGACTGCGGCCGTGGTTCGAATCGCTCGGCATCCGCGAGGTCGTGGAGCTCGACTGGTGGGCGTCGGCGCCCATCGGCCCGCTGACGATCACCGCGGTTCCCGCGCAGCACTCCTCGGGCCGCTCGGTGCTGCTCGAGGACCAGAACGAGCGGCTCTGGGCGTCGTGGGTGGTGGCCGCGCGTGACCGACGGTTCTTCTTCGGCGGCGACACCGGCTATCACGCCGCGTTCGTCGAAATCGGCCGGCGCCTGGGCCCCTTCGACCTGGCCGCGCTGCCGATCGGCGGCTACAGCGACTTTCCGCATCATCATCCCAACCACCTGAGCCCCGAGGAGACGGTGCAGGCGTTCGAGGATCTGAAGGGCCGTCTGCTGGTGCCGATGCACTGGGGGACCTTCGAGCTCAACCGCGAGCCGTTTCGCGAGCCGCCCGATCGACTCATGGCCGAAGCGCTTCGCCACGGGCTCGAGGAGCGCGTCGCGCCACTGAGTCCGGGTCAGACGATCCGCTGGTAATCTGTGCGCATGCTCGCCGCCTGGGGGCGCGTGGTCCCCCGCCTGCGTTGGTGGCTCGTGGCGCTCTCGCTATTGCCGCTTTTGTTGTGGCTCGGCGTCGTTCCGGGAGAGCGTCTCGACGAATCCGTGGTGCCGCCCGACATGGAGGCGGTGCGCGCGGTGCGGCTGGTGGACGCGGAGCTGGCGCCGCGACCTCCGTCCTTCGGACTGATCTTCAGCGGCGGCACACTGCGCGCGAGCGATCCGCAGTTTGTGGACGCGGTAAAGCGCGCGCTGGCGCCGCTGGCGGGCGAGCGGCGCGTCACGAAGGTCCGCACGCCGTGGGACGGCCTGTCGCCGAATCCACGAATGTTGTCCGCCGACGGCCGGCGCGCTGCCGTCGTCGTGGAGGTCGAGGGCCGCGCCCCAGCGTTCGCCTCGATGGTCGTGCCCTCGGCGCCGCCCGAGCTCTACCCGGCGCTGCGGGGTCAGGTGCGCTCGGAAACGCTGGGAATTCTGCCGTTTGGGGCCATGGCGCTCAACCACGACTTCACCGAGATGGTGAAGACCGACCTGAGACGCGCGGAGCTCGTGGTGCTGCCGCTCGTGCTGGTCTTTCTGGTTCTCGTCTTCGGCTCGGTAGTCGCCGCCGCGCTCCCGCTGGTCGTCGGCCTCCTGGGTGTCGCCGCCGGGATGGCCGTGGCGGGCATCCTGGCGCGCTTTATGCCAGTGTCGGCGTACGCGGCGAACGTCGTGTCCATGATCGGCCTCGGTGTCGCGATCGACTACTCGCTCTTCGTCGTGAGCCGCTACCGTGAGGAGCTGCTCGTCCATCCCCCGACGCAGGCGCTCGCGCGCACGCTCGCCACCGCGGGACGCACAGTGATTTTCTCGGGCATGGCCGTCGGCATCGGTCTGCTCGGAATGATCCTGCTGCGCATGGGCAGCGTCAGCACGATTGGCATCGCGAGCACCGTCGTCGTGGGTTTCTCCGTGCTCTATAGCCTTACGCTCCTGCCCGCGCTGCTCGCGATCCTCGGCCCGCGCGTGAACGCTTTGTCGCTGTGGCGGCGACACTCGCCGCTCGACGCGCCATCGCTGTGGCATCGCGTGGCCGCCGCCGCCATGGCCCATCCGTGGCACGTGCTCGTGCCGGTCGTGCTCATTCTCATCGTGCTCGGTCTGCCGTTTCGCCACATCCACCTGGGCACACCCGACATCTCCACGCTCCCCCAGGACGCCGGGTCGCGACAGGGCGAGGAGCTCTTGAGCCGCGAGTTTCCCGAGCTGGCGCCGACGAGCATCGTGGTCGTCTTCCATCATCCCGATGCGGCGGGGCTCACGCCCGCGCGGGTGGAGCAGCTTCACGCGCTCAGCCGCTGGCTCGGGCGGCAGCCGGGTGTGTCGCGCGTCGACAGCGTCGTCGATCTGGATCCGCGCATCTCGCTGGAGGAGTACAAGATGATGGCGACGGCGCCGCGCGAGATGCTGCCGCCGCCGATGCGCGAGGTGTTCGAGCAGATGACCGGGCCGCGCCTGACCCTGCTCGTGGTGCAGACGAAATTGCGCGTCGAAAGCGAGGAGGCGCGCAAGCTCGTGAAGAGGATCCGGCGCTCGCATCCTCCCGTGGCCGGCGACCTTTTCGTGACCGGCCGGACCGCCTACGATCTCGACTTCGCGAACCTCGTATGGCGCGTCGCGCCCGGGGCGGTCGCCTTCGTGCTGGTGGCGACGTTCGTCGCGCTCTTCCTGCTGCTCGGCTCGGTGCTACTGCCGCTGAAGGCCGTCATCATGAACTGCCTCTCGGTGACCGCCTCGTACGGCGCCCTGGTGTGGATCTTCCAGGACGGACACTTCAAGGACTGGCTCGGCTTCACGCCCGCCCCGATCGAGCCGGTCATTCCGCTGATCATGTTCTGCGTGCTGTTCGGCCTGTCGATGGACTACGAGGTGCTGCTGCTGAGCCGGACGCACGAGGAATTCGAGCGCACGCGCGACAACGACCGCGCGGTGATCGTGTCGCTGGCCGCCACCGGCCGGTTGATCACCGGCGCGGCCCTCATCATGGCGACGGTGTTCTTCGGGTTCGGCGTGGCGCGTGCGGTGATGGTCAAGGAGATGGGCATCGGCATGGGCATCGCGATCGTCATGGATGCCACGGTCATCCGGGCGCTCCTCGTGCCGGCGACGATGCGCCTGCTCGGCGACTGGAACTGGTGGGCGCC
>JBKOZH010000026.1:0-4833 GCA_046725765.1 Candidatus Methylomirabilota bacterium | reverse complement strand
CAGCTGACCGGTGAGGATGTTGAAGAACGTCGACTTCCCCGCTCCGTTGGGGCCGATGAGGGCGCGCAGTTCACCGCGCGCGAGCGCGAACGACACCCCGTCCACCGCGCGCACGCCGCCGAAAGCGCGCCGGATGTCACGCACATCGAGCACCGGCCCGTCGTCAGTCACGGGCGCGCGCGCCGAGGACGCCGAGGATCCCACGGGGAAAGACGAGCACGAGCAGCACCAGGGTGGTGCCGAGCACGAGCTGCCAGTACTCCGTGTAGCGCGTCACGACGGTGTCGAGCACCTTGTAGACGGCCGCGCCGAGCGGCGCGCCGGCCAGTGAGTGGACGCCGCCCAGCAGCACCATGACGAGCGGCTCCACCGAGACCGGCACGGCCAGCGACTCAGGAAACACGCTGCCCTTGAGAAACACGAAGGTCCCGCCCGCGAGCCCGCCGAAGAATCCCGCGACCACGAAGGCCAGCCACTGGTGCGCGCGCACCTCGATGCCGACCGCTTCGGCCCGGCGCGCGTGATCGCGCGCGGCGCGCAGCGTGAGGCCGAACGGTGCCTTGCCGATCGCGGCGAGCGCGCCGATGCCCGCGCCGCACGCCACGAGCGCCAGGTAGTAATAGCGGAGCGGCGTGGCGAGCCACCGGGGCGGCCAGATGCCGAGCAGGCCGTTGTCGCCGCCGGTGACGTCGTACCACTGGTGCACGATCGCGTACGCGATCTGTGCGAACGCGAGCGTGAGCATCGCGAAGTAGATGGACGACAACCGCACGCAGAAGAACCCGATGATGATCGCGGCGAGCGCGGCCGTCAGCGGCGCCGCCGCGTACGCCAGCAGCATGGGTGCCTTCGCCCAGCGCACGAGCAGCGCCGCCCCGTACGCGCCGAGCCCGAACGCCGCCGCGTGGCCAAACGACACCATGCCGCCCGTGCCCATCAGCAGGTGCAGGCTCGCGGCGAACAGCGCAAACGCCAGGATCTCGACGAGCACCCAGACATAGAACGTCGGCAGCAGCGGCGGGATCGCGATCAGCGCCGCCACCAGGGCGGCCACCACCGCGCGCGGAACGGCGACGCCGAGGCCGGCGGCGACCGCACCGCCCGCCGAGCGCCCCTGCCCCTCGGGCCGGCCGAGCAGCCCCCACGGCCGAACGACCAGCACGACCGCCATCACGACGAAGGTCAGCACCAGCGACGCGCGCGGCAGCACGAGCACGCCGAAGGCGTCGATGACCCCGATCACGACGGCGGCGAGCAGCGCGCCGGGCACCGAGCCCATGCCGCCGACCACGACCACGACGAACGCCTCGGTGATGATGGCGGCGTCCATGACGGTCGTGAGCGCCTGTCGCGGCACCTGCAGCGCGCCGGCGAGCCCGGCCAGCAGCGACCCGAGCGCGAACACGCCGGTGAACAGCCGCGCCTGATCCACGCCGAGCAGCGCGACCATCTCGCGGTCGAGCGTCGCGGCGCGGATGAGCACGCCCCAGCGGGTGCGGTAGAACAGCCACCACAGCGCCGCGGCGACGCACGGGCCAAGCGCGATGAGGGCAAGGTCGTAGGTCGGTACGAGCTGACCGGCCACGCGCACCGCGCCCGCCAGTCCCGGCGCCGAAGGCCCCGTCTTGTTCTCGCTGCCCCACACGAGCTTCACCACGTCGGAAACGACGAGCACGAGCGCGAACGTCAGGAGCAGCTGGTAGAGCTCGGGCGCGCGGTAGACGCGGCGCAGGAGCAGCATCTCGACCGCCGTTCCCAGTGCGGCCACTGTGAACGCGGCGAGCAGCACCGCGACGTAGAACGCCGCGGCGCCCAACGGCAGCGTCGTGGCCAGCGTATACGCCACGTACGCGGCCAGCATGTAGAACGAGCCGTGGGCGAAGTTGACGACCCGGGTGACTCCGAAGATCAGCGAGAGCCCCGACGCGATGAGAAAGAGCACCATCGCGTGGGCCAGCCCGGCGAGGAGCTGAACGAGGAGGAGGGACGGGCTCAGCTGCCGCTTCGGAGCTTCTTCACTTCGTCGTCGGAGGGCAGCACTTTCTCACCCGGCACGTACTCGTGGTTCACCATGATCCCGACGCCGCGCTTGGCGTCGACTTTCGTGGTGCCGACCCACGCGCCCATCGTCGACTGACCGTCGGAGGCGCGAAACGAGATCGGTCCGGTCGGGGTCTCGACCTTCAGCCCGCGGAATGCGGCCACGAGCTTGTCCGTATCGGTCGAGCCCGCCTTGCGTAGCGCCTCGAAGATCGACAGATACGTGACATACCCCACGAGCGAGCCCAGCACCGGGTTCTTGTCGTATTTCTTCTGGAAGCGCGCGACGAAATCCTTGTGGGCCGGCGTGGCGATGTCGTACCACGGATAGCCAGTGACGAGCATGCCCTCCGGCGCCTCGAGCCCCAGCGGATCGATGTACTCCGGCTCGCCGAGCAGGATGCCGACCACGAACATCTTGTCGAACAGCCCGCGCTTCTTGGCCTCGCGTACGAAGGCGATCCAGTCGCTGCCGAAGAGCGAGACGTAGAGCGCGTCGGGATTCTGGTTGAGGATCGCCGTCACGAAGGGCCCGGCCTCGAGCTTGCCGAGGGTCGGCCAGTGCTCGCCGACGACCTGCACGTCGGGCTTGAGCTCCTTGAGCCGGTCGCGGAACGTTTCCCACGCGCGTTTGCCGTACTCGTAGTTCGGACCGATGGTGGCCCACTTCTGATACTTCAGCTTCCCGGCCTTTTCGGCGAGCATCCGTCCCTGCTCGTACGTGTTGGGGCGCACGCGGAAGACGTGGTCGTGGCCCTTTGCCCACGTGATCGCCTCGGTCAAGGGCTCGGCCGCAACGAACAGCGTCTTGTTCTGCTTCGCCCAGTCGGAGACCGCGAGGCCGACGTTGGACAGAAACGTCCCCGCGATGAGGCTGACCTTCTCGCTCGCCACGAGCTCCTGCGCGTGCTTCACGGCCTCGGCGGGCTGCCCCTTGTCGTCGCGGAATAGCACCTCGATCTTGCGACCGAGCACGCCGCCCTTGGCGTTGATCTCTTCTACCGCCATCTCGATCGCCTGGCGATACGGACCGGTGAACGGGGCGCCGATTCCGCTGAACGAGTTGATCTCGCCGATCCGGATTGGCGACTGGGCGACGGCCGGGCCACCGAGCGTGAGAAGCATGACAACCGCCACCAGGACCGCGAGCGCGCGGCGTGGGCTCATGGCGACTTCCTCCCGTCAGGACGCGACGCGCGCGACCATGCCCGGATCGAGCTGCCGCTCGACGTCCAGGATGTGCGCGTGCATCGCCGCGCGCGCGGCGTCGCCGTCGCGGCGGGCGATCGCATCGTGGATCGCGAGATGGGCGGCGGCGATGGCGGCGTCGTCCTCGGGCGTGAGCTCGGGGCGCTGGGCGCCCACCTTCGTCTGCGCGGCGATGAGCGCCTGCGCGACCGCGGCGTGTACGGGGTTGCGCGCGGCCGCGAGCACCACGCGGTGGAACTCGGCGTCCAGGCCGCGCCGCCGGCGCGACGTCAGGTCGGCCTGCGTCCGCGCCTCCAGACACTCGCCGAGCGATTTCAGCTCGTGGTCGGTGATGCGCGCAGCCGCCAGCCGCGCCGCTTCGGGCTCGAGCAGCGCACGCGTCTCTGCGAGCTGTGCGAGCGACACGCCGCCGACGCGGAACAGCGTCGCCAGTCCGCGCACGACCGGCGTCGCATCACACTCGCGAATGAAATACCCGCCCGTCGATCCCTGCCGCACCTCGACGAGCCCGCGATGCTCGAGCGCGCGCAGCGCCTCGCGCACGGCGACACGGCTCGCGCCGAACTCGCGTACGAGCTGACGCTCGGGCGGAAGCTTGTTGCCGTGCGCGAGCCGTCCCTCGTAGATCGCGCGCTCGATCTGCGAGACGATGTGTTCGTATACGCGAGGTGTTCGTACGGCTCCGAACATCGGTGCGCGTCACTCTCCGATCAAAGTGTCCCGATGTCAAGGCCACCCAGACGGAAAAAATTTTCTTCCCACATCCACGGCAAGATCGACGTCAGTTCGGTGACGTGACTGTCATACCGTGGCGCGGGCGCCGACACGACTTCCGATGAAAACCGCGGGTTTGCCGACTGGCTCGCGCGTTGCAGTGCGTTCGCACCGGCCAGGTGCGCTCGAGGAGTTCACCGCCCAAGAGGAGGATCCTGCAATGCGACGAATCCTGATGTACAGCGCACTCGTGATCGCCACCTTGGCGTCCACGGGCTGCATCGCCACCCGGAACTGGGTCAACGACAACCTTGGCAGGCAGAAGGCACAGACGGACGAGCGTTTCGCGCGGACGGACACCAGCGTGCGCGAAGTCGGCGACGCGACCCGTATCGCGCAGACGCGCGCCGATGCCGCGCACGAGCGCGCCGAAGGCGCGTCCCGGACGGCGGAGGCGGCGCAGGGTCGCGCCGACGCCGCGTTCGGTCGCGCCGACGAGGTGAACTCGCGGCTCAGCCGTCTCTGGAGCGGCCGCAACAAGCGCAGCGTCGTCGAGACGCTACACGTGCAGTTCGGCTTTGATCGCGCCGACCTCTCCGATGGCGCGCAGACCGCGCTGCTCGGCATCATCAAGGAGCTGAAGTCGAATGGCGACCTCAGCGTCGATCTCGAGGGTTACACGGATCCGACCGGTCCGCGTGAGTACAACGTGGGACTGAGCCAGCGGCGCGTGGAATCGGTGCGTCGCTACCTGGTCGAAAACGGCGCGGAGCTCGGGCGGATCAACGCGATCGGCATGGGCCCCCTCACGGCCGGGCCCAGCGAGCACGCGAAGCTGCGGCGTGTGACGGTGCGGCTGATGGTGAATCC
>JBKOZH010000130.1:0-4970 GCA_046725765.1 Candidatus Methylomirabilota bacterium | reverse complement strand
CACGCCCGTGATCAGCGTGGTGTGGCTCGGATAGGTCACAGTCGGGATGACCCCAAGCACGCCTTCGGCGAACGCGCCCTCGCTGACGAAGCGCCGCAGCGCCGGGATCTTGAGGCCGTGCTTGTCGGCGGCGGTCACGTAGTCGGGGCGGAGACCGTCGATCGAGATCATCAGCACGACCGGCGGCGGCGCCTGTGCGGCGGCGGCGACGACGAGCAGACCGAGCGCGAGCCAGACCAGGACGAGCGCGCGCTTCATCCTTTGAACACGGCCTTCAGCTCACGACTCGCCACGGTCTCGCGCATCCAGGTGAAGGCGCCCTTGTCCGCCATCTCACGGGCGCCACGCAGGAACGCGGCCAGCGCCAGTCGCGACAGCGAGCCGCCGACGCTCACGCGCTTGACGCCGGCTTCGGCCAGCTGCGCCAGCGTCAGCGACGGATCGCCGTGGCTCATGACGACGTTCACGGGCTTGCGCACCGCGGCCACGACGGTGCGAATGGTCGCGAGGTCCCGCAGCCCCGGCGCGTACAGCACGTCGGCGCCGGCCTGCTCGAAAGCCTGCAGCCGCTTGATCGTGTCGTCGAGGTCGAGCCGGCCCTGGATCATGTTCTCGGCGCGCGCGGTCAGCACGAAGCCGAACGGCAATCGCCGTGCCGTCTCGACGGCGGCCTGCACGCGCTCGACGGCCAGCGTGAAGTCGTAGATCGGCTTGGCGGCGTCGCCGGTGGCGTCCTCGATCGAGCCGCCGACCACGCCGGCCTCGGCAGCCAGCCGGATCATCTCCGCGGCCGCTCGCGGCTCGTGCGCGTAGCAGTTCTCGAGATCGGCGCTCACCGGCAGGTCGGTCGCCTCGACGATCGCGCGGCAGTTGGCGAGGACCTCGTCGCGGCTGACGGTCATCGTGCCGTCGACGCGGCCGAGCATGTTCGACAAGCCGAGACTCGTCGTCGCCAGGGCTTCGAAGCCGAGCGAGGCGAGCAGCTTGGCGGTGCCCGCGTCCCACGGATTCGGAATGATGAACGCGCCCGGACGCGCGTGCAGCGCGCGGAACGCCTCGGCCTTCTGCGTCTGTGTCTTCATTGGCTCCTCACGCGAGCGCCTGCTTCACGCGCTCGGGCGTGAACGGCAGCGCGCGCAGCCGTCGGCCGGTCGCGTGGGCGAGCGCATTGGCGATCGCGGCGGCCGCGGGGCCTTGCGAGCCCTCGCCCACGCCGAGGAAGCGCTCGCTCGGGCGATTCAGCAGCACCACGTCGACCTCCGGCACCTCGTCGAACCGCACGATTGGATAGTCCGCCCATGAGCGGGTGGTGACGCGCGTACGATCGAAGCGCACCGATTCCTTCAGCGTCCAGCTCGCGGACTGGATGATGCCGCCCTCGATCTGGTTGGTCACGCCGTCGGGATTCACGATCTGCCCGGCGTCTACGGCGGCGACCGCCCGCGTGACGCGCAGCCGGCCGGACGCGCGATCGACGGCGACGTCGGCGACGACGGCGCAGTAGCACGCGAGGTTCTTGTACCGGGCGAAGCCGATACCGCGGCCGCGGCCGGCGTCGGCCTTCGCGCCGGGCGTCCAGCTCGCGCGCTGCGCGGCGGCCTCGATCACCGCGCGGGCGCGCGGGTCTTTGAGGTGGCGCAGTCGGAACTCCACCGGATCCGCGGCGGCCACCGCGGCCAGCTCATCGACAAAGGACTCCAGCGCGAAGACGTTGGCATAGCCGCCGAGCGTGCGCAGCGCGGACGTCCGGAGCGGCGACTCTGCGATGTAGTGCTTGACCACCTTCACCGCGCCGAACTCGTAGAGCGGGATGGCGTTGCGGTCCGAGCCGCCCGCGGGCTGCGGCACGTCGGCCGGGGGCACCGGCGGCGACGGCGTCGCGAGATGCCGCGCGGCGAGCAGATTGACGCCGGACGACGAGCCGGGTCGCGTGCTGTGCGGGTGACTCCACACCTCGTGCGTCCACGCGACGACGTTGCCCTGCGCGTCCACGCCGCCGGAGAGCTTCATCGCCATTGCCGAGCCGTACGGCTCCCACATGAACTCGTCGTCGCGCATCCACGCGAGCTTCACGGGCCGGCCGCCGGTGGCGCGCGCGAGCAGCGCGGCGTCGAGTGCCACGTCGTCGGCGCCGTTGTGGCCATAGCAGCCCGCGCCTTCCACGTGAATGCAGCGAATGTCCTTTGCGTCCATGCCGAACGCCTTGGCGAGATCGGCGCGCAGCGGAAAGACGCCCTGGCTGTGGGTCCACACGGTCAGCTTGTCGTCCTGCCACTGCGCGACGGCACATGACGGCGCGATCGAGGCGTGGGCCTGATACGGTCGCGTGTAGAGCGCTTCCAGACGCTTCACCGGCTCGGCGGCCGCCGGCGCGCTCTTGTCGACGACGGTCTGCGCCGGCACCGAACGCGCCATCAGGTCGCGATAGAGCGCGTCGCCCGACGGCGGCAGCGACTCGGTCTCCTTCCAGCGCGCGCTCTGCCTGAGCGCTTCGCGGGCGGCGATGGCCTGCTCTTCGCGCGCCGCCGCCACCGCGAGGAAGCTGCCGTCGCGCACGACGGCGACGACGCCGGGCAGGCTGCGCACGCGCGCCTCGTCGGCGGCGAGCAGCTCCGCGCCGGGAGACGGCGGCCGCACCACGCGCCCGAAGACCATCCCGGGCAATCGGACGTCCTGCACGTAGGCGGCGCCGCCGGTGAACTTTTTCGGGATGTCGCGGCGGCGCACGCTCTGGCCGACCCAGCGGTGAGCGGACGCGGGCTTGGGCTTCGCGGTGGCCGTGGCGTCGCGCTGCAAGTGCGCATTCGCGGCGAGATCCCAGTAGCTCGTTTGCGCGCCGCTCGGCGTGGTGATCGCGCCATCGGCGACCGTGAGATCGCTCGCGGGGACGCCGAGCTTCGCACCCGCTGCCGCCAGCAAGATCTCGCGCGCCTCCGCGCACGCCAGGCGCAGCGCCGTGCCGCTCTGCTCGACCGAGAGGCTGCCGGCGGTTTGTCCCTCGTTCGGTGTCCGCGCGGTGTCGCCGTGGACCACATCGATGCGCGGCAGCTCGACGTCGAGCTCGTCGGCGGCGATCTGCGAGAGTGCGGTACCGATGCCCTGGCCCAGCTCGATCTTGCCGGTGAAGATCGTGACGGTGCCGTTGGGATCGATGGCCAGCCAGGCGTCGAGACGCCGGTTGCCGTTGAGGCTGGCCGGCAGCGCGGCGGGCTGCGCAAAACTCGCGCGCGGAGAGAGCGCGAAGGCGATGACCAGCGCGCCGCGCCGGAGGAACTCGCGCCGCGTCGCGCTCACGACCGCATCTCCGTCGCGGCCCGCTGCACCGCGCGCACGATGCGATTGTGCGAGGCGCAGCGGCAGAGGTGACCGTTCAACGCCGCCCGCACGTCCCCCGCGGTCGGCCTGGGGTTGCGGTCGAGCAGCGCCTTGGCTGCCATCACCATGCCGTTGCCGCAGAAGCCGCACTGACAGGCCTGCTCCTCGATGAATGCGCGCTGCAGCGGATGCAGCCGCTCCGCCGTGCCGAGGCCTTCGATCGTCGTGATGCGCCCGTTCGCCACGCTCGCCACGGTGGCCACGCACGAGCGCACCGGCTTGCCGTCGACCAGCACGGTGCAGGCGCCGCACTGGGCGAGCCCGCAGCCGAACTTCGGCCCGTTCAGCTCGAGGTCGTTGCGCAATATATAAAGGAGGGGCGTCGCCGGCTCCACGTCGACGGTCGTGCGGTGATCGTTCACGCGCAGGGTGAACGTAGCCATCTCAGTTGAAGGTCAGGACGGTGCGCGCGACCTCGCCGGCCTTCATCGCGCGGAAGGCGTCGTTGATGTCCTCCAGCCGCCCGCGGCGGCTCACCATCTCGTCGAGCAGCAGGCGTCCCTGACGATAGAACTCCAGATAGAGCGGAATGTCGATGCGGAACCGGTTGCTGCCCATGCGCGACGTCTGCACGCGGCACTCCGGACGGATGGCCATCCACGGAAACTCGATCGTGGCGTCGGGCGGCAGCACACCGACGATGGTCGCCGTCCCGCGGATGGCGAGACTCTCGATCGCCTGCCGCACGAGCTTGGCGTTGCCGACGGCCTCGAACGCGTGATCGACGCCCGCGCCCTTGGTCAGCGCGCGGATCGCCTTGACGGGATCATCGTTCGCGCTGTTGACGACGTGCGTGGCGCCGACACGCTTGGCCATCTCGAGCTTGCTGTCGAAGACGTCGACGCCGATGATCTGCCGCGCGCCGCCGATGCGCGCGCCCTGGACGATCGCGAGGCCGACGCCGCCGCACCCGAATACCGCGACGGTCTGCCCGGCCTGCAGGCCGGAGGTCCGCAGCGCTGCGCCGACACCGGTGAGCACGCCACAGCCCACGAGCGCCGCGCGGTCCAGGGGCAGGTCGTCGTCGATCTTCACGACCGAGTTCTCGTGCAGCAGCATGCGCTCGGCGTAGCTCGCGATGCCGATGAACTGACGCAGCGGCGCGCCGCCCTGCGACAGCCGGGGCGCCGCCGAGTCAGCCCGCTGGACCAGGCCACCCGTGCAGAGGTTCGGATGGCCGTCGAGGCATTGCGGACACGCGCCGCAGAAGCCCGAGAGACACGCCACGACGTGGTCGCCGGGCCGCAGTGCCGTCACGTCGGGCCCGACGGCCTCGACGACGCCCGCGCCTTCGTGACCCAGCACGATCGGACGGTCGAGCGGCCAGCGGCCCTGGCCGTCAACGACGTGCAGATCGCTGTGGCAGACACCGGTCGCCGCCGTGCGGACGAGGACTTCGCGTCCCCACGGCTTGTCGATCTCGACGGACTCGATCGTCAGCGGCGCGTGCGTCTTGCGAAAGACCGCGGCCTTCATCTCCATGACGTTGCCCTCACCTCTGCGGTTGCCCTTACTTCTGCGGCAGGTTCCAGCCGAGCCAGTCACAGACGGCGCGGCCCATGACCAGCTCCTTGTCGCGTCCCGACAGCCACGGT
>JBKOZH010000272.1:0-14324 GCA_046725765.1 Candidatus Methylomirabilota bacterium | reverse complement strand
GGACGGCTCGGGCACGATCGAGTTCACGGAGGCGACCACCGACGTGATCGTCCCGAACGGCCGCCCGGTCGTCCTGGCCGGCGCGACGACCACGACGCACGCCGTCACCCGCGAAATCCTCGGTATCGCGCGCGAGCAGGGCGCGAGCGAGCGCACCGTCGTCCTGACCGCCACCGCTCGGTGAGCCTCAGCGCGCGTTAGCGGCGGACGGAGCGCGCCAGCAGCGCGATGCCCACGGCCAGCAGCGCGGCCGCCAACGCCGCCGGAAGGACGCGCGCGTGCGCGGCACCGAGCAGACCGCTGGCGAACGGGCCGAGGAACATCCCGCCGTCGACGAACACGCGAAAGACCGCGGTGCGCCACGCGACCTGCGCAGCCGGCGTCGCCGAGCGCAGCAGCCCGACGGGCAGCATCCAGCCCGCCATGCTGAGACCGAACACGACGCAACCGGCGATGACCAGCGGCAGCGGTCCCAGCCCCACCATCGCCACGGCGGCGGCGAACGTCAGGAGGACGACGCCGAGCACGCGCGGGATGCCGCGTCGATCGGCGAGCGCGCCGAGCGGCAGCAGCGCGAGCGTGTCGCAGACCTGCGCGACCATGAGCAGCCGCGCGATGCCGGCGCGGTCGAGGCCGAACTCGCGGCTGCCACGCACAGGAATCAGGAACTGCTCGAGCGTCGCGTAGGCGAGCGCGATGGCGCCGCCCGCCGCGAACGCCAGCACCGTCGTTTCGCGACGCGCGGGGATCGCGTCGGTCGCAGGGGCGGCGACGGTGGCGGCGGTGCGTGCGAACCACGGCCGGCCGCGGCCGTCGTCGGGAAGCAGCGCGAGCAGCTGATGCAGCGTGACGGCAACCCCGAGCAGCGGCGAGCACGCGATGACGAACGCCGCCTGCCACGGCAGCGCGCTGGGCAGCGCGGCGACGACCGTGACGCCGCCGAGCATGCCGAGCATCGCGCTGAACTCGAACGCGGCCAGCGCGGACGCGAGACCGTGCTCGGCCCGGACTCTCAAGAGGGTCGTCAGCATGCTGAGCTGGCCGAGCGTGTGCCCGGCGCCCATCAAGACGCGCCCGAGCACGAGCCAGGCGAACGAGCCTCCGAGCACGACACAGGCGATGCCCGCGAGGACGAACGCCGGGCCACCGACGAGGGCGCGGCGCACGTGATGCGTCATCACGAGCCCGGCGGGCACGTCGATCAGCATCCGCGCAAAGCCGAAGGCGCCCGCCAGCGCGCCGAGCTGCCAGTCGACGAGCGCCACGCCACGGCCGATTTCGGGCAGCAGCGCCGGGAACGCGCCGAGGGAGAAGATCTGCAGGCCGCAGGTCAGACACAGGATGACCAGCAGACGATCGGGTCGCATCGAGGCCGTGATCAGGAAGCGAGCGCGGCGCGCGCGCGAGCGTGCGCAGGATCGTCACCGCGGAGCAGGTCGGGATTGCGTCCGCGGGCGACCGCGACGTGATAGGCGAGCAGCTGCAGCGGTACCACGGCAAGGATCGGCGACAACGCCTCGTCCACCTCCGGCAGAGCGATCACCTCGCCGGCGAGCGCCGCCGCGTCGCGATCGTCTTCACGCGCGAGCGTGAGCACCTCCGCGCCGATTGCGCGCGCGGCGCGGGCGACGTCGAGGGCGCGGGCGCGTGAGGGCCCCGGTGGCGCGATCAGCACGAGCGCGTCGTCCGCCTCGAGCGCCGCGGACGGCCCGTGCAGAAACGATTCCGGGTCGAAGGCGACGGCGTCCAGCCACGCGGTCTCCGTGAGCTTCAGCGCCGCTTCGCGTGCCGTCGCGGCGTTGGGGCCACCGCCGACGAACCAGAAGCGCCGCCGGCCGGCGAGGCGCGCGCCGAGCTGGTCCCAGGATTCCTGGCCGAGCAGCAAGGCGAGCAGATCGGGCAGCGCGCCGACAGCGCGGCGCGTCGCATCGGCGCCTCCGGTCTCGGCGGCGAGAAGGGCGAGCGCGGCCAGCGCCGTCGTGTACCCGACCGTGTGCGCGCCGGAGAGCTCGACGTCCGACGTTCGGATCGTGTGCGTCGCGCCGGTGAGCGTGACGCCTTTGGCCGTGACCCCGACCGTCAGCGCGCCGCGGCCGGCGGCCCGCGGCAGCGCGTCGGCCGTCACGCGGGAGCCGCGATGCGTGATGGCGATCACGGCCTCACCCGCTTCCGGCATCGGCCCGTACGCCAGCCACTCGGAGGTGACGACCGCGCGTGCGCGCCCGGCGAGTCCGCCGACCGTGGCGAGCAGGTGCTCACCGACGAGCGCGGCGTGCCACGACGAGCCGACGCCGGCCAGCCACACGCGGCTCGCGCCGCGGAGTGCTCCGGCCGCCGCGGACAGCGCCGCATCGTTTCCGCGCTCGAGCAGACGCAGCGCGCCGGGCTGAGCGTAGATGGCATCGTGCATGTAGTACGGGTGGGCCGCGCGGGGCGGCGAGCTCGCGGTCATGCGCGGTCAGTGTACACGGAGGTGCGGGATGGAAGAGCGCAAGCAGGACGCGAAAGAGAAGAAGAACGCGCCGGCGCCGCACGCGCCGGACACGCTGAGCGGGAGCGAGCACGAGCGCCGCGCCGCGCGCGAGTCGCGCGCCGGCGGTCGTCCGCTCTGGCCCGAGGAGACCGCTCCGGGCGAGCGCGGTGACGGGCCGTACGGAGACAGCGAGCCGGGGCGTCCCGAAGAACGCCCCGGCGTTTAACGCAACCGGCGCCGCCCTGGTCGCGCGGCGGCGTCTACCCGCTCACGCGCTCTTGCGGAGCGCGCGCGCTTGCCGGTAGTCGTACCCGCGCTCGAACCCGCGCTGAAACGCCGGCTCGTCGACCAGCGGACCCTGAAGCGGCCGGACGTTCTCGCGGTTGTCGCACCACTGCGCGGCCTCGAAGCCACAGCGGTACGCGTGCTCCTCCACCGGGTCGAAGCGGCCGCGCTCGGCTTCGGGCAAGGCACTCCACCACCGGTCGCGCGCGGTATCGAGATCGAGCGCACCCTCCTCGCGGAGGGCGTCGCGGGCGCGCTGCGCCGTGGCCTCATCGTCCACGAGCGCGAGCGCGACCGACTTGCCCATCCGCAGCGCGTCCTCGATCACGAAGAGATCGTCCCGCGGCACGCCCTGCGTGAGCGTGTTCTCCAGCGCGTTGCCGATGGCCGCACCGCCTGCCCCAAAGAGCGCGGCGCCCAGCAGGCCAAACGCGATGATCGGGCCGATGCCGGGCACCACGAGACTCACGGCCGCACCGATCGGCAGACCGACGCCGGCGCCGGTGGCGACGCCCGCGACGGCGCCTATCGCGGCGCCGGTGCCCGGCGCCTCGCCCTCGTCGACGGGAAGCGTCGTCAGACGCCGCGTGTCGCTACCGGGAGTCAACAGCGTCAGATGATCGCGCGCGATGCCGTGCGACGCCAGGCGGTGTATCGCGCGCTCCGCGGCGTCGCGTGAGGTGAAGATGCCGGCGACGGCTTTCATGGAGTCCCTCCCGGCAGGGAGGGCAGCAAGCACGGTGCCAGTGACGCGCGGCGTGGCGTCAGGCGGGCGTGCGGACGGCGTCGACGACGGCGCGCAAATGCGCGTCGGAGACGGCGAGCGGCAGGACGCACCCGGGCGTCACGATCAGGCCGAGCCCACCGGTCTGACGAATGGCGTCGCGCGTTTCGCGCGCGACGGCGTCGGCGGGGCCATCGAGCAGCGTGCGGGATTCGGCCAGGCCCGCGGCAAGCGCGCCGGCGAAGCGACGCGAGGCGTCGGCCAGCGTCGGCGCGGAGAGCCGATCGTGCCAGTTGACGACATGCACCGGCAAGGTCGTCCACGCGTCCCAGAACACGCCGCGGCCGTGCAAGTGCAGCATGGTCAGCGCGGATCCGCCCCGCACGTGCTCGAGCACGCGGCGGGCGTACGGCAGATCCCAGGCGATGCTCACGTCTTCGCTGACGGCGTCGGCGCTCGCCGCCTGCGTCGCGAAGAACAGGCCATCCGCCCCGGCCGCGAGCGCCTCCATCGCATAGCGCGCGGTCGTCTGCGTAATGACCTCGAGCGCGGCACGGAGCACGTCCGGCGCCTCGTGGATGCTCTGCGCGGCAAGGTCGCCGGCGAGCTTGGTCGCGATCGTGAACGGCGAGAAGACCGTCATCAAGACCGGTGCATCGTCGGCGCGGCCCTTACGGATGAGTCGCACGGCGTCCAGCTCGCGCGCCAGCGCGCCGGAGCCCGGATCGAGTGGCGTGAGGCGCTCCCAATCGGCGGGGCGCTTCACGGCGTGCTCGACGCATCGCTTGGCGCCACCCGGGTGACCTTGATAGGCGACCGCGCAGCCCCAGTCCTCGACGCAGTACACGCCGCTCGACATGACCTTGATGAGGTCGAGATCCCACGCCCGGTGAAACGCGAGCATGGCGTCGGCGAGCCCCTGGGCGGTGTGATCGACCTCGGGGACGTGCCGCCAGAACGCGACGGGCGCGCGATCCACCGCGCGACGCGCAATCGCCGCGAGCACCCGCTCGCGCTTGGTCATATTGCGGCTCACGATACCACCGTGCGAGGATCGGGGACCTACGAGGAGGATGCCTATGCCCGAGTGGAGTCGCCGCGCCTTCGTGGCCGGTTCTGTCGCCGCTGCCGTTACCGCCCGCGCGCCGTTCGTGCACGCACAGAAGAAGGGCGGCACGCTGCGCTTCGTCCCGCACGCGGATCTCAAGATCCTCGACCCGATCTGGACCACGGCCTACATCACGCGCAACCACGCCTACATGATCTTCGACACGCTGTTCGCACTCGACGGTGATCTGAAGATCAAGCCGCAGATGATCGACAAGCACACGACCTCCAAGGACTCGATGAAGTGGTCGTTCACGCTGCGCGACGGCCTGAAGTTCCACGACGGTCAGCCGGTGACTGCGGAGGATTGCGTGGCGTCGATCAAGCGCTGGGGCGCCAAGGACGCGCTCGGTCGCTTGATGACGGCGTCGGTCAGCAAGATGGCGCCGGTCGACAAGAAGACCTTCACGATCGATCTCGAGACGCCGTTCGGCCTCGTGCTGGATGCGCTCGGCAAGCCGTCGGCGAGTCCGTGCTTCATCATGCCCGCGCGCTTGGCCGCGACCGATCCCAACGAGCAGGTGAAAGAAGTCATCGGCTCGGGGCCGTTCAAGTTCGTGAAGGACGAGTGGCAGCCGGGCAACCGGGTCGTCTACGTGAAGAACGCCGACTACGTGCCGCGCAACGAGAAGCCGAGCGGCGCCGCCGGCGGCAAGCGTCCGCTGGTGGACCGTGTGGAGTGGCGCTTCATCCCGGATCACGCCACGGCGGCCGCCGCGCTCGAGGCCGGCGAGATCGACTACTGGGAGAACGTGCCGCTCGATTTCGCGCCGCGGCTGGAGAAGAACGCCGACCTGCGCGTGTACATCACGGATCCGCGCGGCAGCCAGGGCATCCTGCGTCCCAATCACCTGCATCCGCCGTTCAACAACAAGGCCGGCCGCCAGGCGCTGCTCTACGCCGTCGACCAGCAGAAGTACATGCAAGCCGTCATCGGCAACCCGAAGTACTACAAGGCGTGCCCGTCGGTGTTCATGTGCGGCGGGCTGCCGTACGAGACGGCGGTCGGCGCGCCGAAGCCGGACCTCGAGCGAGCCAAGAAGTTGCTGAAGGACTCCGGCTACGACGGCCGCCCCATCGTCGTGCTCGACCCGGCCGAGTCGCCATACGCGCACGGCCCCGCCCTCGTGACGGCCGAGATGCTGCGCTCGCTCGGCGCCACCGTGGATCTGCAGGCGATGGACTGGTCGACCATGGTGCAGCGCCGCGCGAAGAAAGAGGCGCCGGCCCAGGGCGGCTGGAACATCTTTCACACGTGGTCGACGTCGTTCGACACGATGACGCCGGCGGTGTCGTCGGTGCTCGGCGGCGGCGGCGACAAGGCGTGGTTCGGCTGGCCGACGAGCGAGCCGATCGAGAAGCTGCGCGCGCAGTTCACGCGCGAACCCGACGCCGCCAAGCGCAAGGCGATCGCCGACGAGGTGCAGAAGATCGCGTACGACGAGGTGCTGTACGTGCCGTGGGGCCAGTTCGTGGTGCCGGGTGCGTTCCGCAAGAACGTCCAGGGCCTGCTCGAATTCGGTGCGACGCTCCTCTGGAACATCTCCGTATGAGAACGACGCCGAGCATTCAACGCCCGACCGTCGGGCCGTGGTGCGAGCCGCAGCCCGTTTCAGGAGCCGCAGCCACAGGCGAGGCGACGCTGCGAAGGGCGAGGCGAGTCTGCGTGAATCGCCCTGCGCAGGGGCCCCGACGGCAAATATGATAGTCGCCGGCGCGCAGCTCGGCCCGATTGCGCGCAGCGACACGCGCGCCGACGTCGTCAAGCGTCTGCTCGCACTGCTGCACGAGGCCAAGGCCCGCGGCGCCGAGCTGGTCGTGTTTCCCGAGCTCGCGCTCACGACGTTCTTCCCCCGCTGGTGGATGGACGATCCGGCGGAGATCGACGCGTTCTTCGAGCGTGAGATGCCGGGGCCGGAGACGTCGCCGCTGTTCGACGAGGCGCGCCGGCTCGGTCTCGGCTTCTGTCTCGGCTACGCGGAAAAAACGCCCGACGGCCACCGCTACAACACCTCGATCCTCGTCGACGCCGGCGGGCGCATCGCGCTCCGGTACCGAAAGATTCATCTGCCCGGGCACGCCGAGCACGAGCCGTGGCGTCCGTTCCAGCATCTCGAGAAGCGCTATTTCGAGGTCGGCGACCTCGGCTGGCCGGTGACGCGCTACAACGGCGCCGTGGTCGGGATGTGCATCTGCAACGATCGCCGCTGGCCCGAGACGTATCGCGTGATGGGACTGCAGGGCGTCGAGCTCGTGCTCCTCGGCTACAATACGCCGATCCACAATCCGCCCGCACCGGACCACGATCATCTCGCGGGCTTTCACAATCATCTGTCGATGCAGGCGGGCGCCTATCAGAACGCCACATGGGTGGTTGGCGTCGCCAAGGCCGGACGCGAGGAAGGCTGCGATCTGTTGGGCCAGTCGGCGATCATCGCGCCCTCCGGCGAGATCGTGGCGATGGCGTCCACCGTCGGCGACGAGATCATCGTCGCCCGCTGTGACCCGGCACAATCGCGCAGCTACAAGAGCACGACCTTCAACTTCGCGAAGCACCGCCGGCCCGAGCACTACCGGCTGATCGTCGAGCGGACCGGCGCGGTCCCTCCGCGCTGAGCGCTGGCGCCGCTAACGCACCCGGCCGAGCGCGTCCAGCAGCAACGCGTTCGCCTGTTCGGCGGCCTCGTAGATCGCCCAGTGGCCGGCGCCGTCGAGCACCCGAATGTCGAGGTCGGGTCGGGTCGCGGTGAGCCGCTTGCGACGCGTCTCGACGTCGCCGCCGATGAACGAGTCGCGGGTCGAGTAGATCGCCGTCATACGCGCGCGCACCGACGGCAGCACGCGCACGAGCGCGTCGGAGGTTGGGATGTCGCCGGACCGGAAGCGCGCGCGGCGCACGTTGTCGCTCTGAATGGCGACCGCGAGCTCGTCGATGCACGCCGGGTCGGCGATCATGAGGATCGCCAGGTTCGCGCGGTGTGCCCGGCGCATCGTCTCGGCGGACATCGCCGCGGTGATCGGCTGAAGCGGCGGCGTCGGCGCGCGCGGCAGACCGAGCCCACCCGCCCCGAACAGCACGAGCGAGTGCACCCGCGTGCCGACCTGCGCGGCGACGTGACCGGCCACGATGCCCCCAAACGAGAAGCCGGCCATATCCATTGGCCCGGTCACGACTGAGTCGAGACCCTTAGTCATCGCCTCGGCGAGCACCTCGACCGTGTGCGGCTCGGGCGGCGCAGCCGAATCGCCGAAGCCGGGCATGTCGGGAACGATGACCGAAAAGCGCTCGGCCAGCGTCGGGATGTTGCGGATCCAATGGGTCCACGAGCCGCTCGCGCCGTGGAGTAAGACGAGCGGCGGACCGTGCCCCCATGTTCGCCACACCATGGCGCCGCCGCGAGCGGACGTCGTCACGCGGCGCGCCTGAGAGTCGAGGGCGTCGACGACGTCTGAGGGTTTCACGCCTCTATCAGACCGCGGGGCGCTGTGCCCGACAACGGCTCCGCACACGACCCACCCGGCTCGTGCGTCTGCACGCGCCGCCGGTGACGTCGACACCGACCATTCCGCGGAGACCAAGGTCGGAACAGCACTGACCGATCACGGCGCGAAGGGCCGCGTACCGCCGATCGCGCGCGTTGAGCAGCAACATCCACGGCGTGATCAAGACGACGGGCAGCGCGACGACGACCAGGGCGAGCGCCGCGTCGCCGAGCGCTTTCATGCCACCGGCTGCGGCTGCCGCTCGAGGGACAGCACCGGCGACGTGAGGATCAGCAGTGCCTGGATGAGAAAGCCGAGCGTCGCCACGACGAGGCAGATCTCCGCGCCGTACAGCGTGCCGAGCAAGGCCCCGAGCGCGGCGCCGACGGGCCGCGCGCCGGTCGCCGTCATGCTGATCGCCGACGCGCGGCCGAGCAGCCCGGACGGCGTGACCGTTTGCCGCAGCGTGGCCGTGCTGATGACCCACACGATCGGCCCCGCCCCAACCAGGAAGAAGCTCAGCGCGGCGAGCACTCCCGACGGCGCCCATATCGTCGACACCATGACCATCGCTGCTGCGAGTCCGGCGATCGGCCCGAGAACCACGACGACGCCGAACGGCAGCACACGCATCGCGCGAGGCGCCGTCAGTGCGCCGGCCACCATGCCGACGCCGTAGGTGGCGAGCGTGAGGCCGACACCGAACGCGGACAGGCCCAGGCGATGAACGGCGTAGGGGACGTACACCGCCTGCAGCATGAAGAACGCCGCATTGAAAACGAACTGCGTCAGGAACACCGGACGCAGCAGCGGATGCGAGAACACGAACACCGCGCCCTCGCGCAGCTCGTTCACGACGCGTTTCGCCGGGCGTGTGGATCGAACAGGCTCGCGTAAACCGGCCAACAACACCACCGCACCGGCGGAGAGCGCTGCGGCGATACCGAAGGCCGGCGCGCCGCCCGTCCAGCCGACAAGCGCGCCGGCGAGCGCCGGACCGGCAGCGAAGGCCACCGTCCGCGCCAGCTCGATGCGACCGTTCGCGACGGGCAGCGCCTCCGCGGGTACCAGCGCCGGCACGAGCGCGGGGGCGGCAACGCTGTACGCCACCGTCCCGCACGCACCGACGAAGCCGAGCAGCGCGAGCACCGGCAGCGTGAGCCATCCCGCCTGCGCCAGCGCGAGCACACCCGCCAGCGCCAGCGTGCGCAACGCTTCGGCGGCGGCCATAACCCGACGCCGCGATCCGCGATCGGCGAGGAGACCGGCGGGAATCGAGAGCACCAGAAACGGCAGCGTCTGTGCCGTCTGGAGCAGACCCGTCTCGCCGGCGCCCGCGCCCAGCGCGATGACAGCGACGATCGGCGCGGCCGCGAGCGCGATCTGGTCCGCCGACTGTGCCGCCAGATTCGACCACGCGAGCCGGTTGAACCCCGGCGGCAGTGATGCTCGAGTGCGCACGCAGCGAGCGTACGAACGCGCACACCGCGCGCGCACTCCGCATCTTGCGCTCTAATTCGCCGCGACCCGCCTTTGGCGGTTACCGCACATCCAGGGTTTCCCGGAGGCCGTCGCCGACCAGATTGACGGCGAGCACGGTCAGCGCGAGGAACAGCCCGGGGAAGAGGATGATCCAGAACGCGAGCTGCACGTACGTCTTGCCCTCGGCCATGATGTTGCCCCACGACGGGATGTGGGGCGGCGTGCCCGCGCCGAGGAACGAGAGGTACGCCTCGAACAGGATCGCCGACGCGCAGATAAAGGTGGCCTGCACGATGAGCGGCGCCACCAGCGCGGGCAGGATGTAGCGGGCCAGGATGCGGGGCGTCCGCGCGCCGAGGGCGCGCGCGCCCTCGACCATGGTGTGCTCGCGCAACGAGAGCACCGAGGCGCGCACCACGCGGATCACCCGCGGGATCTCGGGGATCACGAGCGCGATGATGACGTTGCGCACGCTCGCCTTCATCAGCGCCATCAGGGCCAGCGCGAGCAGGATGGCGGGAATCGCCATGAGCCCGTCCATCACGCGCATCATGACCGCGTCGAGCCGGCGGTAGAAGCCGATGATCAGGCCGAGCGCTGTGCCGAGGACCACGCTCGCGATGGCGACGGTGGCGCCCACGATCAACGACACGCGGGTGCCGTAGATCGTGCGCGTGTAGACATCGCGGCCGAAATTGTCGGTGCCGAACCAGTGACCCGCCGCGGGGGCGCTCAAGCGCTCGACGGGACGCATCTCCAGCGGATCGCCGGTCCACCACGCCGGCGCGAAGACGCCGCCGGCGGCGATCACGGCGAGCACGATCAGGCCGAGCACGAGCGTCGGCTGCCGGCGCATGAAGCGCGCCGCGCGCGCGGCCGCCGAAAGCCGCTCGGCCACGGGCTCACGCGCGCTGACAACGGGGGGCGGCGGGCCGGGAACGTCGGCGCCCAGAACGTGCGTGGAGGATGACATCGGTGCGCTCAGTACCGGATCCTGGGATCGAGCACGACGTACAGCATGTCGACCACGAGATTGATCAGCACGTAGACGCCGGAGACGACCAGGATCACGCCCTGAATCACCGGATAGTCGCGGCGGATGATCGCGTCCACCGTGAGACGTCCGAGGCCCGGAAGCGCGAAGACGCTCTCGGTGACGACTGCGCCGCCGATCAGCAGCGCGAAGCCGATCCCGATGATCGTCACGATTGGCAGCGAGGCGTTCTTCAGCGCGTGGCGCACGAGCACGCCGCGCGGCGCCAGCCCCTTGGCGAAGGCCGTGCGGATGTAGTCCTCGTTGAGAACGCCGAGCATCGACGCGCGCGTCATACGCGCGATCAGCGCCATGTACACGAGCGACAGGGTCAGGGCCGGCAGGATCAGGTGGCGCAGGAACGGCCAGGCGCCCCGCTCGATCGGCTGGAAGCCCTGCACCGGAAGCCAGTGAAACGAGACGGCGAACACGTACACCAGCACGAACCCCAGCCAGAACGTCGGCATCGAAAAGCCCGAGACCGCGAACACCATCACCACGCGGTCGATCAGCGAGCCCTTCTTCCACGCGGCGAGCACACCCAGCGGCACCGCCACGCTGACGCTGATAACCATCGCGAACAGCGTCAGCGCGATCGTGGCCTCGGCGCGCTGGGAGATCAGCGTCGACACCGGGAGACCCGAGTAGATCGACGTGCCGAGGTCACCGCGCACGATGCGGCCGAGCCAGATGCCGACCTGAGTGAGAAACGGCTGGTCGAGACCGAGCTTCGATCGGATCTTGGCGATGTCCTCCGCCGTCGCGTAGTCGCCGGCGATGATGACGGCGGGATCCCCGGGGGTGACGTGCAGCAGGGCGAAGACGGCGATGGCCACCACGCCCATCACGGGAATGGTGGCCACCAGGCGGCGGAAAATCTCGGGAAGCACGATCAGGCGATCGACACGTTCCAGAACACGGGCGCGGGGAACTGCAGCACGCCGTTCACCGACTTGCGATACGCCGTCGGGAGCACCCACTGGCCGAACGGCACGTAGAGCACCTCGTCGTAGGCGATCTTCTGAATCTCCTCCGCGAGCTGCTTCTGCTTCGCCTTATCGGTGGCGCGCACCCACTGGACCTTGAGATCCTCGATGCGCCCGTTCTCCGGCCAGCCGAACCACGCGCCGTCACCCGCGCCCGAGATGCCGGGGTGGACGGCCGGGTTGATCAGGTCGGAGGCGATCCACCAGGTGAACAGCATGTTCCAGCCCGCGGGCGGCGGCTCCTTCTTCGCGCGCCGTGCAACAACCGACGACCAGTCCATCGCCTGCAGATCGACGTTGAAGCCCACCTGGGTCAGGAGCTCGCGCGTCACCAGCGCGGCGCCGTGCGTGAGCGCGATGTCGCTCGGATCGAGCACGACGATCGGGCGGCCGTCGTAGCCGGATTCCTTCACCAGCGCCTTCGCCTTCGCGAGGTCGGGCTTGTCGGGCGCCCCGGCGGCCGAGTCGAACGGCCCGCCGCAGGTGAACAGCGCCGGACAGGTCTTGTAGTACTTCTCGACGCCGATGGCGGCCTTCAGATACTTCGCCTGGTCGACGATATAGAGGAGCGCCTGGCGCGCTTTCTTGTTGTTGAACGGGGGATGCTTGTGGTTCGGGCGGATCCAGCCCTGCGTGCCGCGCGGGTCGGTGATGAACGTCGCGAGCGCGGAATTGGACTCGATCTTCGGCACGAAGTCGAGCGGCGGGTTCTCCCACCAATCGATCTCGCCGGCGTCCAGCGCCGCGCTCGCCGTGGCGGCGTCGGGGATGTAGCGCCAGACGACGCGGTCGATGTTGACGACCTTGCCGCCGGTCGAGCCGCTCGGCTTCTCCTGGCGCGGCACGTAGTCGGGATTCTTCACGTAGACGACCTGGTTGCCCGGCTGCCACTCCTCCTTCACGAACTTGAACGGCCCCGACCCGATCGTTTCCTTGATCGGCTCGTTCTCCGACGTCGCGGCGATCCGCGCGGGCATGATGAACGGCACGTTCGACGACGGCTTGCCCAGCGCCTCGAGCACGAGCCCGAACGGCTGCGACAGCTCCAGCGTGAACGTCTTCTTGTCCGCGGGCGCGATCTTCGCGGTGTGCGCCGCGAGCAGCCGGCCGAGCGGATCTTTCTTCGACCAGCGCTTGACCGATTCGACCGCGTCCTCGGCCGTCACCGCCTGCCCGTCGTGGAACTTGAGCCCGTCACGCAGCGTGAACGACCACTTGAGCCCTTTGTCGCTCGACGAGTACTTGTCGACCATCTGCGGCTTGATGGCGAGGCTCGCGTCCGTTCCGAACAGCGTGTCGTAGATGAAGTACGAGTGGTTGCGCGTGATGTAGGCGGTGGTGGCGATCGGGTCGAGGACCTTGAGATCGGCGTGTGGAATGAACCGGATCGTCCCGCCCTTCTTCTGCGCGTGCACCCGAGGGGCGCCGACGGTCGCCGCCGCCGCCGCGGCGGCCGCGCCCGCGAGAAAGCTGCGGCGGCTGACCGCGCGCATGGCCTACTTCTTCTCCTGTGCCACAGCCGCCTCGGCGGCCTGGAACCCGAGCTTGCTGTGCGTGCCGTCGCAGAACGGCTTGCTCACCGATCCGCCGCAGCGGCAGAGCGCGATGCGCGCACCCCGCGCACTCGTGTCGACCTTTGCGCCGTTGACGTCGATGAGCTCGCAGTCCCCCTCCACCAGGTAGGGACCGTTGGGGCGGATCGTGATCTTGGTCGGCATGTCGGATGCCTCCTCGCGTGGGAATTGCGGTCAACGATAGCACGGGGGTGCAGCGTAGACTGGCCCCATGACCGGTCCGGCCGAGATCCTTCTCGTCGCCTGCTACGAGCTCGGGCACCAGCCGCTCTCGGTGGCGTGGCCGGCGGCGTTCCTCGAGCGCGCAGGATTTCGGCCGGCGGTGATGGATCTTTCGGTCGAGGCGTTCGACGCCGACCGGGTGCGGCGCGCGCGCCTGATCGCCATTGCCGTGCCCATGCACACGGCGCTGCGTCTGGGCGTCGCCGCCGCGTCGCGGGTGCGCGCGCTGAACCCCGCGGCGCACGTGTGCTTCTACGGTCACTACGCGGCGCTGAACGCGGACGAGCTCACCGCGAGCGGGCACGCCGACTCGGTGCTGGCCGGCGAGCTCGAAGACGCGCTCGTCGCGCTCGCCCGCCGACTCGAGGGCGAAGGGCGGCCTCCGCGCGTCAGCCTCGCGAAGCTCGACTTCCCGCTGCCGGCGCGCGCCGGGCTGCCGGCCCTGAAGAAGTACGCGCATCTCGACCGCGAGGGCGGCTCGCACCTGGTCGGCTACGTCGAGGCCAGCCGCGGCTGCAAACACGGCTGCCGCCACTGTCCGATTCCGCCCGTGTACGGCCGTCGATTCTTCGTCGTCCCGCGCGACGTCGTGCTGGCCGATATCCGTCAACAAGTTAAGGCCGGCGCGGCGCACGTCACGTTCGGCGATCCGGACTTTCTGAACGGCCCACGCCACGCGCTGCACGTCGCGCGCGCGCTGCACGCCGAGTTTCCGACGCTCACATTCGACTTCACCGCCAAGATCGAGCACCTGCTGGCGGAGCGCGCGCACCTCGCCGAGCTGGCCACGCTCGGCGCGCTATTCGTCGTGTCGGCGGCCGAGTCGCTCGACGACGCGGTGCTCGCGATCCTCGACAAGGGTCACACGCGCGCCGATATCGAGGAGGCGCTGGCGCTGACCCGGACGGCGGGTCTGTCGCTGCGGCCGACCTGGGTGGCGTTCACGCCGTGGACG
>JBKOZH010000171.1:0-3018 GCA_046725765.1 Candidatus Methylomirabilota bacterium | reverse complement strand
CGTCATGGAGAGCGGACGGATCGTGCTCGACGGCGACGCGAAGACGATCAGCGAGAACGAGGACATCAAAGAGTTCTACCTCGGGCTGTCCGGGGTCGGGCAGCGCAAGTCGTATCGCGACGTGAAGCACTACCGGCGGCGAAAGCGGTGGCTCTCATGAGGGCGCCCGCGGTGGTGTTCACGGGCCGCATGGGCCGCGGTCTCGCCGAGGCTGTGCGCCCCCGCTCGACCACGCAAATCGACAGTGGTTTGGCGCCTGCCATAGGGCACCGATTTCTGGCCGGGGCCGACGCGGTACCCGAAACACGGGTCTCGCAGGGGCGCACAGCCCCGCCGAGACCGCAACTCGTTCCGCGCCTCACCAAGACCACGAACGCTCTCATCAATTCACCACTCTCGACGCTGGTGTACTTCGCATCGGGGTCCGACGGTGCTGACGACTCCAAGCGCCCGAGGGAGATTTCTTCGTGAGTGCGCTCGTCGAGATTCGGGAGGTCAGTAAGGCGTTTGGTGGGGTGCAGGCGGTGACGCGCGTCAGTCTGGACGTGACGAAGGGCGACATCGTCTCCGTGATCGGGCCCAACGGCGCGGGCAAGACGACCGTTCTCAACATGGTCAGCGGCTTCTACCATCCGGATACCGGCCGCATCTCGCTCGAGGGCCGCGACATCACCGACCTGGCGCCGAGCAAGATCGCCGAGCTCGGTGTGGCGCGCACGTTCCAGAACATCGCGCTGTTCCGCGGCATGACGGTCCTGGACAACCTCATGCTCGGCCGCCACGTGCACATGAAGTCCGGCGTGCTCTCGTCGTTCGTGTACTGGGGGCTCGCGCAGAAAGAAGAAGTCCGCCATCGCAAGCGCGTGGAGGACATCATCGACTTCCTGAAGATCCAGGATTTGCGGCGGAGGCCGACGGGCTCGCTTGCCTACGGGCTGCAGAAGCGCGTCGAGCTCGGGCGCGCGCTCGCGCTGGATCCCAGGGTGCTGCTGCTCGACGAGCCGATGGGCGGAATGAACCAGGAAGAAAAAGAGGACATGGCGCGCTTCATCCTCGACGTCAACGAGGAGTGGGGCACGACGATCATCCTGATCGAGCACGACATGGGTGTGGTCATGGACATCTCCGATCGCGTGGCGGTGCTGGACATGGGTCAGAAGATCGCGGAGGGAACGCCGGACGAGGTTCGGGCGAATCCCTCTGTCATCAAGGCGTACCTTGGTGACACCAAGGGCGGCGCCCGGGAGGCCCGCCGTGGCTGATCCCGCGACGCTGCCGCGTCTGCTGCTGCGCAACGCGCGCGACTTCGCGACGCGCACGGCCATCCGCGAGAAGGATCGCGGCATCTGGCAGTCCTACTCGTGGTCGGAGTATCACGCCCAGGTCCGCGACTTCGCCCTCGGCCTCGCCGCGCTCGGCTTCAAGCGGGGCGATCGGCTCTCGGTCATCGGCGACAACCGGCCGCGACTCTACTGGGCGCAGGTCGCCGCCCAGTGCCTGGGCGGAGTGTCGGTGCCCGTCTACCAGGACTCCATCGCGCGCGAGCTCGCCTTCGTGTGGAATCACGCCGACGTTTCGGTGATCGTGGCCGAAGACCAGGAACAGGTCGACAAGGTGCTCGGGCTGCGCGAGCAACTGCCGACGCTGCGATTCGTCGTCTACGACGACCCGCGCGGGATGCTGCACTACAAGCACGATTGGCTGAAGTCCTTCAGCGACGTGCAGGCGCTCGGGCGGGAGTTCGCCAAGACGCACGCCGGCTACTTCGAGGCCGGCATCGAGCAGGGCAAGGGCGACGACCTCGCGTTCGTGTGCTACACCTCCGGCACCACCGGCAATCCCAAGGGCGCGATGATCACCCACGCCAACGCGCTCGAGACCGCGAAGACCGCGATGCGCGCCGAAGAATTCCGCGTCGACGACGACTACCTCGCGTATCTGCCGATGGCGTGGGTCGGCGACGCCTTCTACACGCTCATCATGAGCGTCGTCGTCGGTTTTGCGATCAACTGTCCCGAGAGTCCCGAGACGGTGCAGCGTGATCTCCGCGAGCTGGGTCCGACGCTGGTGCTGGCGCCGCCGCGGATCTGGGAAAACATGCTCACGGCCGTGCAGGTCAAGGGCGCGGACGCGTCGCCGCTCAAGCGCTGGGTGTTCGAGCGGTTTCGCCGCGCGGCCGAGCAGGCGGAGATCTTGCGGTCCGAGAACAAGCCGATCCCGCTCGGCTTGCGCCTCACGTGCGCGCTCGGCGAGCTGTTCGTCTACGGGCCTGTGCGCGATCAGCTCGGTCTGCGCCGCACGCGCTGGGCGCTCACGGGCGGCGCGCCGCTCGGACCCGACACATTCCGCTTCTTCCGCTCGATCGGCGTCAACCTCAAGCAGGTCTACGGCTCCACCGAGACGACCGGCCTCGTCTCGCTACAGCCAAGCCGCGAAGCGAACCCCACCACGGCCGGGCGCCCGTGCCCCGGCATCGACGTCAGGATCGGGGATCGCGGCGAGGTGCTCGTCAAGAGCGCGGGCATCTTCCGCGGCTATCTCAAGAACGACGAGGCCACGCGCGAGGTGATCGACCCCGAGGGCTGGTTCCACACCGGCGACGCCGGATTCATCGATCCGCGTGGCCATCTGGTCATCATCGATCGCGCCAAAGACGTCGGCGCGCTGTCCGACGGTACCCCGTTCGCGCCACAGTTCGTCGAGAACAAGCTGAAGTTCAGCCCCTACATCCGCGAGGCGGTGGCGTTCGGCGACCAGCGGCCGTTCGTCGCCGCGATGATCGCGATCGACATGAACACCGTCGGCAACTGGGCCGAGCGGCGGAGCATCGCCTACACCTCGTACATGGACCTCAGTGGCAAGCCCGAAATCCGTGGGCTCATTCGCGACGAGATCCGCAAGTGCAACGAGACGCTGCCGGAGGCGGGCAAGGTCCGGCGCTTCCTGCTGCTGACCAAGGACCTCGAGGCCGACGACGCCGAGATGACACGCACCCGGAAAGTGCGCCGGAGCTTCGTC
>JBKOZH010000285.1:0-14342 GCA_046725765.1 Candidatus Methylomirabilota bacterium | reverse complement strand
CCCGATCACTTTCGCGACGGTTGCGCCCATGTCGGCCGGGCTGCGGACGACCGTCACGCCCGCGTCGGCCAGCGCCTTCATCTTCTCCGCTGCCGTGCCCTTGCCGCCCGCGATGATCGCGCCCGCGTGTCCCATGCGCCGTCCCGGCGGCGCCGTCTGTCCGCAGATGAAGCCCACCACCGGCTTGCCGACGTTGGCCTTGATGTAGGCCGCGGCGTCCTCCTCGGCCGTGCCGCCGATCTCGCCGATCATCATGATCGCGCGAGTGCCGCCGTCCTCGTTGAACATGCGCAGCACGTCGACGAAGCTCGTGCCGTTCACCGGATCGCCGCCGATGCCGACGCACGTCGACTGCCCGATGCCGCGCTTCGTGAGCTGTCCGACCACCTCGTAGGTCAGCGTGCCGCTGCGCGAGAGCACCGCGACGTCGCCGGGCTTGTGGATGTGGCCCGGCATGATGCCCACTTTGGCCTGGCCCGGCGTGATGACGCCAGGGCAGTTCGGGCCGATGAGCCGGCTCTTCGTCCCGGCGAGAAACTGCTTGGTTCGCACCATGTCCGCCACGGGAATGCCTTCGGTGATGCAGATCACCAGGGGAACTCCCGCCGCCGCGGCCTCCATGATGGCGTCGGCGGCCGCCGGCGGCGGGACGAAGATGAGCGCGCAGTCGGCGCCCTCCTTCGCGACCGCCTCGGCGACGGTGTTCCAGACGACAAAGCCCTCGTGCCGCGTGCCTCCCTTGCCCGGCGTGACGCCGCCCACCACCTGCGTGCCGTACTCCTTGCAGCGCGCGGCGTGAAAGGCCCCCTCCTTGCCGGTGATGCCCTGCACCACCACGCGCGTCGACCGATCGACGAGGATCGGCATCAGCGCCGGCCGCCCTTCGCGAGCGCGACCGCCTTCTTGGCGCCGTCCGCCATGTCCTCGGCCATCGTCAGGGCCAGACCGGAGTCGGCGAGCATCTTCTTGCCCTGCTCGACGTTCGTGCCCTCGGCACGCAGGACGACCGGCAGCGTTAGCCCGAGCGTTCGGACGGCGGCGATGATTCCCTCCGCCAGGCGATCGACGCGCAGAATACCGCCGAAGACATTGATGAACACCGCCTTGACGTTCGGGTCGGACGACAGGATGCGAAACGCGTTCTCGATCTGCTCGGGCGAGGCGCCACCGCCGACGTCGAGGAAATTCGCGGGCTCGCCACCGGCGAGCTTGATGATGTCCATGGTCGCCATGGCCAGGCCGGCGCCGTTGACCATGCAGCCGACGTCCCCGTCGAGCTTGATGTAGTTCAGGCCGTACTTCGAGGCCTCGACGTCGAGCGGGTCCTCCTCGTGGGTGTCGCGCAGCGCGACCACGTCGGCGTGGCGATAGAGCGCGTTGTCGTCGAAGTTCAGCTTGGCATCCAGCGCCAGCACGCGCCCGTCCTTCGTCACGACGAGCGGATTGATCTCGACCAGCGAGCAGTCCTTGGCGAGATAGAGCGCGAAGAGATTGCGGAGCAGCGCGACCGCTTGCTTGACCTGCTCACCCGCGAGCCCCAGGCCGAACGCGAGCCGTCGCACCTGGAAGTCCGCCAGGCCAAGCGCCGGGTGCGCCCATTCGCGCAGAATCTTGTCGGGGGTGCGCGCGGCAACCTCTTCGATGTCCATCCCGCCCGACGCCGACGCCATCACGACGTGCGTTGCGCGCGTGCGGTCGAGCGTGATCGACGCGTAGAGCTCGCGCTCGATCGCCGAGGCCTCTTCGATGAGCACCGAGCGAACCTTGATGCCCTCGGGCGGTGTCTGGGGGGTTTTGAGCATCATGCCGAGGATCTGGGCGGCCGCCTGCTCGGCACGCTCGGGATCATCCGCGAGCTTGATGCCGCCGCCCTTGCCGCGCCCGCCGGCGTGCACCTGGGCCTTGACGACGACGCGGCCACCGAGACGCTGGGCGATCTCGCGCGCCTGCGCCGGCGTCGTCGCCACCTCGCCGCGCGGCACCGTCACGCCGAACGCACGCAGCAGCGCCTTGGCCTGGTATTCGTGGATCTTCATTGGAGCGGGGTCCGCGAGGTCGCCTTCGACCGCGGGTGGCTTGTTCTAGGCGTGCGTGGCTCCGTCACGCGGGCTGTTTCTTCTGGGACCGGAAGCGGCGCAACAGCCACAGGATCGGATCGAAGAACTCGTCGGCCATCCGCTCCTTCAGCGGGATGATGCCGTTGTCGGTAATGCGGATGTTCTCCGGGCACACCTCGGTGCAGCATTTCGTGATGTTGCAGAGGCCCACGCCGGCGACGTCCTTGACGAACGCCGATCGGTCCACCGTGTCGAGCGGGTGCATCTCCAGCCCGGCGAGCTTGATGAAGAAGCGCGGCCCCGCGAACGCGCGCTTGTTCTCCTCGTGATCGCGGATGACGTGACAGACGTCCTGGCACAGGAAGCACTCGATGCACTTGTGAAACTCCTGAATGCGATCGATGTCCTCCTGCATCATGCGGTACGTGCCGTCGGGCTCCGGCGGCTTGATCCGCAGCGGGGGCACCTGCCGCGCCTTCTGGTAGTTGTATGACACGTCGGTGACGAGATCGCGGATCGACGGGAAGCCGCGGATCGGCGCCACCGTGATGGGCTCGGCCTCGTTGAACAGGTCCATGCGGGTCATGCACATCAGCCGCGGCTTGCCGTTGATCTCGGCGCTGCACGAGCCGCACTTGCCGGCCTTGCAGTTCCAGCGCACCGCAAGGTCGGGGGCTTCCGTCGCCTGGATGCGATGGATCACGTCCAGCACGACCATGCCGGGATCGACAGCGACGCGATATGGCTTGAAGTCGCCGGCCCGGCGGTCGCCGCGGAACACCTGCATCGTGAAGGTCGGCATCACTTGCGCTCCTGGAACAGCGCCTTGAGGTCGGAGGGCATCTCGGGCAACGGCTCGCGGCTCACCTGCACGCGGCCGTCCTTGAGCCGCAGGACGACGTTCACTTTGCCCCAGGTATCGTCGGTGTACGGATGATCCTCGCGCGTGTGGCCACCGCGGCTTTCCGTTCGCTCGAGCGCCGCCAGCGCCGAGCACTCGGCGACGGTCAGCAACGAGTCGAGATCGAGGGCGGTGTGCCAGCCGGGGTTGTACTGCCGGTGGCCCTCGACGCGCGCGTTTCGCGCGCGCGCCTTCAGGAGGCCGATGCGCTTGATCGCCTCCTTGATGTCCGCCTCGTTGCGGATGATGCCGACCAGCTGTTGCATGGTTTCCTGAAGGTCCGACTGGATCGAATACGGATTCTCGCCGCTCGCCGACCGCTCGAACGGTGAGAGCATCCGTCGCGTCGCCTCCTCGACCTGAGCGGAGTCGACGGTGAGCGTTCCGCCGAAGTCTTTGGCATAGAGCGCGGCGTAGAGTCCGGAGCGCCGACCGAAGACGAGCAGATCGGAGAGCGAGTTGCCGCCCAGGCGGTTGCTGCCGTGCATGCCGCCGGCGACCTCACCCGCGGCAAACAGGCCTTTCACCGTGGACTGCGTGGTGTCGGCGTCGACGCGGACGCCGCCCATCACGTAGTGGCACGTGGGCCCGACTTCCATCGGCTCCTTGGTGATGTCGACGCCGGCCAATTCCTTGAACTGGTGGTACATCGACGGCAGCCGGCGACGGATGTAATCCGCCGAGCGGCGCGTGCAGATGTCCAGGAACACGCCGCCGTGCGGGCTGCCGCGCCCGGCCTTGACCTCGGCGTTGATCGCGCGGGCGACCTCATCGCGCGGCAGGAGATCCGGCGTCCGGCGATTGTTCTTCTTGTCCTCGTACCAGCGATCGGCCTCCGCCTCGTTGTCGGCGGTCTCCCCTTTGAAAAACTCGGGGATGTAATCGAACATGAAGCGCTTGCCTTCGCTGTTCTTCAGCGTTCCGCCGTCGCCGCGCACGCCTTCGGTGACCAGAATGCCGCGCACCGACGGCGGCCACACCATGCCCGTCGGGTGGAACTGCACGAACTCCATATCGATGAGATCCGCCCCCGCCCACATCGCGAGCGCGTGTCCGTCTCCCGTGTACTCCCACGAATTCGACGTGATCTTCCACGCCTTGCCGATGCCGCCCGTGGCCAGCACGACCGCCTTGGCCTTGAACACCACCGTGCGCCCGCTCTCACGCCAGTAGCCGACCGCGCCGCAGACACGGTCGCCATCCTTGAGCAGGCGCGCGATCGTGCATTCCATGTAGACGTCGATGCCCTGGTGGATCCCGTGGTACTGCAGCGTGCGGATCATCTCGAGGCCGGTGCGATCGCCGACGTGGGCCAGGCGCGCGTAGCGGTGGCCACCGAAGTCGCGCTGGAGGATGCGGCCGTCCTTGGTGCGATCGAACAGCGCGCCCCAGCGCTCCAGCTCCAGGACGCGCTCGGGCGCCTCCTGCGCGTGCAGCTGTGCCATCCGCCAGTTGTTGAGCATCTTCCCGCCGCGCATCGTGTCGCGGAAGTGGACCTGCCAGTTGTCTTCCGGCCACACGTTGCCGAGCGCGGCCGCGATGCCTCCCTCGGCCATCACGGTGTGCGCCTTGCCGAGCAGCGACTTGCACATGAGCCCCACGGACACGCCTTGCGCGGCCGCCTCGATGGCCGCGCGCAGCCCCGCCCCGCCGGCGCCGATGACGATGACGTCGTGTTCGTGCGTCTCGTAGTCGTGATTCGCCATTAGAGAATCCTCAAGTCGCGGATGACGCCCATGGAGACCAGCCGGATGTACAGATCCGTCAACCCGACGCTGAACAGCGAGAGCCAGGCGAACATCGGATGCCGCTCGTTGAGCCGCGTGATCGCCTCCCAGAGGCGATAGCGCGTCGGCGCCTTGGAGAACACGTCGACGTGGCCGCCGCAAACGTGCCGGCACGAGTGGCACGAGAACGTGTAGCCCGCGAGCAGGATCACATTGATCCACATGACCAGCGTGCCGACGCCGATACCAAACTCGGTGCCGCCCCCGGGCTTCGGGAACCGAAACGCGAGGAGCGCGTCCCACGTGAGCAGCACGATGAAGATGACCGCGATGTACCAGAGGTACCGGTGGTAGTTCTGCAGCACCAGCGGAAAACGCGTCTCGCCCGTGTAGCGTCGCTTCTGCGCGTCGGGCAGCGCGCACGCGGGCGGCGACAGCCAGAACGACCGGTAATACGCCTTGCGGTAGTAGTAACACGTCAGACGAAAGAGGCCGGGCCCCCACAGAATCAGGAACGCCGGCGACAGCACGCCGATGATCGGCAGCGAGATGTCCGGCAGGCCGTAGCCGAAGGTCACGTGCAGGCACTTGGCGGACAGGCACGGCGAGTAGAACGGCGACAGGTACGGCGGCGCCCAGTAGTGGGCGTTCTGGAACGCCGCCCACGTCGAATAGATGATGAAGCTCCCGAGCACGATCGCCGTCGTGACCGGCAACGCCCACCAGGCGTCGCGCCGCTGGTGCGGCGCCGCGATCGGCGGCCGTGCGGCCGTCACCTGTGCGCTCATCCGTCCTCCCTCGCGTAAACCTTCTGGCCGTCCTGATAGAGGTCGCCGCCGTGGCAGTCGTACAGCACGATGGCGGGAAAACCCTCGACCTCGAGCCGGCGGATCGCTTCGGTGCCGAGATCCTCGTAAGCCACGACCTCGGCCTTTTTCACGAACTCGGAGAGCACAGCGCCCGCGCCGCCGATCGAGCCGAAATACGCGCCCGTGTGCTGCCGCAAGGCGTCCTTCACTGGCTGACCGCGATAGCCCTTGCCGATGGTGCCCTTGAGCCCCAGCGCCAGCAGCGCCGGCGTGAACTTGTCCATGCGACTGGCCGTTGTGGGGCCCACAGACCCGATGACCGTGCCGGGACGGGCCGGCGAGGGCCCCGTGTAATAGATGATCTGACCGGCGACGTCGATCGGCAGCCGCTCGCCCTTCTCGATCAGAGGCAGCAAGCGCGCGTGGGCCGCATCGCGGGCGGTATAGATGACGCCCGAGATCCGGACGCGGTCGCCCGCCTTCAGCGACTGGACGTCGGCGTCCGACAGCGGCGTGCGGACGTCTTTGATGCCATCCGCGCCGATGCTGACGCTCACCGCGGATTCCCTGAGGCCGCCGCTCTCATAGCGTCGCCTCTTTGTGCCTGTGTGCGTGGCACTCGATCGTCACCGCGACCGGCAGGGACGTGATGTGGCACGGGTACGTCAGGATGTGAATGCCGAACGACGTCGTGTCGCCGCCGTACCCCTGCGGTCCGATCCCCAGGCGGTTGGCGCGCGCGAGCAGCTCGCGCTCGAGCGCGTCGAGCATCGAATCCGGATTCGACGAGCCGAGCTCACGGAACAGTGCGCGCTTGGACATGATCGCGGCCTTCTCGAACGTCCCGCCGATGCCGACGCCGAGAATGAGCGGCGGGCAGGCGTCGGGCCCCGCCGTCTTCACGCACTCGATGATGAAATCCTTGACGCCCGCCAGCCCGGCCGCGGGCGTGAGCATCGTGTACTTGGAGCGGTTCTCACAGCCGCCGCCCTTGGCCATGATCATGATCTTGAGCGTCGCGCCAGGCACCACGTCGATGTGGAGCACCGCCGGCGTGTTGTCGCCGGTGTTCACGCGGTCGAACGGCGAGCGCACGATCGAGGCCCGCAGATATCCTTCCGTATAGCCCTGCCGGACGCCCTCATTGATCGCATCCGACAGCGCCCCGCCGGTCACGTGCACGTCCTGCCCCAGCTCGACGAAGCAGATCACCATGCCCGTGTCCTGGCAGTACGGGATGCGGCGCGTGCGCGCCATCTCGGCGTTCTGCTTCAGGATGGTGAGGACTTGCTTCCCGGCGGCCGAGCGCTCGGTGCCGAGGGCGCGGTCGAAGGCGCGCAGCATGTCCGGCTCGAGGCTCCAGTTGGCGTCCATGCAGAGCTTCTTGACGGCGTCGGCGATCGCGGAGACGTGGATGTCTCTCATGGGGGTGCCGCCGTCCTCGACTAGATCTTCAGCTTGTCCACCAGCTCCCGGACGGCGGCGGCGGACTTGTTGAACGCGGCCTGCTCCTCCGGCGTCAGCTTGATCTCGATCACCTGCTCGACGCCCGCGCGGCCGAGCTTCACCGGCACGCCGACGTACAAGCCGCGGACGCCGTACTGCCCGTCGAGATAGGCCGCGCACGGCAGGATCTTCTTCTTGTCCTTGAGAATCGCTTCGACCATCTCTACCGCGGACGCCGCCGGCGCGTAGTAGGCGCTGCCCGTCTTGAGCAGCGCGACGATCTCGGCGCCGCCGTTGGCGGTGCGCTGTACGAGCGCGTCGATCTTGTCCTTGGACAGGAGCTCGGTGATCGGGATCCCGGCCACGGTGGAGTACCGCGGCAGCGGAACCATCGTATCGCCATGACCGCCGAGCACGAACGCGGTGACGTTCTCGATGGAGACCTTCAACTCCTGCGCGATGAAGGTGCGGAAGCGCGCCGAGTCGAGCACGCCGGCCATGCCGACCACACGCTGGTTCGGGAAACCCGACTTCTTCCACGCCAGCTGCACCATCGCATCCAGCGGGTTCGTCACCAGCACGAGGATCGCGTTACGGCTTCGGCTCACGATCTGCTCGACCACCGAGCCGACGATCTCGGCGTTCTTGAACAGGAGATCGTCGCGCGTCATGCCGGGCTTGCGCGCCAGTCCCGCGGTGATGACCACGATGTCGGAGTCGGCGGTCTCGTCGTAACCGTTGCTGCCGACCAGCGCCGCGTCGTAGCGGTGGATCGGGCCGGCCTGCAGCAGGTCGAGGGCCTTGCCCTGCGGCACGCCGTCGATGACGTCGACGAGCACGACGTCGCCCAGCTCCTTCTCCACCGCGTACTGCGCGACGCTGGCGCCGACGTTGCCGGCGCCGACGACCGTGATCTTCGGGCGCGGGTGACGCGTGCTCAGGATCTCCGCCTTGCCCAGTTCCATCAGAGCTTCGCCATGTTCTCGATGATGGCGGTGCCGAACTCCGAGCACTTCACTTCCTTGGCACCCTCCATCAGCCGCGCGAAGTCGTAGGTCACGACCTTCGACGTGATCGTCTTCTCCAGGCCGGCGATGATGCGATCGGCCGCATCGGTCCAGCCCATGTAGCGGAACATCATCTCGCCCGACAGGATCACCGAGCCGGGGTTGACCTTGTCCTGGCCCGCGTACTTCGGCGCCGTGCCGTGCGTAGCCTCGAACAGTGCGTGGCCCGTCTCATAGTTGATGTTGGCGCCCGGCGCGATGCCGATGCCGCCCACCTGCGCCGCCAGCGCGTCGGACAGCAGGTCGCCCGTGAGATTGCACGACGGAATGACGTCGAACTCGTCGGGCCGCGTGAGGATCTGCTGCAGGAACGCGTCGGTGATCGCGTCCTTGATGAGGATCTTGCCGGCCGGCGGCTTGCCGCCGCACTCGTCCCAGCCGACGGTCTTGTCGCCGAACTCCCGCTTGGCCAGCGCGTAGCCCCACTTCATGAACATGCCTTCGGTGTACTTCTGGATGTTGCCCTTGTGCACGAGCGTGACGTTGCGCCGATTGTTCTCGATCGCGTACCGGATCGCCGCCCGGATGAGTCGCTCCGAGCCCTCCTTCGACACGGGCTTGATGCCGATCGAAGAGCTATTCGGGAAGCGGATCTTGTTGACCTTCATGTCCTTCTGAAGGAACTCGACGACCTTCTTCGCTTCCGGCGTCCCCTGTTCCCACTCAATGCCGGCGTAGATGTCTTCCGTGTTCTCCCGGAAGATCACCATGTCGACCTTGTCCGGCCGCTTGACCGGCGACGGCACGCCTTTGAAGTACTTCACCGGGCGCAGGCAGACGTACAGATCCATGACCTGGCGCATCGTGACGTTGAGCGAGCGAAAGCCCTCACCCACCGGCGTCGTCAGCGGCCCTTTGATCGCGACGAGGTACTCGCGGATGACGTCGACCGTCTCGTCGGGCAGAAGGTTCGGCGGGCAGTCTTTGCCGTAGACCTTCTGTGCCTTCTCGCCCGCGTACACCTCGGCCCACGCGATCTTCTTCTTGCCGCGATACGACTGCTCCACCGCCGCATCGAGCACGCGCACGGCCGCCGCCCAGATGTCGGGACCGGTGCCGTCGCCCTCGACGAACGCGATGATCGGATTGTCGGGCACGCGCAGCTTGCCGTGCTCGATCGTGATCTTCTCGCCCTTCGGGATCTTGACCTTACCTGCCATCAAACGTCCTTTCCTGGCTTGGCCTTCGTGTCGCGGGCCTCGAGCCGGACTTCTTCCATTTTGGCCGAGCCGCCGGTGGCGGGATCGATGACCTCGCCGGCATTCAGTGCCGAGCCCGCGCGGAACCAGGCGATCTGCTCGCGCGTCATGCTGTGCCGACCCTGGATCGACACGACACGGCCGTCGCGCTTCTTGATCTGCACGGTGACAGGCTTCCCAGGCTCCAGCGTGTACAAGCCGGTGATGCTCACGCGATCGCCGCCCTCGAACTTGTCGTAGTCCGCGGGGTCGGCGAACGTCAGCGGCAGGACACCCTGCTTTTTGAGGTTGGTCTCGTGGATGCGCGCGAAGCTGCGCACGATCACGGCGGCGCAGCCGAGATAGCGCGGCGACATGGCCGCGTGCTCGCGGCTCGAGCCCTCGCCGTAGTTCTCGTCGCCGACGACGACCCACTGCACGCCCGCCGCCTTCAGCTCGCGCGCGATCTTCGCCAGCGGCTGACCGACGGCGCCCGTAAGCGGGTTGACACCCTTGCCCGTCTCGCCGGTGAAAGCGTTGGTGGCGCCGAGGAACATGTTGTCGCTGATCTTGTCGAGGTGACCGCGGAAGCGCAGCCACGGGCCCGCGGGCGAGATGTGATCCGTCGTCGTTTTGCCTTTGGTTTTGACGAGAATTGGCAGGTCGATGAAGTCCTTGCCGTCCCACGCCACGAACGGCCCGAGCACCTGCAGCCGCTCGCTGTTCTCCGGGATCTCGATCTTCACCGAGTCGGGATCGGCCGCGGGCTCTTCGTAGCCCTCCGCGCCGCGCGCGAAGCCGTCGCGCGGCAGCTCCTCGCCCTCCGGCGCGGTGAAGCGTACGCGCTCGCCGTTCGGCGCGGTGAGCGTGTCGGCCAGCGGGTTGAACTCGAGCGTGCCGGCGAAGGCCAGCGCGGTCACCAGATCGGGGCTCGTGATGAACGACAGCGTCTCCTGCGAGCCGTCGTTGCGCCCGGGGAAGTTGCGATTGAACGACGACACGATCGTGTTCTTCTGGTTGGGCCCGACGTCGGTGCGCTTCCACTGGCCGATGCAGGGGCCGCACGCGTTGGCGAGCACGGTGCCGCCGATCTTCTCGAACGTGTCCATGATCCCGTCGCGCTTGATCGTCTGGTAGATCCGCTCGGAGCCCGGCGTGATGAGAAACTTGGCCTTCGCTTTCAGCCCGGCCTTGAGCCCCTGCATCGCCACATGCGCCGCGCGCCGCATGTCCTCGTACGAGCTGTTCGTGCACGAGCCGATGAGCGCGTTGCTGATCGTCGCCGGCCAGCTCTGCTGGCGAACTTCGCCGGCGAGCCGGCTGATCGGCCGGCCACGGTCGGGCGAGTGCGGCCCGACGACGTGCGGCTCGAGCGTGTCCAGATTGACCTCGACCAGCTCGTCGTAGAACGACGCGGGACCGTCGGCGACCTCGGGATCGGCCACGAGGTGCTCGCGATACTCCTCGGCGAGCGCGGCCAGGTCGCCGCGGTCGGTGGCGCGCAGATACGCGGCCATGCGCGAGTCGAACGGGAAGATCGACGTGGTCGCGCCGAGCTCGGCGCCCATGTTGCAGATCGTCGCCTTGCCGGTGGCGCTGATGGACTCCGCGCCCGGCCCGAAGTACTCGAGGATCTTGTTGGTGCCGCCCTTCACAGTCAGCAGCGTGCAGAGGTACGTGATGACGTCTTTCGGCGCCGTCCAACCCGAGAGCTTGCCGGTGAGGTGCACACCGATCAGCTTGGGATGCAGCACCTCCCACGGCAGCCCCGCCATCGCCTCGCCGCAGTCCGCGCCGCCAACGCCAATCGCCAGCATGCCGAGCCCGCCCGCGTTCGGCGTGTGCGAGTCGGCGGCGATCATCAGCGTCCCCGGCGTGGCGTAGTTCTCCAGCACGACCTGATGGATGATGCCGGACCCCGGACGCCAGAAGCCCATGCCGTACTTGCGCGCAGCGGAGCGGATGAAGTTGTAGACCTCGGCGCTCTCGCTGATGGCGCGATTGAGGTCGTCGGCCGCGCCCGTCTCAGCTCGGATCAGGTGATCGCAGTGAATCGTCGAGGGGACGGCCACGCGCTTGCGCCCGGACATCATGAACTGGAAGATCGCCATCTGACCGGTCACGTCCTGCAGCGCGACGCGGTCCACGCGCAGACGCAGGATCGCCTTGCCGCGCTCCCACTGCTGCGTCTCGAAGTCATGGCAGTGCGCGACGAGGATCTTCTCGCTGAGCGTCAGCGGCCGGCCGAACGACTTGCGGGCACGGGCGAGGCGGTCGGGCATGGAGGCGTAGAGCGACCTGATCTGCGCGGACATCGGAGCCTCCCTAATCGTTTCTGGACAAGCGCTTCCCCCACACGGGAGGGAGGCGACGTAAATGACGGATAACTCTAGCGCGCCGCACCGGGACGGTCAAGGCAACGGCGCTCAGCATTGCGCCACGATGAACAGCCGGCGGAACGGAAACAGCGTCGTGCCGTCCGCGCGCGGCGGGTACGCGCGCGCCACGCGCGCGCGATAGGCGGCTTCGAACACCGGGCGATCGGCGGCGTCGAGCGCATCGAGGAACTGCTTGAGCCAGGAGCCTTTCACGAAGTCCGCGACGGGGTTGTCGCCGCTCAGTGCTTGTGCGTAGACCGTCTCCCAGACGTCCAGCGTCCGCACGCGCCGCGCGAGCACGTCCCAGTAGAACTCCGGCGGCTTCGTCGGCTCCGGCCTGACGAGCTTTTCCAGTCGCTCACGCCACCGCGGCTCGCGCGCAAGCTCGTGAATCGATGTGTGCGAGGGCTCGCTGAAGTTGCGCGGTATCTGCACGGCCAGGGCACCGCCGGGCGCGACGGCCGTGAGCAGCCGAGGAAACAGCTCGGCATGGTCGTCGAGCCAGTGCAGGGTCGCGTTCGAGAACAGGACGTCGACCGGGGCCGGCGGCGTCCACGTCGCGACGTCCGCCTTCTGCCACTCGACGCCGGCGTCGGAGGCGCGCGCGCGCTCCAGCATGGCCGGCGAGCCGTCGATGCCGGTGACGCGCGCCTGGGGCCAGCGTGCGCGCAGCAGCGCCGTCACGTTTCCGGTGCCGCATCCCAGGTCCACCACGCGCGCGGGACTCGCCAGCGGCACTCGCTGTAGCAGGTCGACGGCCGGCCGCAGGCGGTGATCGCTCCATTTGAGGTACTGCGCAGGGTCCCAGGTGGCCGTCTGTGTCACGCCTCATGAGTACGCCGATCGTGATCCCACATCCAATGCATAGTTTTACTGGTCGCTTATACTCGCTAGGCATGGAGCTCCGGCACCTGCGGTATTTCGTCGCCGTGGCCGACGGCGGCAGCGTCTCGCGCGCGGCGGCGCAGCTCAACCTCACGCAACCGGCGCTCTCACGCCAGCTGCGCGACCTCGAGACCGAGCTCGGCCTGCCGCTCTTCGATCGCGTCGGCCGCCGCCTGCATCTCACCGCCGAGGGCGAGAACCTGCTGGAGCGCACACGTGAAATCTTGCGCGCGGCGGATGCGCTGCGCGAGCGCGCGGGCGCGCTCGCGGGCGGCCGGACGGGGACGCTGCGGCTCGGCGCCACCGCACAGACGCTGGAGAGCCTCATCAGCGGCTTCCTCACCGGGTTTCGACGCGCGTGGCCGGGCATCGACGTGCGCCTCGTCGAGGACGGCGGCGTCAGGCTCCGCGCCCGCGTCGCCCGCGGCGAGCTGCACCTGGCGCTCGGCGCGGTCCCCAGCGGCGAGGAGCTGCGCGCCCGGCCGCTCTTTCCCGTCTGGGTGCTCGCGGTGATGCCGCCCGGCCATCGTCTGGCGCGGCGGCGGGCGTTCGAGGTCGGCGAGCTCGACGGCGAGGCGGTGCTGCTGCTACGCCGCGATTTCGCGTCGCGTCTGCGCTTCGACGCGGCGTGCGAGGCCGCGCGCGCGCGGCCGCGGGTGCTGCTCGAGGCCAACGATCCGCACTCGCTGGTGAGTCTCGCGCGTGGCGGCCACGGCATCGCCGTGGTGCCGTCGACGACGCTCTTCAGCCGCAGCGGGCTCCGCGTGGCCCCGCTGCTACGCGCCGGGCGCGCGATCGGCGGATCCACGGCCGCGGTATGGGATCCGCGGCGACACCTGCCGTCCTACGCCCAGGCGTTCGTCGACGCGCTGTTCGCGTACACACGCCGGTCGTATCCAGGCAAGGAGTTCGCACGACTGGCGCCGTCGACGCCGCCGCTCAACGCGCCAGGCTGAACGAGTACTCGCCTGCGGGCTCCTCGCCGATCCAGACTTTCGCGGTCCAGCGCCCCGGGTACGGCCGCAGCGCCCACATCGGCACCGTGTGCGTGTGCCAGCTCCACGTCGACCCGGCGGTGGCCGGCGGCTCCGCCACCCGCGACACGATGCGGCGCTCGACGCCGGCCTCGTCGTACCAGCGGCTCACGATCCGGAGCCGGCGTCCCTGCGACTGCACGCCCAGCAAGAGCGTCACCTGCGCGTCGCGAGTGCGGTCGAACGTTCCGAGCGCGCGCGGCAACGCGTCCATCTCCGACGCGCTCGGGACACCCGCCGGCGCCGACGTGCTGTCGGTGAAATACGAGTGCACGAGCAGCCCGCTGGCGGCCGCCTTGCGCGCCGGCGGCGGCGTCGGGTGCGACGCCGTCGCCACGACCGGCCCGGCGGCGGGACCACACGGCAGATCGTTCGTCCACCCGCGCTGTGCCGGGAAGCGTGCGAGCAGGTCGGTCATCTCGTCGCACGGCGGACGGTGTCCCCACGGGATCACGGTGAGCCGCTGCGCGACGAGACGATCGAACGCGAGCAGATGATCGTAAACGAGGCTCAGCGCCTGTTCCTCGGGGACGCCGCGCACGCGCGCGAGGATCTCGACGGCCTTGGCGTTGGCCTCCAGCTCGCGCAGCTCCTGCTCGCGCTGGCGGTCGAGGCCGGGCGCGCCGGACAGTGGCCGGTCGTGATCGAGCAGATAATGAGCGAGCTCGTGGGCCACGATCGAGTCGCGATGGCGCGAGCGGAGCATCGGCGTGCTGATGGTAAACATGCCGCGCTGATACGAGCCGCCCACGCCGTCCACGTTGCCGCCCGCCAGCACGTGGATGCGCGAGACGCCGTACACGCGCGCGGCGTCGTCGGCCATCGCGCGTACCTCGGCCAGCGCCTGCTGCTGCGGCGGT
>JBKOZH010000055.1:0-5785 GCA_046725765.1 Candidatus Methylomirabilota bacterium | reverse complement strand
TGGCGCGCATCAAGCGGCGTGTGGAGCGACGACGCGGCGTGCGCGTGCTGTTCGCCGGCTTCGCGCCGGCGGCGCGCGGGCAGCGCGCGATGACGAACGCACGCGTGCGCCGACTGTTGCGGAGTCCCGCACCGGAGCGCGAGTGGCACGCGGGCGAGCTGGAGACGGCCGTCGTGCTCGCGACGGCGCCGCGGCTCGTGCGCCGGCGACTGAGCCGGCGCTTACCGCCGCACTGGATCGACGTCCGCGCGGAGCTCGCCGCGGGCAAGACGTTCAGCGAGATGGACCCGACGGGACGCGGCTACTTCGGCGCGCCGGCGGTCGCGCGCGCCTCGACGGGGCGGCGCGCGCTGGACCTGCGAGCGCGGCTGATTGCACGCGTGCTGCTGACCGAGCTCGGCGCGCCGGTCAGGAAGCGATGAGCCGGCCGCGCAGGCGCTCCACCTGATCGGGAAACGGCACGCCGCCGCGGTCCGTCATCGGCGTTTTGTCGGCGAGGCCGGTGTGCAGCTCGACGAGGATGGGGCCCTCGTCGCGCAGCAGCGACGGCAGCCGCCGCTTCAGCTCGGCGACGTCGTCGATCACGTGCGCGGCGCGATAGCCCGCGCCCTTTGCCATCTGCACGAAGTCGACGCCGCCGCCGCCGGGAATCTCTTGCGCGCCGGACGTGTGGTACACGCCGTTCTTGAAGACGATGTGGACGAGGTTGCGCGGCGCTGCGCCCGCGATCGTCGCCAGCGAGCCCAGCTGCATGAGCAGCGAGCCATCGCCGTCGAAGACGAGCACCCGGCGATCAGGGCGGGCGAGGGCCAGCCCCAATCCCAGCGACGAGGCGCCGCCCATGAAGCCGACGCAGCCGACGGACAGATCGTCGGGCGCGATGGTCCGCCACGCCGGCGCCGTCGTCATCGTCGGCACGCACAGCGCATCGCCGCGTGCCGCCGCGATGGCGCGCAGCGCCTCCTCGGGCTTCATCGCCATCAGGCGGTCTCCAGACCGACGAGCACCGCGGTCGGGCCGCGACGCTTCTGCGCCAGCCGGTAGTACTCCGGGATGAAGCGGACGTCGTCGGGGCCTTCGAGCCGCGCGTGCGGCACGCCGAACAGGTCGAGCAGCGGCTCACAGTAGCGCACCATGGAATGCCGCGATTCCCGCGGCTCCTTGTCGCGTTCCCGCTGGAGCAGCCCGATCATGTAGAAGATCGGCACGCGGCCGTCCATGGCCACACCGCGCAGCGTGTTGACCGACGCGTAGAGCCCGGCGTGCTGGATCATCAACGCGAACGGCTCACCGCCCATCCAGAGTCCGGCCGCGATGGCGTTGGCCTCGTCCTCGGTCGAGCAGGTGAGCACGCGCAGCGCCCGTTCTTTGTCTAGGGCCGCGAGCACCGTCTTCTGGTGCGTGTCCGGGACGCTCAGGATCCAGCCGAGGTGATCGTGACGCGGACGGACGCCTTCGGCGCCGAGCGCCGCGCGCGCCTCGCGGAACGTATCTTTGAGCGTGTCGATGATCAGCGGCGCGGGAATCGACTCGGGCATCGGGGCCCGATTCTACATCGAAACCCGCGCCGCGCGGCCGGTTAGCGGGCCGGAGGAACGACGACGCGGTCCGGAGGAACGACGATGACGGCGGCCGGCGAGTGATAGCCCGGAACGCTCGTCACACCCGCCGCGTCGCTGTTCTCGATCCGCGGCGCGTCGGTGTTGGGTTCAGGCGCAACCACCACGGGGTACGTGGGTACCGACGCGGCGGGATACGCCGACGGATACGGCTGGTATGTTGTGGCGCAACCGGCGACGAGTGCCGGGAGCGCGATCGCAATAGCGACAAACGTGACCTTGCTCATTGGCAACCTCCGGTGTTTCGGAGTCTGCAGGCGCGGTGCCATCTCGACGCGCGTGGCGCGTGCCGCATCGACGTTGCCGCGGTCGGCCCGAACGCCTCCATATATAGTGGGCGAGATATAGTGGCGGGCGAGCCGTGAACGTCCGTGACGAAATCGCCGGATGGGGCCGTCGCACGCGCGCCGAGCGTCTGGCGCGCCTCGCAGCGACGCCGGCCGAGCTGAGCCGCGCCCTCGCGTCCGCGCCGGCGGCGGTGCTCGCGCACCGCCCCGCGCCCGAGGCGTGGGCGCCGGTGGAGATCGTCTGTCACCTGCGTGATCTCGAGGAGTCCTTTCACGAGCGGATCGTGCTGATTCTCACCAGTGACGCGCCGCGGTTCCCGACGACGAATCCGAACCGCTGGGCGCAGGAGCGGCAATATCTCCGGCACGACGCGCGCGATGCCGCACACGCGTTCGAGCGACGGCGCGCGGAAACGCTGGAGATCTTGCGAAGCGCGAATTCAGACGCGTGGACGCGCGTGGGCTGGCAGCTCGACTCGCGCGGACGGCGCACGGTCGACGACTTCCTGACGCTGATCGCGTGGCACGACGACAACCATCTGCGTCAGCTCACGCGTGCGTTGAACGGGCAGGTGTGACGACACGGAGGCCGCGCGGCCCCCGTGTCGTCAGTGTGAGCTACGCGGCGATCGCGTGCCGCACGCCGAGGCGGTCCACGATCTGAACGTCGGGCCGGAGCCGCGCGGCTTCCTCCCGCGCGACGCGCAGCACGGTGTCACGCGTCGCAGCGTCCGGGACGTCCCCGCTGATCTCGATCGTCGCCGGGCCGCTGCCCCAGGTTGCGACCTGGGCCGTCGGCGTCAACACCAGGCCGGCCAGCCGAGTGTCGCGCATGAGCGCGTCGGAAACTTGCGCCTGAAGATGCACGGCTTCCGCGTCGCGCTTGCGCTTGCGGTCGTAAAGCTTGACCGCGACCCCGACGATGACGAGCAATCCCAGGATGACCAGGAACCCCAGCGCGGCCGAGCCGCCGCTGGAGGTTGCGCCCGCGGCCGGTGCAGCACTGGTGGCCGGGGCGGTCGCCGAACTTTGTGCCCAGGCAATGCCGAATGTCATCACAGTGCACCCCCTTGAGGGGCGAAACCTCAGCAACGCGAGTGCCACAAGCCTCGGCGGCACGGCGATTGCGTGACCTTCCGGCGCAATGCGCGTCGTGATCGAAGGCCTCGGCGACGACCGGCCCTTGCGCACGCTCGTGAACGGCAAGATCGCGGCATCCCTGGCGCGCCTGCACGTGCCGGCGACGACCGCGCGCGTACAGTTTTCCAACGAGACGGGGGATAAGGGCGGACCGACGGAACGCTGCTCGATCACCGTCGACCTTCCGCGGCGTCCCGAGTTACACGCGGACATTACGGCGGACACCCCGCGCCTGGCCTTCGAGCAGGCCTTCGCGATGCTCGAGCGTCAGATCGAGCGTGACCGCGCGCGCCGTCGTGAAGAGCGCCGCCGCCCCAAGAAGTACTATCTGGCCAAGCGGCTGCTCGAACCGGGCGCCTCCTCTCAGGAGGCTCCTGCGCCCCCCGCCAATGGCCGGCGACTCGCGCGCCGCCGCACCGCGTAGCCCTCTCCAACGCTCGCAGCGCGGGCTCGCAATTTCGTCGTTCGGGGATGTAGAAATAACGCGCACCCCACCGCACTGCTGGACCTGCGTCCAGCACGCCAGGCTCCTGACGCTCGTGCAGCCGCGGAGGCGGTGAGCGCCGGTGTTACACTCCCGCGCATGATCAAACGGATCGCGGTCCTCGGCTCGGGTGCCATCGGCTCGGTGGTCGGCGGAATGCTCACGAAGGCGGGGCACGATGTCACGCTCGTGGATCAGTGGCCCGAGCACGTCGAGGCGATGAACAAGGTCGGGCTGCGGCTGTCCGGGACGTGCGGCGAGCACGTGGTGCCGGTGCGCGCGCTGCACCTGCACGAGCTGCAGGGAGTCGACGCGCCGTTCGACGCCGTGTTCCTCGCCGTCAAGTCGTATGACACCGACTGGGCCGCGCAGCTGGCGGCGCAATACCTGAAACAGCCGGACGGCGTCGTCGTCGACTTTCAGAACGGGATCAACGACGAGCGCGTGGCGGCGGTCATCGGGCGCGAGCGCACGCTCGGCTGCGTGATCGCGATTAGCGCGGGGATGTACGAGGGCGGCCACGCGATCCGTACCGACACGGGCCAGGTCGGCTTCTACGTCGGCGAGCTCGACGGCCGCGACACCCCGCGCGTGCAGGAGCTGGCCCGCGTGCTGAGCGGCGTCGCGTTGACGAAAGTCACCACGAACCTCTGGGGCCAGCGCTGGTCGAAGCTCGCCGTGAATTGCATGGGCAATGCGCTCGCCGGGCTCTCCGGCCTCGGGTCCGCGGAGCTTCGGCTGGAGCCAGGGCCGCGCCGCGTGTCGATCCAGCTCGGCGCCGAGGTGGTTCGCGTCGGCCGCGCGCATGGCCACACGATCGAGCCGCTGATCGGTGGCATCGACGCGCAGCGGATCGTGGACGCCGCCGAGGGCCGTGGCCTGACGGAGGTCGAGGCCGACCTCGCCGCGGAAGCCAAGCGGCGTACGGGCGGACGCCCCTCGCTGCTGCAAGACGTGATGAAGCGCCGCCGCACGGAGGTCGACTTTCTGAACGGCCACGTGTCCGCGGAGGGCAAGAAGAAAGCCGTGCCGACGCCGTTCAACGACGCCATCGTTGCCGCTGTGCACGCGCAGCCGGTGGGGCAGCTCGCGCCGAATCCGAAGAACCTGGACCCGCTCATCGCCATGCTGCCCGCGGCGCAGCGTCCGTGAGCGTTTCGATGATGAACGTCGAAATCCGTCGCTGACTCTTCTGAGGCGACCTTCGCCGGGAGGCCGTGCGCCTCCGCGACGAGCTGGCCCGCGCGGGCATCACCGCGCCCGTGCGTCTGGGCGGGTTGGGTGAGCTGGCCGTGAAGGTGGACGGCCGCGCGGTGTTTTCCTACAAGGCGGCCGGGCGCATGCCGCAGCCGGGCGAGGTCACGCGGCTGGTCAAGGAGGCGGGGCGATGACGACGCTGAAGCTGGGCGAGGTGAGTCTCACGCGCGTGATCGAGATCGGCCGCTCGACGTTTCCGACGACGTCGATGCTGCCAGAGTCCACCGCCGAGGGCGTCGCCCGGCACCACGCGTGGCTCAAGCCGTACTTCTGGGACGACTCCACGGACGACATGGGCTCGCGGATCGGCAGCTGGATCGTGCGTACGCCGGAGCACCTCGTCGTGATCGACACCGGCGTCGGCAACGACAAGGACCGCGAGTCGAATCCGCTGTGGCACCGTCGCAGCGGGACCTTCCTCGACGACCTCGCCGCCGCCGGCGTGAGGCCCGAGGAGGTGGACTACGTCGTCATCACCCACATGCACGTCGACCACGTCGGCTGGAACACGTGCCTCATCGACGGTCGGTGGGTGCCGACGTTCCCGAACGCGCGTTACGTATTCCCCGGCGAGGAGTGGTCGTTCTGGAAGCACGAGAACGAGCGCGGCGGCGACGAATACGGCTGCATCGACGACAGCGTGCTGCCGATCGTGGCGGCCGGGCAGGCCGAGCTCGTCGACGACCGCCACCGGATCGATCGGTGGCTCAGCTTCGAGCCCTCGGTCGGGCACACCCCAGGTCACGTTTCGGTACGACTCAAGACGAGCGCGGGCGACGCCGTGTTCTCCGGTGATCTCATGCATCGCGTCGTGCAGGTCGCGGAGCCCCAGTGGTCGAGCCGCTTCTGCTACGACGGCAAGCAGGCGGCGGTCACCCGCCGCGAGTTCGTCGAGCGCCACGCCGATACCGGCGTCCTCATCCTGGCCGCCCACTTCCCGCGGCCCGGCGTGATCGTGCGCGAGCGGGAGGGGCTGCGCTTCCGTCCGGTCGAGTAGG
>JBKOZH010000281.1:0-5530 GCA_046725765.1 Candidatus Methylomirabilota bacterium | reverse complement strand
TTTAACGAGGCCGTGGCGGTCGAGGACGGCATGGACGGTGCTGATCGCCGGCAAGTGCGACATCGCCGATTGCTGGCGCAGCTTCTCGCGAATCTTGGGCGCGCCCCAGCCGGGATACTCGCGCTTGAGACGGACGATGATCGCCTCGATCTGGGCCGGAAGACGGTTCGCCTGGCGGAAGGGCCGGCGGCTGCGGTCGGTCAGCGCCTCGACGCCGCAATCTTTGTAGCGATCGAAGATCTTGTAGCCGGCCTTGCGGGAAATGCCGAATTCGGCGCACAGAGGCGCCATCTTCTCGCCCTCGAGTAGGCGGGCGACAAATCGGAGCCGCTCGTCCATGACGTGACACTCCTACCAAGGCATGCCCTCCTCCTCCGAAGAGGGCAAGAAGTGTCACCCAGGTGTCCGGAATACTCTGTTACCTATCTCGCAGGAAGGACATGATCACCGCGTCGGTCGTCGACCCGCGTCGCTGGGTCTTCGTGATCTCCGTCCGCAGCTGATCCGGCGCGCGCCCGCGCCCACAGCGACGGTTGGACCGTGCGGCCGAGCGTCCCGTGCGACCCCTTCGATGCGTTGCGACGGCGAACAGGAGTGTCACGCTGCCGTGTCGACGGGGCACAAAACGCCGCGCGCCGTTGTCCAAAATGGTCGATTCGCCGACGTACTCACCGCGAGATGGGTTGGCACTCTATACGCAACCCCCATCTCGCCACTCACAATCCCGAAGCAATAGGCCGGCCGAGCTCTGCACTGTTGCCAAACAAAATAGAGAGCCGGCGCCGCGGCTTGATTGGAAGGAGAACCAACGATGGGCGGTTCCAGGCTGATCGCCTGGTGTATCGGGCTCCTGGGAGTTGCGCTCGGAATTGCCGTGATCGCCGGTGAGGCGACGGTCTTCAAGGAATTCACACGACTAACGGTCGAGGGGCCGAGCATCCCGGCGTATCTCGACCTGCTCGTCAAAGAAACAAAACAGATTGGCTGGGGAGTGCTGTCGTTTGCTGCGCTCTTGGTTCTGTTGTGGGGCAAGCTTCGCTAAGCGTGATCCAGCCCCGACTCCAGTCACACCGACTCAGATTACGCCGTCGCGCCGTAGCTCCTTGATCTCCGCCGGCGTGTAGCCCGCCTCGCCGAGAATCTCGTCGGTGTGCTCGCCGAGCGTCGGCGGCTCACGATCGATGGACGGGCTGCCGTGCTCGAGCCGAAAGCCCGAGCCGACGAGGCGCATCGGGCCGTAGCGCGAGTCGATCGTTTGCACGACATCGCGGTGCTCCAGCTGCGGGTGCCGCGTGATCTCCTCGATCTTCCAGACGGTCGCGCACGGAACGTCGGCGGCGGTGAGCCGCGCCTCCCACGATTTGGGATCGTCCTTGGCCAGCGCGGTCTCGATGATCTCGCGCAGCGCCGGCTCGTGGTCGGTGCGGGCGCGCCAGTCCTTGAAGCGCGGGTCCTCCAGGGCGTCGGCGCGGCCGATCGTCCGCATGAGGCTGGCAAACTGCTTTTCCGTCAGCACGGCGAGCACGATGAAGCCGTCGCCAGCGCGGAAGCGGCTGGCCGTCGGCTTGCGGCTCACCGAGCCGTTGCCGATCTGCCGCTGCTGAATGCCGGCCACCGTGTACTCGGTCACGGGACCAGGGATGAACGCCAGCGCGGCGTCGAGCATCGCGACGTCGACGAACTGGCCGCGGCCCGTCTGCGCGCGCTGGTAGAGGGCGCTCGACACGGCGAGGGCGGCCGTCATGCCGCCGATCGTGTCGCAGATCGCGAAGCCCGCGCGCATCGGGCCGCCGGCGGGGTCGCCGGTGATCGACATGATTCCCGACATTGCCTGCAGCTTGCCGTCGAAGGCGGCCGTCGTCCGCTCGGGGCCGGTGTGCCCGAATCCGGAGACAGCGCAGTAGATGAGGCGCGGGTTGAGCGCGGCCAGCGCGGCGTAGCCCACGCCGAGCCGATCCATCACGCCGGGCCGGAAGTTTTCCCACACGACGTCGGCGGTCGGCACGAGGCGCTTGATGACGTCCACGGCCGCCGCTTTGCGCAGGTCGAGCGTGATGCTGCGCTTGTTGGCGTTGACGGCGAGAAACGACGACGCCATCTTGCGCTCCGCCCACTCGCGGCTCACGAGCAGGTGACGGGATTCGTCGCCCTCGAGCGATTCGATCTTGATGACGTCGGCGCCGAGCAGCGCCAGCTGGTAGGTGCCGTAGGGGCCGGCCAGGTACCGTGTGAAGTCGAGGATCCGGACGCCGGCGAAGGGCTTCGTCACAGGTCCGCGACGGCGTCGCGCTTGGACTTGGCGATCGCCTTGATCTCGTCGAACTCCCGCCGTCGCTCGGCGATCTGCTCGGGCGTCATCCGGTCGAGGTTCGAAAAGTCGAGCTTCCACGTCGCGTCGTCGCTCCAGCGGAGAGGTGACTGCACCGTCGTGCGCGCGCCGGGAGCGGACTCCAGCACGCGCAGCGCGAGCTCGAGCGTGCACGCCTGCGACTCGGCGTCGAACCGGCGGCCGGCGCTGTTCCCGAGGGGAAAGTCGCTGAACAGGAAGCGCGGCACGCCGCAGTACTCCACGATGTCCTTGGCGCAGCCCATGATGACGGTGGGGATGCCGTTGGCCTCGAGATGTCGCGCGACCAGACTCACGGTCTGGTGGCAAACGGGTCAGCTGGGGACGAGCAGCGCGGCGTCGGCGCCGTCCTCACGACAGCGCCGCAACAGCTCCGGCGCATCGCGCTCCATCGTGACGCGCTGGCTGCGGTTGGTCGGCGCGCCGTGCAGCCGCGGCGTGAGGGCGCCGATGCGCCCGGCTTTGACGGCGTGCTGCAGCTGGATCAGCGGCAGCCACGTATTCGGATCCTCGGCCGTCGTGTGCGTCCGGTCGTAGCCCACGTGCGAGATGCGCAGGTCCAGGCTGCCGTCGGTCGGTACCGAGTACACCGTGTAAAACTTGGCGGCGGCGTTGTACGGCGCGCGCGGTCCCTGATCGCCGACGCCGGGCTGATACGGCGCCGCGGTGGTGATGAGCGCCAGCCGCAGCCGCGCGAGCGGCGCGGTGAGCGGCGTGAACGGCACGTCCGCGAAGTGCGCCCAGCGATAGGCCGGGTATCCGAGCCGCACGTAGTAGTCGCGGGTTCGCTGCATGTACGGAATCGGTACATCGTGCTCGGCGGCGAAGCCCATCATGGCCCTCTGGGCGGGATGGTACCACCCCCGTTCGTGCTACGATCCCGCCGTGAGTCGCAAGCGTCTCCTCATTGTCGACGACGAGCCGCTGATCATCGAGGTCCTGAGCGAGCACTTCAAGCCGAGCTACGACGTCGAGACGGCCAGCAACGGCACGGACGCGCTCACCGCCGTCCTGCGCCACCGCCCCGACGCGGTCCTGCTCGACATCAACATGCCGCGCATGAACGGCGTCGAGGTGCTCAAGGACATCAAGAAGATCGACGAGAGCATTCCCGTGATCATGGTCACCGCGAACGAGCAGATCGCGTTGGCCGCCGACGCGCTGAAGACGGGCGCGTTCGGGTACGTGCCGAAGCCCTTCGACTTCCGCTACCTCGACCACATGATCGCCGCGATCTTCGAACGGCCGCGGCCGGGGCGCTGACCGCGCCCGTTGGAAGGCTGATGGACCGGTTCGAGGCGTGTCGCGCCCTCGCGCGCGGCCACGCGCGCGAGGGCCGCTTCGACGAGGCGGCGGCGGCCCTGTCCGATGCGATCGCTGAGCGCCCGGACGACCTCGGCGCGCGCCTCGATCTCGTCGTCGTCCTGCGCCGTCTGCGCCGCACCGCCGACGCCGAGCGTGAGGCGCGCGCCGCGCTCGCCGTCGCGCCCACGGCCGGCTCCGCGCACGAAGCGCTCGGCGCCGTGTTGTTCGAGCAGGGGCGTGACCGCGAGGCGGCCGACGCCTTCCGCGAGGTGCTCCGCTGCCGGCCCGATCACGCGCACGTCGCGCTACAGCTCGCCTGGACGCTCGAGCGGCTTCAAGACTGGCCTGGGGCGGAGACGGCCGCGCGCTCGGTTCTGGCACGCCGTCCCGCGGACGCGCTCGCGCGCGAGACGCTCGCGCGCGTGCTGCGGCGGCAGCGGCGTGCCGACGAGGCCGTCGAGACGCTCTCCGAGAGCGGCGCGCCCGACGGTGCGCCGCTCGCCCTGGCGCGCGCGCTGCTCGACGCCGGTCGACTCGACGACGCGGCCGCCGCGTTCCGTGACGCGATCCGCGGAGCACCGGACGATGCTCGCGCGCACGTCGGCCTCGGCGTCGCGCTCGAGCGCGCCGGCCGGCTCGCCGAGGCATCCGCCGCGTATCGTGAGGCCGCCGTCCGTCGCCCGCGCGACCCGCGCGTGCTCCTGGCACTCGGGCGCGCGTTCCGTCGGCGGCGCGATTATGTCGAGGCGGTACGCACGCTGCGCGACGCGGTGCGGGTGGCGCCCACCGAGGCGCGGGCCTGGTACCACCTCGGCGTCGCGCTCGAGCGCCACGGCCGATCGGACGAGGCGCTCGCCGCACTGCGCGAGGCGCTGCGTCGGCGGCCGAGCTTCGTCGCGGCGCACGTGGCACTCGCCGATGCGCTTCGCCGCCGCGGGCGACGGACCGAGGAGGCGCAGGTGTACGCGCAGGCGCTCCGTCTGCGGCCGGGCGACGCCGACTTCCATGGCGGCCGCGGCGCGGCGCTCGGCGCCATCGGTCTCTACGCCGAGGCGGAGGCGGAGTTCCGGCGCGCGCTCGCGGCGCGCCCGGAGGACGGAGATCTGCTCTACGAGCTCGGTGTCGCGCTCGGACGTCAGGGCCGACACGCGGAGGCGGAGGCCGTGCTGAGCGAAGCCGTCCGCGTCGATCCGGCGAACGTCCGCACGCGCGCGAACTTCGCGCTCGGCCTCGGCCGTCAGGGGCGTCACCGCGAGGCGGAAACCGCCTACCGCGAGGCGCTCGGCGTCGCTGACCATCCCGCGCTCCACCGCGGGCTCGGCGTGTCGCTGTACTGGCAGGGTCGCTCCGTGGAGGCGGAGGCCGCGTTTCGGCGCGCCATCGCGCTCAAGCGCGACTATGTCCGTGCGCACTGCGACCTGGGCGAGCTCTACGCAGAGCAGGGACGGCTCGACGAGGCGGAGTGGGCGTACCGCGAGGCGATCCGGCTCAAGCCCGACTCACTGACGGCGTGCGCCGCGCTGCCGGGCGTGCTGCTCGCGGCCCGGCGCTACGCCGACGCGGAAGTGGCCGCGCGCGCGGCGCTCGCGCTCAACTTCGAGGTGGCCCGCGCGCACTTCGATCTGTGGGCGGCGCTGGAGGCGCAGCGCGATTGGGCTGGGCTGGCGACGGCGACCACCGAGTTCCTGACCAAGCGTCCGGACCATCCGGACGCCCGCACGCGACTCGGCCGCGCGCGCGCCGAGCTGGCGCGGCTCAGCGGGCCGGCGCCGAGCTCGCGGACGGCGCGCCGAGCAGGAGCCGACTGAACTCGTCGAGCTCGCGCCGAGGCGTGTCGGCGCGCTGCCGCAGCGCCTCGAGCACGGCCCCGGGGTTTTC
>JBKOZH010000086.1:0-6251 GCA_046725765.1 Candidatus Methylomirabilota bacterium | reverse complement strand
GACGTCGCGCTTGTGCTCGACCAGCCGCTTGGCCTTTTCGATGACCATGTCGGCCACCTGGATGTGGCGCTGCGGCGGCTCGTCGAAGGTGGACGAGATGACCTCGCCCTTCACCGAGCGCTGCATGTCGGTGACTTCCTCCGGCCGCTCGTCGATGAGCAGGACGATCAGGTAGACCTCGGGATGGTTCTTGGCGATGGCGTTGGCCAGCTTCTGAAGCATCATCGTCTTACCGGTGCGCGGCGCGGCCACGATCATGCCGCGCTGGCCCTTGCCGATGGGGACGAGCAAGTCCATCACCCGCGTCGTCAGGTCCTCGGCGTCGTACTCGAGCCGCAGCCGCTCCATCGGATAGAGCGGCGTGAGGTTGTCGAAGAAGATCTTCTCGCGCGCCTGCTCGGGCGTCTCGAAGTTGATCGCTTCGACCTTGAGCAGCGCGAAGTAGCGTTCGGTGTCCTTGGGCGGCCGCACCTGGCCCGAGATGGTGTCGCCGGTGCGCAGATCGAAGCGCCGGATCTGTGAGGGCGAGACGTAGATGTCGTCGGGCCCGGGGAGATAGTTGTAGTCGGGCGCGCGCAGAAAGCCGAACCCATCCGGCAGGACTTCGAGCACACCCTCGGCGTAGATGAGCCCGTCCTTTTCGGCCTGCGCCTGGAGGATCTTGAAGATGAGCTCCTGTTTGCGCAGCCCGCCCACGCTCTGGACGTTGAGCTCGCGGGCGATGGTGTTGAGGTCGGAGATCGACTTCTCCTTGAGCTCCGACAGGTTCATGCCGTTGGACGGCATCTGGGCGTCCTGCTGGGTCGGGTTTGCTTGGCCTCGTTCTCGGCGGGCGCTCATCAACGGGCTCCGGGGGCGGCGCTCATGGCCGCATGGCGTTAGAGTTTTGCGCTTTTCTGCAGAGTTTCTACGGGGTTGGAGCTACGACGATGTCATCGTCGCATCGCAGGGGGGGCGCTGTCAACGTCTTTCACATACGAACCTCGATGATCGCGCGCTGCTTGATCTCCTTCAGCCAGGCTTCCAGCCGGGCCTCATACTTCTGGCGGAACAGGATCTCCCGGATCTGCTGCTTGACCCGGAACAGCCCGGCGCCTTCCAGCGACTCCTTCGACTCGAGCTGAAACACGTGATAGCCGAGCCCCGACCGATAGGGGGCCGAGAGCTGCCCCGGCTCGAGCTTCAGGATTTCGGTCTCGATGTCCTGGGCGAGCTCGCCGCGCTTGAGCGTGCCGAGGTCTCCGCCCTCCTTGGCGCTGGCGTCCTGGGAATACTGCTTGGCGACGCCGACGAAGTCACCGTTGTCGACGACCTGCGCGCGCAGCATCTCGGCCTTGATCCGCGCGCTCTCCCAGGCGACGTCGGTGCCGCCCTCGGGAACGACGAGGATGTGCCGGGCGTGATAGGACAGACCCGTCTCGAGCCGCGGGCGGTTCTCCTCCAGGTATTCGACGATCTCGGTGTCCGTCACGGACACCCGGAGCGCCACCTTGCGGCGGATGATCTTCTGCACGCGGAGGGCTTCGCGGATGCGCTTCCTCACCGCGTCCATGCTGATGCCCTGCTCTTTGAGCAGCTTCTCGAATTCCTCCACGCTCTTCGTGTTGTAGATCTTGATCCGCTCGTTGATCTCCTCAGTGACTTCCTGGTCCTCGACGGTGATCTTCTCGCGGTCGGCTTCCTGCAGCTGCAGTCGGCTGTCGATGAGTCGCGGCAAGAACTGCTTGGCCAGCTCCTCGTCGCTCTGGGTGCCCGCACGCCCCTGCCGGTTCTCGGCGCGGTACGCGACGATCGTCTCCTGCAGCTCGCTGAGCGTGATCGCATCGTTGTTCACGACGGCGACGACCCTGTCCGCGATGTCCTCGTTCGGCTCGGGCGGGCGGACGCGTACGTCGCCAGGCATCGGCATGTCGGGCGAGAGCGGCTTTCCGGCCACGGGCGCCGGTCCCGCCGGGCCCCTCGGCCCGCCGATCAGCGGCACCCACGACGGCAGAGCGCAGCCGCCGACGAGAAACGCCAGGGCGACCACGTGCGCCGTGCGCATCATGCGCGCGCGAGCTCGTCCAGCGTCTTGAGGATGGAGTCGCGCACGGCCGGCCACGAGCCCTTGGCGATCGTGGCCTCGATGGTGAACTCGCGCTTCATCTGAAGGCGCCCGCGGCTCGCCTGGATCGCGTGCACGAGCCGCGCCGGCTCCACGTGCGTGGACGGGGCGAACGTGATCAGCGCGCGTCCCTCGCCCGCTTCGATCTTCTCGACCCGCAGCGCGCGTGCGGCGACGCGGATGCGGACGATGTCGAGCAGGCGCCGCGTGGGCTCCGGCAGCGGGCCGAAGCGATCGACGAGCTCAGCGCGGATGTCGTCGACCTCGGCGTCGCCGGCGGCGCCGGCCAGTCGCTTGTAGAACGCAAGACGCTGGTTGACCTCGGGCACATAGTCTTCGGCAACGAAGCCCTCCTCCGCGACGCTGATCACCGGTTCCACCGCCGCGGAGGTCTGTTGGCCGCCCAATTCTGCCACGGCTTCGGCCAGAAGTTTCGCGTAAAGATCGTAGCCCACGGCCGCGATGTGGCCGTGCTGCTGGGCCCCCAGGAGGTTGCCCGCGCCCCGGATTTCCAGGTCGCGCATGGCGAGTTTGAAGCCGGAGCCCAGCTCGGTCAGCTCCTGGAGGGCGCGCAGCCGCCGCTGGGCCTGCTCGTCGACGCGCCCGTCGGCCGGCACGAGCAGGTAGGCGTAGGCCTGCTGGCGCTCGCGCCCCACGCGGCCGCGCAGCTGGTAGAGCTGGGCCAGGCCGAAACGGTCGGCGCGGTTGACGATGATCGTGTTCGAGGCGGGGATGTCGAGGCCCGACTCGATGATCGCCGTCGACACGAGCACGTCGGCCTGCCCGTCGATGAACTTCACCATCGCCGCCTCGAGCTCGCGCTCTGGCATCTGGCCGTGAGCCATGATCACCCGCGCGTCAGGCACCTGCTCCTGGACGAAGCGGGCCATCGACGCCAGCGACTGCACGCGGTTGTGGACGAAGAAGACCTGGCCGCCGCGCTCGAGCTCGCGGTCGAGCGCCTCCTTGATGACCGAGCGGCTGAAGCGCCGCACCATCGTCTCGATCGGCAGGCGATCCACGGGCGGCGTCTCGATCACCGACATGTCGCGCACGCCGGAGAGCGACATATACAAGGTGCGCGGGATCGGCGTGGCGGTCATCGCCAACACGTCGACCGAGGCGCGCAGCTGCTTGACGCGCTCCTTGTGCGCGACCCCGAAGCGGTGCTCCTCGTCGACGATCAGCAGCCCGAGATTCTTGAAGGCGACGTCCTTACCGAGCAGGCGATGCGTGCCGATCACGACGTCGACCGTGCCCTTGGAGAGCCCCTCGACAACCGCTTTCTGCTCTTTGGGCGAGCGGAAGCGCGACAGCAGCTCCACCTTGGCGGGGAACGGCGTGAAGCGCTCGGCGAAGGTGGACCAGTGCTGCTGGGCCAGCACGGTGGTCGGGACGAGCACCGCCACCTGCGTGCCGTCGGCGACCGCCTTGAATGCCGCACGTAGCGCGACCTCGGTCTTGCCGTAGCCGACGTCGCCCGCCACCAGCCGGTCCATCGGCCGCGGGCTCTCCATGTCGCGCTTGACGTCCTTGATCGCGCGCAGCTGGTCGGGCGTCTCTTCGAACCGGAACGACGCCTCGAACTCGCGCTGCCACGGCGTGTCGGGCGAAAACCCATGGCCTTCGGCGACGGACCGGCGCGCGTACAGCTTCAAGAGCTCCTCGGCCATCTCGCGCAGGGCGGCGCGCACCGACTCCTTGACCCGCTGCCACGACGCGCCGCCCAGACGATCGAGCCGCGCCGCACCGGTGTCGGCGCCGAGGTATTTCGAGACAAGGTCGAGGCGATCGACGGGAACGTAGAGCTGGTTGTTGTCGGCGTACTCGAGGAGCAGGAAGTCGGCGTCCTTGTCGCCGACGCGCATCGTCCGCAGGCCGAGGTACTTGCCGATGCCGTGGTCTTCGTGAACGACGAGGTCGCCCACGGCCAGGTCGGTGAACGCGGTGAGCGCCGCGCCGCGCTGGTACTTGGGCCGGCGCAGCGTACGGCGGCGCGCACCGAAGATCTCCGTCTCGGCTAGCAGGACGAGCCCGACCGCCGGAATCGTGAAGCCGCCCGACAGCTCGCCCACCACGATGGCGATCGCGTCCGGCGCCTCGAGCTGCTCCGCCACGCGCGTGTCGAGATCGTGATCGTGCAGGATCTCGCGCAGATGCTCGGCCTGGCCCGCGTCCGCGGCGACGAGACGCACGGTAAACCCCTCGCCGCGCCAGCGAAGCAGATCGTCGACAAGCCGGTCGAATTTGCCGGAATACGGATCGACGGACAGCGCCTCGAGCGTCGCGTCCGCATCCTCGCCCGCCAGGACCTCGAGCTCGACGCGCGGGCGTCCCGCGATGATGTCGGCAAGCGGGCGCCGCCCCGGCGCGTCTTCCGACGTCTCGTCGAGCAGCCGCGGTGCGTCGACGATCACCGGCGCGTCGGCCGGCAGATAGTCGAGCAGACGCGTCGCCCCGTCGGCCGGCGTATCGGGCACCGCGACGAGCGGAAGCACCAGCAGCTCGTCGAGCATGCTGGTGGAGCGCTGCGTGGTCGGGTCGAACAGGCGGATCGACTCGATGTCGTCACCGTCGAACTCGAGCCGAGCGGGGCTTGGATGCATCGGCGAGAAGACGTCCACGATGCCGCCGCGCGCACTCCACTGGCCGACCTGCACGACCGTGTCGACCCGCTCGTAGCCGGCCTTCTCGAGGGCCTCGAGCAGCAGCTCACGATCGAGACTGTCGCGCGTCGCCAGGCGCAGCGTGCCATCCCGGAATTCGCCCGGCGTCGGCAGCGGCGTGTCGAGCGCAGCCGGCGTGACCACCACGGCGATCGGCTCGCCCGCGGTGAGGCGGCGGACGATCAGTGCGCGCTCGGCCTCCGCCTCGCGATGGTGGCCGCCCTTCCAGAGCTGCGGCTCGCGCTCCGGAAACTCGAACGCGGCGGCGCCGAAGAATTTTAGATCTTGCGTGAAGCGGTGGGCGTCGGCGAGCGAGGCGACGACGACGAGCATCGGGCGCGGGTGGCGCTGCAGCAGCTCGGCGATCGCGAGCGCGCGCGCCGATCCGGCCAGGCCGCCGACGCGCAGACAGACGTCTCCCTCGGCGAACCGTTTCGCCACGTCTGAAAACGCCGGCCAGTCCCTCAACATCCGATCGGCTTACGGTACCACGCGCGTGTGACGTCGGGCGACGCCGGGGTCGCGCCCGTTTGCCGCTTGCGCCGCGGCGCTACCGCGCCGCCTGCGCGAGATAGAAGGACAGCGTCTCGAGCTCGATGGAGAGGTCGACGTTCTGCAGCCGCACCTCGCGCGGCACCTTCAGGCGCGCCGGCGCGAAGTTGAGGATGGCGCGGATGCCGGCGCCGACCAGCTGGTCGGTGACGGCCTGCGCGGCGTCGCCGGGCACGGCGACGATCGCGATCTGGATGCCGCGCGCCCGCACCTCGCGAGCGAGGTCGCGGCTCGACACGACGGGCACGGAGTCCACCTCGCGCGCGACCTTGGCGGGGTCGTCGTCGACGATGGCGGCGATGCGAAAGCCCTGGCGACCGAAGCCTTTGTAATGAAACAGCGCGGAGCCGAGGTTGCCGAAGCCGACGAGCACCACCGGCCACTGGCGATCGAGGCCGAGGATGCGCTGCAGCTCGCCCTTGAGCCCGGCCACGTAGTAGCCGATGCCGCGCACGCCGAACTCGCCGAAGTAGGCGAGGTCCTTACGCACCTGGGCGGAGTTGAGGTTGAAGCGGTCCGCCATCTCCTGCGACGAGATCGTCTTCACGCCGTCCTCCTCCAGCTGGAGCAGACAGCGCGTGTAGACGGACAGACGATGGATCGTCATCTCCGGAACCTTCGATGCGCGGGACGCCGAGCGCCGTGGCATGTCGGAAAGAGGCCGGGCGCCCGTGACGGCGCCCGGCCGACTCAGATTACGTCCGTGACATCACGCGAAGTTGATGCCCTTCACGAACAGCAAAATCAGCGCGATAACGAGCGTGTAGATCGCGAGCGATTCGATGAGCGCCAGACCGATGATCATCGCGGTCTGGATGCGGGCCGCCGCGCCCGGCTGCCGGCCCATGGCCTCGACCGCCGCCGCCACCGCCCGTCCCTGACCCAGGCCGCAGAGCCCGGCGGCGATCGCCATGCCGATGCCGGCCGCG
>JBKOZH010000050.1:0-12354 GCA_046725765.1 Candidatus Methylomirabilota bacterium | reverse complement strand
AGATCGTCGGCTTGCCCGTGAGATCGGTGAAGCGCCCGCCTGCCTCCTCGACGATGATCTTGCACGGCGCCAGATCCCAGGGCTTGAGATCGACCTCCACATAGATCTCCGCCTTGCCCTCCGCGACGAGCGCATAGCCGAAGTAATCGCCGAAGCCGCGCTGCCGCTCGGTGGCGTCGACGAGACGCACGAGCCCGTCCCAGACGCCGGCCTTGCGATACAGCCGCAGCCCCGCGTGCAGCAGCGTGGCCGACCATAGATCGTCGACGTCGGAGACGCGCACGGGCCGGCCGTTGAGCCGCGCCCCGCCTCCCGTTCGCGCCGCGTACAGCTCGCCGGTGGCCGGGTTGTGCATGACGCCAACGACGATCTCGCCGTGCGCTTCGAGCGCGAGCAGCGTCGCCCACACAGGGATGTGACGGACGAAGTTCTTGGTGCCGTCGATCGGGTCGATGATCCAGCGGACGTCGGTCGCGCCCTTGGCGCCGAACTCTTCGCCCAGGACGCCCCACTCCGGAAACGCGCGCGTGAGCGCGCCGACAATGGCCTGCTCCGCTTCCCGATCGGCCTGTGTCACCGGCGTGTCATCGGACTTGATCACCACGTCGAAGCCGCCGGTGTAGTACTTCATGGCGATGGCGCTGGCGGCGCGGGCGGCGTCGATGGCGGCGGCGAGCGCCCGGTCGAGCGTCGCCGCGTCGAGCGTGGCCGTCATCGCGCGGGCGTCTCCTCGGCGGGAAACGGCTCGCCGCGCTCGCCGAGCACCCGCGCGTAGACGTCGAGCGCCTCGACCACGACCGGCATGCCGCCATACGTGACTTGCTGGAAGATGACTTCGGCGACTTCCTGCCGCGTGGCGCCGACGTTGAGGGCGGCGTGGATGTGCGCGCGCAGCTCGTTGCCGCGCTCGAGCACGGTGAGGGACGCCACGGCGCACAGCTCGCGCTGCTTCTGCGAGATCACCTCACGGCTGTAGAGGGACCCCGCGAAGAACATCGAGAGCTGACGGGCCAGATCCTTGTCGAACTTCTTCCACTGCTCGTAGCCCGCGCCGCCCTTGAGCGTGTGGAAGAGCTTGCGCGCGGTGTCGCGAGTCTTTTGCTTGAGCTCGGCCTCGTTCATCGTCGTGCGACTCCTTTGGCCGGGCGGCCGTCGGGCTCGCCCAGCGGAATCTCTTCGAGCACCTGCAGCAGGTCGTCCGGCGCGGAGAGCGCCGGCGAGTGCGCGCAGTCCAGGTCGATCGGCGTGACGCCCAGGCGCGCCGCGTACACCTCGGCCCGCGCCGGCGTCACCGCCGCGTCGCGCAGGCAACGCACGTACGTGCACGGCACGCCCATCGCGTAGAAGCCGCGCATGGCCACGCGCTCGGTCCACGGCGCCAGCGGCTGCGGCGTCATCCGCGTCAGCGCGTCGACCACGCGTGCGTCGCCGGGCGGCAGATCGCCGAGCCACCGCGCCCATTCGAAGCTCGCCGGGTACTGCACCGCGCCGCCCGCGGCGCGCGCGAGCCCTTCCATCATCGGACGGTTCGGATGCGGGATCTGCGTGCCGAGCAGGCTCTCGCCGTCACGCAGGACGACCGCGGCGAGAAACACCAGATGGGCCACGCGCGCCGGGACGAGCTGGGCGACCTTCGGGATCACCATGCCGCCCATCGAGTGACCGACCACGATGCCGCGCGCGACGCCGGCCTGGATCATCGCGTCGGCCACCGCGCGAGCGTACGAGTCCACGGTGGCTCGTGCTCGCTCGTGAGCGCGCCGGCCGTGGCCGGGCAAATCCATGGCGACCACGCGGTGACCGTTCTTCTCGAGCCGTCGGGCGAGCGGCTCCCAGCACCACGCGCCGTGGCTCATGCCGTGCACCAGAACGAATTCGCGTCCCATGGTCGCCCTCGCGCGCGTCATCATCGCACGGCGTGGTACGCTCGTCGTCACACAGCTCAAATGCTGAACCCCCACATCTTCCGCGCTTACGACGTGCGCGGACGCGTCGGCTCCGACATCAATCCCGAGGTCTTCAGGCTCGTCGGCCGCGCGTACGGCACGCTCATCCGCGGCAACGGCGGACGCACCATCGCCGTCGGCCAGGACAACCGTGAGTCGTCCGCGACGCTCGAGGCCGCCTTCGTCGACGGCGCGCGGGCGGCCGGGGTCGACGTCGTAGAGATCGGCACCGTCACCACGCCGATGCTCTACTTCGCCACCGCGCACTGGAAGCTCGACGGCGGAGCGAACATCACGGGCAGCCACAATCCCGTCGAATACAACGGCGTGAAGATGGTGCATCCCGGCGCCGCGCCGCTGGCCGAGGCGGAGATCCAGGGGCTGCGCGAGACGATCGAGCGCGGCGCCTTCGCGAGCGGCGCCGGCGGCGTATCCCGGCGCGACGCGCGTAGCGATTACTTCGATACCATCGCGAAGCTCGTCAAAGTCGAGCGGCCGCTCACCGTCGTCGCCGACGCCGGCAACGGCATCGCCGGCACCTACGCGCCGCCCCTGCTGCGACGACTCGGCTGTGAGGTCATCGAGCTGCACTGCGACTCCGACGGGCGCTTCCCGAACCACCTGCCCGATCCCGAAGACCCCGACAACGTCGTCGACCTTCAACAGAAGGTGCGCGAGACCGGCGCGGACCTCGGCCTCGCGTGGGACGGCGATGCCGACCGCGTCGGCGTCATCGACGAGCGCGGCCGGCGTCACGAGGCCGATCTGATCCTCGTGCTGCTGGCGCGAGACCTATTGACGCGACATCCCGGCGCCAAGGTCGTCTTCGATGTGAAGTCCTCGCAGGTGCTGGTGGACGACATCCGCCGCCACGGCGGCGTGCCGATCATGTGGAAGACGGGACACTCGCACCTCAAGCGCAAGATGCGGGAGGACCGGATCCTGCTCGGTGGCGAGGTCAGCGGCCACATGTTCTTCGCGGATGGCTACTACGGCGTCGACGACGGGGTGCTCGCCGCCTGCAAGATCGCCGAGATCGCCGCGCGCCACGACGGCCCGGTGTCGGCGCTCTTCGATTCGGTCCCGCACCTGCACGCCACACCCGAGCTGAAGGCGCTGTGCCCGGACGGCGAGAAGTTCCGCGTGATCGACGAGCTGGCCCGAAATCTCAAAGCGCGCTACCAGACGATCGACATCGACGGCGCCCGCGTGCTGTTCCCCGGCGGCGGCTGGGGGCTGGTGCGCGCGTCGAACACCAACCCCTACCTGACGCTGCGCTTCGAGGCGCGCACGGAGCGCGAGATCGACGAGATGAAGCGCGTGATCTACGACGCGCTTCGGCGCTACCCGTTCGTCACGCTTCCGTCCTGACCGTCGCGTATTCGCGCGCGCCGCGGAGGCGCCGATGACTGTCGCAGCCGTGCTGTTCGATCTCGACGGAACGCTGGTCGACACGCTGCCGATCTGTTACCTCGCCTTCCGCCGCGCGCTCGAGATGGCCGGCGCGGCGACGCTGACGGACGACGAGATTCATGCGCTCTTCGGTCCGAGCGAGGAAGGGATGATGCAGCGCGCGCTGCCTGCCGACTGGGAGCGCGTGCTGCCGGAGTACTTCGAAGAGTACCGGCGATTGCTCGGCTCCTGTCCGGACGTCATTCCGGAGCTGCGGGCGGTGCTGAGGCTGTTGCGTGAGCGCGGGATCCCGATGGCGCTCGTCACCGGCAAGTCTCGGGTCACCGCCACGATGTCGCTCGATTACTTCGCGATCACCGAGGCCTTCGCCGCGGTCGAGTGCGGCTCTCCGCAGGGTGTCGTGAAAGGGGCGGCGATTCGGCGAGTGCTTCAAGACTGGGGGATCGGGCCCGACGCGGCGATCTACGTCGGCGACGGCGCCGCCGACATGCTGGCCGCGCGCGAAGCCGGCGTCCTCGCCGCGGGTGCGGCGTGGGCGCAGGGCGCGCGTGTCGGCGAGCTCAAAGACGCGCGGGCGGATGTGATCTTCACCGACGCGGCGGACTTCCTCGCCTGGCTCGACCGCCAGACCCGACCCGTCGGGTGCGGCTGATCAGGAAGCCGCCGCCGCCGTCATCTGCGCGGCAACCAGCCGCGCGTACAGCCCACGCCGGCCGAGCAACTCGGCGTGCGAGCCCGATTCGACGACGCGGCCGCGGTCGAGCACGACGATGGTGTCGGCGCCTCGCACGGTCGACAGCCGGTGCGCGATCACCAGCGTCGTGCGGTCCTGCTTGAGCCGATCGAGCGCGCCGCGCACCGCCGCCTCGCTGATCGCGTCGAGATGCGACGTGGCCTCGTCCAGGATCAGGATCGGCGCGTCCTTCAGGAACGCGCGCGCAATCGCCACCCGCTGGCGCTGGCCGCCGGACAGCCGCGTGCCACGCTCGCCGACGACCGTGTCGAGCCCCTCGGGCAGCGACGTGACGAATTCCGCGAGTGCCGCCCGCTCGATGGCCACATCGACCTCGGCGGCGGTGGCCGCCGGACGCGCGAGCAGCACGTTGTTCCGCAGCGAGTCGTTGAAGAGATAGGTGTCCTGCGCGACCAGCGCGATGCGCTGGCGCAGCTCGTCGAGGCGATGGTCGCGCAGGTCGTGGCCTTCGAGCCGGGCGGCGCCCTTGTCGGGGTCCCAAAAGCGCAGGAATAAATGCGCGATCGTGCTCTTCCCCGCGCCCGACGGACCGACGAGCGCCACGGTACTGCCGGCGGGGACGACGAGACTCACTTCGGCGAGTGCTAAGCGTACGCGGCCCGGATACGTGAATGTCACGTGGTCCAGCTCGAGGGCCGCGGCGCCGCCACGCGCGGCGGGAATGCCGGGCCCATCCTGAACGGGGATCGGCGCCGTGTCGATCGCACGCAGACGGCGCGTCGCGCCCAGCGTGTCCGCGAGCTGCCGGCCGACCTGCGCGATCTCCCAGACCGGCACGAACGCCGAGACCGCGAGCAGTGTCATCACGGGCAGGACCGCGGGGTCGAGCCGGCCGTGCAGGACAAGCAGGCCGCCGGCGGTCAGCACCGCGAGGCCGCCGAGCCCCGTGACGACTTCGTGCAGCGCCGCCTGCAGCGTGAGGTCGTGCAAGAACGGCATCCGTGCGCGCAGGTACTCGCGCGCTTTCGCCGCGAACTCCTCACCTCGCGCGCGCACGTGCTGGAACGCGATGATCTCGGTCAGGCCCTGAATCGAGTCGACGGCGTGGGCGTTGAGGTCCCCCGAGATCCCGCGCGCCCGGGCGCTCAGCCGGTCGATGCGTGCGCGCCCGAGCACGGGGCTCACGGCGGCGTAGAGCAGAAACGGCAGCACAGCCACGGCCATCGGCCAGCCCACGGCCGTCAGCGTCGCCAGCACGGCCAGGGGCACCAGCACCGCCACGAACGCCGGCGTGATCGTGTGGGCGAAGAAGTACTCGATGAGCTCGACGTCGTGCGTCGCGACGCTCACGAGGTCGCCGGTCCTGTGCTGCACCAGGTACGCGGGGGCGAGCGCGTCCAGCTTGCGGAAGAGCGCGAGCCGCAGATCGGCGAGCAGGCGATATGCCATGTCGTGGGCCAGCCACGACTCCAGCCAGTGGAGCAGTCCGGACAGCGGCGCCACGATGGCCAGCGTGACGAGCAGGCCGCCGACCGGCTCCCCCCGGCTCACCGCGCGCACGGTGAGCGCGCTCAGCACGCCGACGCCGATCAGCGCGGCGACGCGCGCGATGCCGAGCGCGAACGTGACGAGCAGCCGCAGCCGGTAGTGGCGAACCATTCGCAGCAAGATGGGAATCGCGCGCGGCCAGTTGAGCTCGCGCGCCGGTGCTGCGCGCTCGGTGCGCGCGGCGCCCTCCGTGCCGGCCGCGATCGTCTCTTCGGTCGGCGGCAGCGCGTTCTCGGCGGGCGACGCGGCGTCCTCGGCCTGGGCGGCCATCAGCCGCGCGTAGGCGCCGCGTCGCGCGATCAGCTCCGCGTGCGTGCCCGTCTCGACGACGCGTCCGCCCTCGAGCACGAGGATGCGATCGGCGTTGACGACACTCGAGAGCCGATGCGCGAATACCAGCGTGGTGCGGCCCTCCATCAGCCGGTCGAGGGCCTGCTGGATGATGGCCTCGTTCTCGGCGTCGACGGACGAGAGCGCTTCGTCGAGGATCAGAATCGGCGCGTCGCGGAGCAGCGCGCGCGCGATGGCGATGCGCTGCCGCTGTCCGCCCGACAGTCGCACGCCGCGCTCGCCGACGACGGTCTGGTAGCCCTGCGGCAGGCGGCTGATGAACTCGTCGGCATTCGCGGCCTTCGCCGCGGCCCGCAGCTCATCCGCGGTAGCCGCCGGCTTGCCGAGGCGCAGGTTGTCCTCCACGGTGCCGTGGAATAGATAGGTGTCCTGCTGCACGATCGCGATCTGCGCGCGCAGGTCGTCGAGCGAGAGCGTGCGAACGTCGTGGCCGCCGATCGTGACGCGGCCGCCCTGCGGGTCGTAGAAGCGGAGGAGCAGCCGCGCGATCGACGACTTGCCCGCGCCGCTCGGCCCGACGAACCCGATGCGCTCGCCGGGCGCCAGCGCAAAGCTGAGCCGATCGTGGACGGGCCCGCGGCCGCCGGGATACGCGAACGTCACGTCGTCGAACGTCACGCTCGGCGCCACCGACGTCACCCGCACGACGGCGTCGGTCTGCTCGCGCACGCTCGGCGTCGCGCGCAGGATCGCCAGGATGCCCTGCGCCGCGGAGGTGCCGAGCATGCCCTGGTGCAGCACGACACGCAGCTCGCGGAGCGGACGGAAGACCTCGACGCCGAGCATCAGGATCACGAGCAGGCTCGGCAGCCCCATGGCGCCGGTGTGGACGCGGTAGACGCCGAGTGCGAGGGCGGCGACGGCGCCGACGGCGATGCCCGCGTCGGCGATCCCGCGCGCGAGGACGTTGGAGCCGAGCACCCACATGGTGCTCTCGAACAGCGCCCGTCCCTTCGTCTCGAGTAGCTGGCGGCGTGCCGCGCTCTGGCCAAACGCCTTGAGCGTCGGCAGCCCCTGCAGCGTGTCGAGGAACTCCGCGCCGTACGCCGCGTACGCACGATTCCGCGCCAGGCTATGGCGACTCTCGCGACGATGCCAGAGCACCGGGGCCAGCAGCGTCACGACCGCGGCGACCAGCGTCACCAGCGCCACCGGAAGATCGATGAACGCGACGAACGCGAAGATCAGCACCGGCGTCAGCGCCGCCACCGCGAGCTGCGGCATGTATTGACCGAAATAGACCTCGAGCTGCTGGATGCCCTCGACCATCGACAGCACGACGTCGCCCGTTCGCGAGCGACCGAAGTGCGCCGGGCCGAGCGCGGTGATGTGATCGTAGAGCGCGCCGCGGAGCTTGCCCTGGACGAGCGCCGCCGTATGATGCGCGAGCATCGTGCGCGCGTACTCGAGCGCGCCCCGAACGACCGTGACGGCGGCGACGAGCGCCACGGCGAGCAGGAGCGACCCCGTCGTCGCGCCGGCGAGGACCTTCGCGAGCAGCCAGCCGAGCAGCGCGAGCCGCGCGATCCCGGCCACGACGGCGGCGAGCCCCAGCACGACGGCCCACGCGATCCGCGGACGAACGCCAGCGGTGAAGCGCCAGAGATCGCGGCTCAGGTACATGCGACCAGCCGCTTGACCGCGTCGAGCACGGTCGGCGCCGTGGGACAGTCGGGTCGGTGCCAGCACAGACCGGGATCCAGCAGCACGGCCTGCAGGCCCGCGCGCTTGGCGCCGAGCACGTCGATGGAGTAGAGGTCGCCGATATACGCCGCCTCCCCCGCGGCTACGCCGGCACGTGCGACCGCGCGCCGAAAGATCTCGGGATCGGGCTTCTCTACGCCTTCTTCCCCGCTGTCGAGGACGAAGTTCACGAGCGGCAGCAGCTCGAGGCGCTCGAGGATCTGCTTGATCGTCCCGTTCGAGTTCGAGATCACAGCGGTAGAGAGTCCGGCCTCGCGCGCCAGGGCCAGCGCCGGCGCCGCGTTCGGCTCCGGCGCCGTCCACAGCCCGAGCGGCTGATTGTAGCCGCGGCGCCACGCGTCCATGGCGTCGATCAACCCCGGATCGGTGACGCCAACGCCCTCCAGGGTGTACGCCAGGTAGCGGCTATGTGTCGTACGCGCCTCCGTCGACGCGACCTCGCCCGCGGCGAACACGTCGGCGTCGAGCCGCACCCGCGCCCGCCATTCCGCGCGCATCAGCGCGTCGGGCGCGCAGCGCACGCCGTGCGCGGCGAGCGCTGAAGCGACAGCGGCGTAGTCGATGCGGATCAAGGTGTTGCCGGCGTCGAAGAAGATCGCGCGGAGCGGCACGCGCCCACCATACCACTTGACAGTGGGCGGGCTCTTAAGCGACCCTAATGCCGAGCTCACTGTCGCCTTAAGGAGTCCCCGGCCATGATCGTCTGCCTCTGTCGCGGCGTGTCCGAGCGCGCCATCCACGAAGCCGTGGCCGCCGGCGCGTCCACCATAGCGGAGCTCACCGCCGCATGCCGCGGCGCCGGCGGCGATTGTGGCGCCTGCCAGGGCACGCTTGCTGCGCTCCTCGCGGCGGCACGCCCAGGTGTAGGCTGCGTCCTCGAGCCAATCTCGTAGCCGAGGAGGCCCGCGTGAAGGGCCACGACCAGGTCATCCAGCTTCTCAACGACGTCCTCACCGCCGAGCTCACCGCGATCAATCAGTACTGGATTCACGCACGCATGTGTGAGAACTGGGGATACGAGCGGCTGTGGAAGAAAATCCGCGAGGAATCGCTCGGCGAGATGAAGCACGCCGATCACCTCGTCGAGCGAATTCTCTATCTCGAAGGCGTGCCCAATCTCCAGAAGCTCGCCAAGGTCAACGTCGGCCAGACGGTGCGTGAGCAGCTTCGGCTGGACCTCGAGGTCGAGAAAGCCGCGGTGAAGGCGCTCAACAGCGGCATCGAGACGGCGCGCAGCCTCGGAGACAACGGCACACGCGAGCTGCTCGAGTCGGTGCTGGAGGGCGAGGAGGAGCACGCCAACTGGCTCGAGGCGCAGCTGACGCTGATCGAGCAGGTCGGCGAAGGCAACTATCTCGCGCAGCAGATCAAATCGGACGATTGAGCGCGGCTCCGCCGCTCAGCGCGCCACGGTGAAGGAAAACTGGCCCTCGGTGACGTGGCTGTCGACCGACACCACGCGCCACACGACGCGATAGGTCCCGGGCGGCAGCGCCGGCACCGACACGTGCAGCAGCGCCCGGTTCGCGCCGTCCACGGCGCTGTCACCGAGATCCATGCGCTTGCCCGCGGCGTCCAGAACCTGGACGCGGCTGTAGGCCTGCTCGAGCGCGCCGGTAAACCAGAGCTTGATCTGCGGCGGCGCCGCCTTCACCTGGCCGCCGGCGCGCGGATCGGTGCGATCGAGCATGCCGTGCGCAGCGACGGAAAGCGGCAGCAGTGTCGCGATGATGAGCAGGGCGGCGCCGACACGCATGCCGACACTCTAACAGCGATCCGCATGCGGGGCTTGGGTCCGGGAGCCGGTTCGAGTACCCTCTCACCTCGATGTCGCTTCGGCTCTTCGTGCTGAAGGTCCCGGCCGTGGGAACGTCGGTGCTGCTGCATGTCGCGGCGTACGGCGCCGTGGCTCTCGTACCGCGGTCGATCGACGTGCCCGAGGCGGCGATCCCCGCTCAGCTCGTTGCCGACGTGCCGCCGCCTGCCGCGGACAACAAGACGCCCGCCCCCGCGGCGAAGCCTGAGCCGCCCAAGTCGGTTCGTCGCGTCGTCAAGCTGCCGGCCCAGAAACCACCGACGCCGATGGCGACGCCGGCGCCAATCGAAACACCCGCGCCGATCGATACACCGGCGCCGATCAAGACACCGGCTGCGATCGAGGCACCGGCCCCGATCGCAGCGCCGATGCCAAAAGCCGACGACAAGCCGGCCGTCGTCGCACGAGCGGAGCCGCCGCCACCCGTAACGCGTGGCCCTGAGGGCGCCGCGGCGGCGCCGGTCTCCCAGGCGGCGTCATCTGGACCGTTCGCACCCGCCGATGCTCCCGCGACTGCGGCGACGAGCGAGACGCTTCCACCACGTCGCGCGGCGTCAGGCGGCGCGGCGGCATCGGCTCCAATGATCGCCGCGCTGCCGCCGGACGGCGTCACGCAGGCTGCGGTGCCGCGCGCTGGCTATCAAGTCAGGCCGACGTACCCGTCGAGCGCGCGCCGCGCCGGCATCCAGGGCACGACGCTGCTCGGTGTCTTGGTCGGTGCCGACGGCCGCGTCGCGGATGTCGTCGTCAAGCAGTCGGCCGGCGATCCCGATCTGGACCGCGCGGCGACCGACGCCGTGCGGCGCTGGCGCTTCGAGCCGGCGCGCCGCGGCGGCGAGGCCGTCGCGATGTGGGTCGAGCAGCCCGTCGCATTCCAACTGCGTTGACGCCTCCCGCGGCAGCGCTCGCGATCGTCCTCGGGCTCGGTGCGCTCGTCGTCGCGCAGGCGCCGAAGGCCACCACGCCGCCGAAGCCGATCACCATGGAAGAGCTGCATCGCGGAGGCGGCGTGCCGCGCGGCTGGAAATTCACGCTGCCGGCGGGAGACGCGACGCGCGGTCGCGCGATCTTCGGCAAGCTCGAATGCAACAAATGCCACGAGGTGAAGCCGGACTTTCCGCGCAGCGGCGGCGCAGGCGACGTCGGTCCCGCACTCACCGGGATGGGCAGTCACCATCCCGCCGAGTACTTCGCACAGTCGATTCTCGATCCCAACGCCGTGATCGTCGCCGGCCCGGGCTACGTCGGCCGTGACGGGCGCTCGATCATGCCGGACTATCGCGACAGCCTCACGGTAGCCGAGCTCGTTGACCTCGTCGCCTACATCCGCAGTCTCGGCGCCGGCGACGCCCACCGGCACCACCACGAGCCGAACGCGCCGCAGGAGCAGACGGCCGGGCCGTACAAGGTCCGCGTCGAATACGTCGAGCCGGGCGCGGGTCACGGTGCCGGCAAGCGGACCGGCCATCTGATGGTCTTCGTCGCCGACGCCGCGACGGGCGAGTCGGTGCCGTACGTGCCCGTCAGCGCCGCGATCCGATCGGTCGAGAGCGCGCCGCGCACGCTGCGGCTGCAGCCGATGGTCGGTGACGCCGGGTTTCACTACGGCGCCGACGTGACGCTGCCCGACGACACGATCCGGATCACGCTGACGCTGGGCGCCGCGGCGGTGAAGACGGTAGGCGGCGTCGCCGGCCGCTTCGCGAAACCGGTGACGGTGAGCTTCGACTGGGAGTGACCGAGCTCGGTCTGCTCGCGCGCTTCGTTCACCTGAGCGCGTCCATCGTCGTCGTCGGCAGCGCGGCCCTCGTGTTGTTGGCCGGGCGCTCCGATCGCCCTACCGCGCTGGCCTGGGAGTCGCGCGTCATCGCGCTGACGCGGGCGCTGCTCTGGCTCGCGTTGCTCGCCGGCGTTGGCGTCCTCGCGCATCAGGCCGCGACGCTGGAGTCGCGTGGGGCGGCCGCATTCGAGCTCGATGCGCTCGCGCGCGTCGCACTGCAGACGCGGTTCGGCCATGTCTGGCTCGTGCGCCATGGGCTGCTCCTGCTCCTCGCGGTGTTCGTGAGCTTGCGCTTCGACCTGCGGCAGGCGCTGGACTGGCGCGCGGCGCGCGGCGAGGTGCTGCTACTCGGCGGACTGGCGCTGGCCGTGCTCGCCGCCGCCGGTCACGCGGCCGCCGTCGAGCCGTCGGCGACCGCGGCGATCGTGGCTGATCTCGCGCATCTGCTCGCCGCCGGCGTCTGGGCGGGTGCCCTGCCGGCGCTCATCATGATGTTGCGCGCGGCGAGCCGTGAAGCCGGCGCGGACGCGCGTCCATACGCGGTCATCGCGGCGAGGCGTTTCTCGCGCGCTGCGCTCGTGGTCGTGCTCGTGCTGCTCGCCACAGGCGTCGCCATTGCGGTGACACAGCTCGGCTCCTTCGGCGCGCTGCTCGGCACGCGCTACGGTCGCCTCCTCTTGCTCAAGCTCGGGCTGGTGGGATGTGTGCTCGCGGCGGCGGCGATCGGACGCCGCGGCCTGCTGCCGCGGCTCGGCGGCGACGCCGCGTCGCTGGGGCGCCCCGCGATGCGACGGCTGGCTGGATCCGTCGCCGTCGAGGCCGCCGGCGCGCTCGCCATCCTCGGCGTCGTGATCCTGCTGAGCGTCGCGCCACCCGGCCGCCACGAGCAGCCCGACTGGCCCCTGTCGTTCAGGCTCGCCGTGAGTGCGGTGACCGCCACACCCGACGCGTGGGCGTTCGTTCTCATCGGCAGCCAGATCGCGGTGCTCGGGGTCGTCGCGGCGCTCTGCTCGCTGGCGCTGCGCTCGATACGCCTGCCGCTGCTCGCGGGCGGCGGCGTGCTGCTGCTCGCCGGCCTGGCGATGGCGGTGCCGCCGTTCGC
>JBKOZH010000185.1:0-6801 GCA_046725765.1 Candidatus Methylomirabilota bacterium | reverse complement strand
GAGGGCGCCACTGTGCGGCTCGCCGGGGTGCAGGTCGGTCGCGTCAAGGCCGTCAACCTGCCGTCCGAGCCCGGCGGCAAGGTGCGTGTAGACCTGTCCATCGCCAAGCAGTTCTCGAACCGCGTGCGCAAGAACTCCGTGGCGCGGATCGAGACGCAGGGACTGCTGGGCGATCGCATGATCGAGCTGACCGTCGGGACCGCGGACGCCCCGGCGACGCACGACGGCGACGTCATCGTCGCGGTGGATCCGACGGACTTCGGCAAGATCGTCAGTCAGGGCGCGGAGACGGTGAAGAACGTGGCCGCGCTGGCCGAGAGTCTCAAGGCCACGGGCGAGACCCTCAAGCAATCACGGCTGATCGAGGACGCCTCCGCCACGCTGTCGTCTACGCGCAAGGTGACGGAGCGCGTTTCACGGATGGTCGACGACATCGAAAAGGGCCGCGGCTGGGCCCACGCGCTGATCTACGAGGAGCCGGTGGCGCTGCGGAAGATGAACGAGGTGATCGCGACCACGCAGCGGCTGCTCGATCGCGTCGAGCGCGGTGAGAGTGCGGCGGGGGTGCTGACGTCCGACCAATCGACGGCGGCAGCGCGGCGGTTCATCGCGGCGATGGAGAAATTCTCCCGTGTCGCCGAGCAGCCGGGCACACAGGACGCGGGCCTGGTACCCGCGCTGCTGTTCGACCCCAAGTACAAGAACGTGCTGGAGGATCTCAAGGTCGTGGCCCACAACTTCCGCGAGGTCTCCGATCGTCTCGTCGGCGGCAAGGGTACGCTCGGCGGTCTGATCAAGGACGAGCCGGCCGATGCCGGCATCCGGCAGGCCTCGCGCGACCTCCAGGCGGCGATGGCGAACCTGCGCGAGATCACCGCGAAGGTCAACGAGGGCGAGGGCACGCTCGGGGCACTCATCGCCGACCCGACGGTCTACGAGCGGCTCGTCTCGATTCTCGACGGCGCGCAGCGGTCGTTCCTGCTGCGCGGACTGCTGAAAAGCCTCGGCAGCGGGTCGGCCAAGCCGAAAGAGGGCGAGTGAGCCCGCGCGCGACCTCGGTCTACCGCTGCCAGGAGTGCGGCTTCGCCAGCCCCAAGCCGGGCACGTGCCCGGACTGCTTACGCGCGTCGGGCGCGTACGTGCAGCTGGTCGAGGAGCGTGCTGAGCCGCCGGCACGCGGCCGACGAAGCGGGGCGCCCGTGTCGAGTCGACCTCAGCCGCTCAAGGATGTCGTGCTCGAGGCCGGCGAACGGGCGCCGACCGGAATCGCCGAGCTCGATCGCGTGCTCGGCGGCGGGGTCGTGCGCGGCTCGCTCGTGCTGATCGGCGGCGAACCCGGCGCCGGGAAGAGCACGCTGCTGCTCCAGGCGGCGCGCGAGCTGGCGAAAGCACGACCGCCCGTGCTGTACGTCTCCGCCGAAGAGTCGGCGGCGCAGGTGAAGCTGCGCGCCGATCGGCTCGGCATCGCCGGCGACGGCCTGCTGCTCTGGGCGGAGACCGACCTCAACGCCGTCCAGGCAGCGCTCGACGACGTCAAGCCACAGACGCTGATCGTCGACTCGATTCAGACGGTCTTTCTGCCGGATCTTGAATCGGCGCCGGGCTCGGTTGCCCAGGTGCGTGAGTGCGGGGCGCGCCTCATGACGCAGGCGAAGGGCCGGGGGCTCGCGACGTTTCTGGTCGGTCACGTCACCAAGGAAGGCGCGCTCGCCGGGCCGCGCGTGCTCGAGCATCTGGTGGACACGGTGCTGTACTTCGAGGGCGAGGCGCACCACGCGTATCGGGTGCTGCGCGCGGTGAAGAACCGGTTCGGCTCCACCAACGAGATCGGCGTCTTCGAGATGGCGGCGCGCGGGCTCGTCGAGGTCGCGAACCCCTCCGGATTTTTCCTCTCCGAGCGTCCTGTCGACGCCCCGGGGTCGGTCGTGGTCGCGAGCCTCGAGGGCACGCGACCGATGCTCCTCGAGCTGCAGGCGCTGGTGTCGCGCGCCTCGTTCGGCACGCCGCGCCGCACCGTGCTCGGCGCCGACTACAACCGCGTGTGCCTGCTTCTGGCCGTGCTGGAGAAGCGCGCCCAGCTGCCGATCGGCAATCAGGACGTCTTCGTCAACGTCGCGGGCGGGGCGCGCGTCGTCGAGCCGGCGGCCGATCTCGGGATCGTCCTCGCCGCCGCATCGTCCTACATGGAACGCCCGCTGCCGGCGGACGTCGTCGTGCTCGGCGAGATCGGGCTGACGGGCGAGGTGCGGGCGGTGGCGGGCCTGGAGGCGCGGCTGCGCGCGGCCGCGCAGCTCGGTTTCCGCTCCGCGGTCGTGCCGAAGAGCAGCGCGGCGGAGCTCAGGTCGGCATCGATCAGCGTACGCGGCGTGGGGACGGTGACCGAGGCGCTCGAGGCGCTGCTGCCCTGACGCTGACCGTCGTCCGGGTGCTCGTGGTGCTGTGCGTGGCCGCCGCGGGCGCGGCCGCGGCGGTTGCATCGGGGCTGTCGCCGGCCCCGATGGCGCTTGCGGGCGCGGCGCTCGGTGCCGCGGCGGTCGGCCTCGAAGTCGTCGGCGCAATGCGGCGGCAGCCTCAGGTGGTCGCTTCCGCACGCGTGGACGACGCCGCCAAGCTGCTCGATACGTCCGCGATCATCGACGGCCGCATCGCGGACATCGTGACGACCGGGTTCCTCGCCGGCCCGCTGCTCGTACCGCGCTTCGTACTGCGCGAGCTGCAGCGACTCGCCGACGGCGGGGATCCGCTGCGGCGCAACCGCGGCAAGCGCGGATTCGAGGTCCTCAAACGGCTGCAAGACCTCCAGAGTGTGAACATCCTCGAGGCCGACGTCGCCGGCGTCGCAGACGTCGACACCAAGCTCGTCGAGCTGGCGCGCGAGCGAGGCGCGCGCGTCGTCACGACCGACTACAATCTCAACCGCGTGGCCGAGCTCAGCGGCGTGCACGTCCTCAACGTCAACGATCTCGCGAACGCGCTGAAGCCGGTGGTACTGCCCGGTGAGAGCCTGCGCGTCCAGGTGTTGCGCGAGGGCAAGGAGCCGGGCCAGGGTGTGGGATTCCTCGACGACGGTACGATGGTCGTCATCGAGCAGGGACGCCGGCTGCTCGGCCAGGAGGTGCCGGTGGTCGTGACGAGCGCGCTGCAGACGTCGGCCGGGCGGATGGTGTTCGCGCGCCCGCGCGCCGACGGCGACGAGGCACGCGATGCGTGACGTCGCCGTGCTCATCCCCGCCGGCGGCATCGGCACGCGGCTCGGCGGCAGCACGCCCAAGCAGTTCCTGCGCCTCCGCGGTGAGGCGATCCTCGCGGCGACGGTTCGCCACTTCCGCCGCCACCCGCGCCTGGCCGCGATCGTCGTGGCGGCGCCGGCCGCCCACCTCGAGCGCACCCGGCGGCTGCTCGGCCGAGGGGTGAGTGTCGTTGCGGGGGGCGCCACGCGCCAGGAGTCTGTCCGGCTCGCGCTCGAGGCGGCGCCGCACGGCGTCCGCATGGTCCTGGTGCACGACGCCGTTCGCCCATTCATCACGCGAGAACTCGTCGACAGCGTGCTCGCGGCCGCTCGCGTGGACGGCGCCGCCATCTGCGGCCTGCCGGTCTCCGAGACGATCAAGCGCGTGCGCGGTGGCGTCGTCGAGGCGACGGTGGATCGCGCGGGGCTCTGCGCCGTGCAGACGCCGCAGGCGTTTCGTGCCGACATCCTGCGCGAGGCCCACGACAAAGCCCGACGCGACGGCGTCGCGGCCACCGACGACGCGATGCTGGTCGAACGGCTCGGCCATCCCGTGCGCGTCGTGCCCGGCCTCGCCGGCAACGTGAAGATCACGACGCCCGAGGACCTGCGCCGCGCCCGCGGTGCGCGGCGCGCCCGGCGGCAGCGGACGTGACGCGCGTCGGCTTCGGCTTCGACCTGCACCCGCTGGTCGCCGGCCGGCCACTCGTGCTGGGCGGCGTGACGGTGCCGTCCGACGTCGGGCTCGACGGCCACTCGGACGCCGACGTCCTGTCACACGCCGTGGCCGAGGCTTTGCTCGGCGCGCTGGCCCTGGGGGACCTCGGCCGCCACTTTCCCGACACCGACCCGCGCTGGCGCGGCGTCTCGAGCCTGGTCCTTCTCAAAGGGGCGCTGGATCTCGTTGCGGCCAGGGGGGCGCGGCTGGTGAACGTCGATGCGACCGTGCTGGCGCAGGCGCCGCGGCTGGCGCCGCTGCTCCCCGAAATGGCGAAGCGGCTGTCCGACACGCTCGGAATCGCCGTTGACTTCGTGAGCGTCAAAGCAAAAAGTCCCGAGGGGCTGGGGCTGCTCGGCCGCCGTGAAGGCATCGCGGCGATGGCCGTGGTGAGCGTGGAAGTGCGAGCCGCAGCCGGAGGCGAGGCGAGCCTGTGATTGGAGACGTGGCGTGAAGGTCTACAACACGATGACGCGCATGAAGGAAGAGCTCGTGCCGATGACCGCGGGCGCCATCCGCATGTACTCGTGCGGCGTCACGGTCTACGACCTCTCCCACATCGGCCACGCGAAGATGATGGTGGTCTTCGACGTGATCGCGCGCTACCTGCGCTTCGCCGGGTATCGCGTCACCTTCGTGCGGAACTTCACGGACATCGACGACAAGATCATCCGCCGCGCCAACGAGGAGGGCGTGCCCGCGCACGAGGTCTCCGAGCGTTATGTCGCGGCGTTCCGCGAGGACATCGCGGCGCTCGGCGTGCAGGCGCCCGACGTCGAGCCGAAGGCGACCGAGCACGTGCCCGAGATGATCACGCTGATCGAGCGGCTCGTGGCGGGCGGCTACGCCTACGTCGTCGACGGCGACGTGTACTTCGAGGTCCGCCGCTTCCCCGGATACGGCAAGCTTTCGGGCAAGAATCTCGACGAGCTGTTGGCCGGCGCGCGGGTCGACGTCGACGAGCGCAAGCGCGATCCGCGGGACTTTGCCCTGTGGAAGGCGGCGAAGCCGGACGAGCCGTCATGGGCCAGTCCATGGGGGCCGGGACGCCCAGGCTGGCACATCGAGTGCTCGGCGATGGCGATACGCTATCTCGGCGAGTCGTTCGACATCCACGGCGGCGGCGTCGATCTCATCTTCCCGCATCACGAGTGCGAGATCGCGCAAGCCGAGGCGGTGACCGGCAAGCCGTTTGCGCGGTACTGGGTGCACAACGATTTCGTGAACCTCGGCAAGGAGAAGATGTCGAAGTCGCTCGGCAACACGCTGACGATCCGCGACATCGTGCGGCGACACGACCCCGAGGCGCTGCGGCTGTGGATTCTCGGCACCCACTATCGCCATCTGCTCGAGTGGTCCGAGGAACGCGTGGAGGAGGCCGCGCGCGCGCTCGGGCGGCTGACGCGTCTTGTCGCGGACGCCGCCGGGCTCGGCGCCCCCGCCGCCTCCGTGCCTGCGGAGTTTGCCGGGTTCGCGGGACGCTTCACGGCGGCGATGGACGACGACTTCAACACGCCGCAGGCGCTGGGTGTGCTCTTCGACTTCGCGCGTGCGCTCTCCGATCATCGCGATCGCGGCCTCGCCACGCCCGAAGCGCGCGCGCACTTCGTGGCCGGCGTCGGTGAGCTCGTCCGTCTGGCGCGCGTGCTCGGTCTGCTCGAGCGCGGCGTCGACGCCGGCGGGCCGCCGCCGGAGGTCGAGCGGCTCGTCGCCGAGCGGACGGCCGCACGCGCGCGACGTGATTTCGCCCGATCCGACGTCATTCGGCAAGAGATCCAGCGGCTCGGCTGGCTGGTGGAGGACACGCCCGGCGGTCCACGGTTGACGCGCAAGAGCGGGTGATGGCCGAGGGCCGCGTCTACGGCCGCAACCCCGTGCTGGCGTTGCTGCGCAGCGGCGGTCGGCGCGCGGACGAGGTCGCAGTGCTGGCCGGGGGCCGCGGGCCGCTCGGCGAGGTCGTCGCTCTCGCGCGCCGGGCCGGGGTGAAAGTCTCGTTTCGCACGCGTGAGCAGCTCACGGCGATGGCCGGCTCGCCGGAGCATCAGGGCGTCGTCGCGCGCGTCACGTCGGCGGAGTACGTGGATCTGGACGACCTGCTGGCCTCTCCGGAGGCCAGCGGCCAGCCGCCCTTCTACCTGGCCCTCGACCAGGTGCAGGATCCGCGCAACCTCGGCGCGATCCTCCGAACCGCCGAGGCGTTCGGCGTCCACGGCGTCGTGGTGCCCAAGCATCACGCGGTTGGTCTCACCGATGCGGCAGCTCGAACAGCCATGGGCGCGCTCGAGCGCGTGCCCGTCACCCGCGCAACGAATCTGGTGGCCGCCCTCGAAAGAATCAAAGAATCGGGGACTTGGGTGTACGGTGCCAGCGCTCGCGAAGGCGTCGCGCCGTGGGCGGCCGACTTGCGTGGCCCTGTATGCTTGGTGCTGGGTAGTGAAGGCGAGGGGCTCCGGCCCCTGGTCGCCCGAGCGTGCGATGCCGTCGTCGCCATTCCGATGGCCGGCGGAGCGGAGTCCCTCAACGTCGCCGCCGCGGCCGCGGTCCTCTGCTACGAGGTGGCCCGTCAACGCCATCAAAGTGCTTGACTTGCCTGAATTGCGACCCTAGATTGGAACTTTGTCCGTGCTGGCGTAGCTCAGGGGCAGAGCAACTGCCTTGTAAGCAGTGGGTCGGGGGTTCAAATCCTCCCGCCAGCGCCAGCTTTTGTGCCGCGTTAAGCCGACGAGAGGTTCTCATCGCATGCCGGCAGGTTCGGGGAGGTACCCAAGTGGCCAAAGGGGGCAGACTGTAAATCTGCTGGCGTACGCCTTCGGGGGTTCAAATCCTCCCCTCCCCACCACCGATCCGGGCGGGA
>JBKOZH010000302.1:0-5837 GCA_046725765.1 Candidatus Methylomirabilota bacterium | reverse complement strand
CTTCGCGAGATGGTGACGCCACGCCTGCTGCAGGCCCTTGAAGAAGAGGTTGGGGCCGCCGAGCAGCAGCACCTCGGGCATCGGCGTGTTGCCCTTCGTGAGCGTCGCGAGGTTCTGGTAGACGACCGCCTCGAAAAGGCTAGCGATGATCTCCTCGACGGGCACGCCGGTCTTGACCAGCGTGTTGGCGTCGGTCTCGGCGAAAATGCCGCACTTGCTCGAGACCTTGTGCAAGCTCATGCCCTCGTAGGGCATGGCGGCCAGCCGCTCGCCCGGCACCTGAAGCTTCCGCGCGGTCTTTTCGATGAACGTTCCGGTGCCGCCGCTGCATGCGGACTGCATGAAGACCTGCTTCGTTTTGCCGCCGGCCGAGGCGGTAAAGAAGATCGTCTTCATGTCCTCGCCGCCGATCTCCGAGACGAAGCGCACGTCGGGATGCAGGCGCTCGACGCACGCGGCGACGGCGACGACCTCCTGAATCAGCTTGCCGCCCGCGAGCGGGGCGAGGAAGCCCGCGCCGGAGCCGGTGAAGAAGATGCGATCGCGTCCCGGCGTCAGGCCGGCCTCACGCTCCATCCGCCCGAGGAACTCGACGACCTTCTCGGCCTGGCGGGTGTTGTGACGCTGATAATCCTGCCAGCCGACCTTGCCGTCCTCGACCACCACCGCTTTGACGGTGGTGGACCCAACGTCGACGCCAACGATCTTCACGACGCGGTCGCGCGGCGGCCGAGCTTCCTCGCGACGTGCAGGACCATACGCGCGGCGGTGCCGGCGGCGCGGCCGTCGTGCGGCACCCGATAGGTCGCCTTGTTCAGCTCCGGATGCGCGTTCAGGAACGCGCGGACCTCGTCGACGGTCAGGCCGGTGCTGCGCAGCGCGTCGTCGAATTCGCGCTGCGCCCGCTTCTTGGCTTCCGTGAGGATCATCTGGCAGCGCGACAGCGCGTGCACCTCGGCGTCGCCCTTGATCTCGAGCGGCGCGTAGAGCAGGTCCGGGTATTTGCCGACGACGCCGGCCATCGCGCCGATCGACATCGTGTTCGGCATGCACGAGTACGGGGACAGCTCGCAGATCATGTGGGCCTTCTTCTTCTGATGCGCCCACAGCGCCTTGCCCACGAGCATGTCGCCCTCACCGCCATCGAGACGGCTGTGGAAGTACGGCGCGGCCAGCCGTCGCAGCTCGAACTGACTCGGCAGCTCGTGCGGGAGGTTTCCCATCGCGCGCCGCAGTCGATTGAAGATCACCCGATAGAGGCCCTGCACGACGCGACCGAGCGCCAGCTTCCAACGCGCGCTCCGCTCGACGCCGCGGTAATCCTCGAAGCGCTGCAGCGCGTGGCGCAGCAGGTAATCCATCCAGACCGCGATGGCCGCGGGATAGACCTCGGCGCCTTCGCTCTCGAGCCAGCGGTGGATGTTGTAGTTGGGATCGCCCTCGACGGTCTGCAGATAGAACTCGCCGGTGATCTTCACGATCGGCTTGACGCGCAGGCGGTCCACCTCGATCGCGGCGAACTTGCGATGCACCTCGCGTAGCGCGCGCGTGAAATACCCGGTCGTCAGGTGCCACACCACCGAGCGGTAGGGCGAGCGCGCGGGACGCTCGCGGAACACGTGGGAGAGATACTCGATGCTGTCCTTGACGACGGCATCCGTCGCGCCCGGCACGACCTCGTAGGGTCGCACCTGGTACTCGAGATCCTGTACCAGGTCGGTGACGAACAGACCCCACAGCAACCCGAACGTCAGCGGCAGGTTCAGGTCGAGGCCGTCCCCCATCTTGGCCGACTGGTCGAGCTGGTCCTGGGCCATGAGGAACATGCGGAAAGCGCCGAGGCCGCTGTTGCGCAGCGCGAGCTCGTAGCTCTGGTGATACTGGCCGAACCGGCACGCGCCGCACGAGCCGGCGGTGAGGTAGACGTACTTGTCGTTGACGGCGTCGACGCCGATGCGGCCGGCCTCGCCTTTCAGGAAGTTGACGAGATTGCCCGTCGTAAACGACGTCGGGCAGCACTGACCGATGTCGGCCACCTCGCGGCCGGTGAGCAGATCCTCCTTCGTCGCCATCGGGAGGATGCGCGACCGGTAGCCGGCGCCCTCCAGCACAGCTTGCACGATGCGCTCGGCGCGCCAGTGCAGGCCGCCGAAGAGAATCGTGACCGTGTCGCGTTCGTGTCGTGTGAACGGGCGGGGCGTGTACGCGCGATAGTGCTCAGTGGTGACCGTGGCCATTGCGTCCTCCAGTCCCGTTGCCAACCTTCGCATGCCGGTCCATCCACGCCTCGAGCAGTCCGACGGCGGCGAACCCGGGCAGCCGCCGGATGCTGTCATCCACCCGACGGGCCGCCGCGCGGCCCTCCACGTCATCGAAGAGGTATCGTGCCATGAATAGCAACTCTGTGTCGGGCTGCACGCCGCTGCCGACCGGGGCCCAAAACCGGTCCACGATCAGCCGCGCGACACGCGCCACCGCGCGGCGCTGCATCCGCCGCTCGGCCTGCCGGTAATAGAAGAAGAAGTGGCGCGATTCGTCGAGCATGATCCGTTCGAGAAGGTCGCTCAACACGGGATGGTTCGCAATAGCCAGCAGCCGGCGGTACGCCGTCAGCGTCGTCAGCTCGTTGATGGCGCCCCACGTCATGTGCACGGCGCAGAAATCGGGCCACATCCGCGACAGCAGCGCGATCCCGCGTGCCTCGAGCCACTGCGGAAACGTTTCGCGACCGCGCGGGCGCGGACGCTCGCCCACCGGATGCCCGGCCGCCTCGAGGAAGCGCGCGAGCGCCAGGCCATGGAACGTTTCCTCGTAGAGCCAGCACGCGAGGAACGTCGCGACCTCCGGATCGTCGATGGCGCGGGTGGCCAGCAGCGAGCGCGTGTAGACGATCGTGTGACTCTCGATGTCCTGCATGTAGCGAAGCGTGCGGGCGGTTTCGGGTGACACGGGGTACCGCGGGACGGCGGCCCAATCGATCGCGGAAAGATCGATCGCCTTTGACCGCACGACCCACGCGTCGAGGTCGAAGGCCGGCATGCGGCGACTTTCAGTTAAAACCGCCGCGCCATCGTCGGGCAAGAAATACTTGTGCGCCACTACCGGGATTACGCGCCCGGCGGGCCGGTTGGATCCCCTAGCGGCGGCGCGCGATCAGCGGAGGCGGCCGTTGCCGCCGTACGTCCCGCCGCCCCGGGCGCGATCACGCCGCCGCGCACCTGGGATGAGCACACCGGCGATGACGGCGAGGACGATCAGCACGCCGGCGAGGATCAGCGCCGTGTCGATCGGCAGACCGAGAATGCGGCGCCCGGGACGGCTCACCAGGTCGCCGGCGGCCGCGGACGGCGCATCGCCATCGCGGTTGCCAGGACGCACCTCGGCGGGATTGGGCTGCGCGCCACGCTGCACCACGCCGGAATCCTTCGGGCCGGCCGAGCCGGGCGCGTTCTGCTCACGGTTCACGCCGGCGGCGGGGCGCTCCTGGGCGACGGCGGGAGCCGCGACGGCAAGCGCGATGACGAGAGCGGAGACGAACCGCAGCATGACGGGATCCTCCTGCGGTGTTTCGCAGCAAGCCCAGTGCCAGCGGCCGCGTCAATGCGGCTCGAGCCGAAGCTCCTTCGCACGGTGATCGATGCTCACGCGGAACGCCGCGATGAAATTCGCGCCGAGCACGCCGTCGATTGGGATCGGGAATCCGGCAAGCGAGCTGATCAGGGCGGTCAGATGCTCTACGACGTAGTCGCCTATGCGAACCGCGGGCAGGCGGACGAGCGCTCCGTTGCCTGTTGAGCCCAGCGTGAACAGCGGCAGTGTCGGACCGTCGGGGAGTGCCGTCACGCCGACGCGCTTGGCCGCTTCGGGGCTCAGCACGCACGCCTGCGCGCCGGTGTCGAGCAGGAGCGTCAGGTCCTGACCGTTGATCGACGCCGACACGAGGACGAGGTTCGCTTTGAACGCGACCGGAATGCGCGCGGGCGCCGGAGCCGACGCAGCGCGCGTGACGCGCACGCGCTCGCGGCGCACGACCGGTGACGTGGCATCCGCAGGAAGCGCCAGCTCGATAGGGGCGGTAAACTCGTTCCCCGCCGCACGACCTGTCACGACGATGCGCCAGGTCGGTCCCTCGGAAAACCGACACGTGCGGGCCTCCGCGGGACAGGCGATGAGCATGAAGAGCGGGAGGCGAATCTCGAGCCCGGGCGTGAGTGTCGCGTCGAGCGTCCCGCGGGCCTCGTTCATCTGGATGCCGAAATACGAGACGGCCACCTCATAGCCGGAGAACGTGACGGTATCGGCGCCGCTGTTCTTGAGCGTGAGCCCGAACTCGTGCCGGGCGTGCCGCTTGCCGTCGATGGTCGTGGTGTTCTGCTGCACGTCGCTCGCGCGCCAGGCGATCGGCCCGCTCTGGCCCTCGAGGTCCGCCGCCGCGACGGGCGCCACGATCGCGAGACCAATGGCGAGCACGGCGGCGCACCTGGACCGGTATCCCATCGGCGGCTCCTTCTCGACTGTGCTGTGAGATCAGTCGAGCGTGCCTGTCAAGCCCCGCTTGACGCCGGCGCGCGGCTCGTGCTCTAAGCGTGGCCACGGGCGATCCGCGTGGGAGGTCCCAAATGAAGCTGGAGGTCGAGCGGCTCGAGAGTCTGTACACGACGATGGTCAGGATCCGCCGCTTCGATGAGAAGACGGCGGAGCTTTTCCTGCAGGGCCTGGTCAAGGGCACCGCGCACTCCTACGTCGGCGAGGAGGCAGTCGCGGCCGCGGCGTGCGCCAACCTCCGCGAGGACGACTACATCGTCGGAACGCATCGCGGCCATGGCCACTGCATCGCCAAAGGTGCCCGCGTGGACCGCATGATGGCCGAGCTGTTCGGGCGCATCGACGGCTACTGTCGTGGCCTCGGCGGCTCGATGCACATCGCGGCGCTGGACCTGAACATCCTCGGCTGCAACGGCATCGTCGCGGCGGGGCTGCCGATCGGCAACGGCGCCGCCCTCGCCGCGCGTCTGCGGCACAGCGATCGCGTCGTAATCGCCTTTTTTGGTGACGGCGCCTCCAGCCAGGGCGTCGTGCACGAGTCGTTGAACCTGGCCGCCGTCTGGAAGCTGCCGATCGTCTTCTTGTGCGAGAACAACCAGTACGCGCTCTCGACGTCTTCGAAGCGCACCATCGCCGGCGAGTCGATCGCGGCGCGCGCGGCGGGCTACGCCATTCCCGGTGTTCGGGTCGACGGCAACGACGTGCTCGCCGTACACGACGCCGTGCGCACCGCGGTGGCGAGGGCGCGCGCCGGCGAAGGCCCCACGCTGGTGGAGGCGCTGACCTACCGCTGGGGCGGTCACAGCATGCGCGCGAACCTGCCCGACTACCGCACCAAGGAAGAAGAGCGCGAGTGGATGGAGCGCGATCCGATCGCGCGGCTCCGCGCAGAGCTCGAGCGTCGCGGGGCGACCGTCATGCGGCTCAAGGAGCTGGAGGAGTCGGTCGAGGTCGAGATGGACCGCGCCGTCGCCTTCGCCACGGCGAGCCCGGAGCCGACACCGGAGGTGATGGAATCCTCCGTGTACGCGCCGCACCCGCGCGCCGCCGAGCCGGGAGACCGCGGCGGCCCCGAGCGCACGATGGCCGAGGCCATCAACGAGGCGCTGCACGCGGAGATGGCGCGCGACGAGCGCGTGTTCGTCATGGGTGAGGACGTCTCGCTGATCGGCGGCATCTTCGGCGTCACCCGCGGCCTGCGCGAGAAGTTCGGCGAGGACCGCGTGCGCGACACGCCGATCTCGGAGGCCGGCTTTCTCGGCGCCGGGGTAGGCGCCGCCATCGCGGGGATG
>JBKOZH010000312.1:0-12195 GCA_046725765.1 Candidatus Methylomirabilota bacterium | reverse complement strand
GTCCGGGGCCCGCGGTGTGGTGCTGTGCGGCTTCGGGCGTGTTGGCAGCGAGATCGGCGAGGCGCCGCAAACGTTCGAAATCCCCTTCACCGTCATCGAGCGCGACCCCGAGATTTGCGCCGGGCTGCGCGCCCGCGGCATCCCGTGCGTGTTCGGCGACGCCGCGCATCGCGATCTGCTCGCGCGTGCCGGTGTCGCGCGGGCGCCGCTCGTCATCGTCGCGCTGCCCGAGATCGAGCGCGCGCGCCTGGCCGTCGCGGCCGTGCGGACGGTGCGCGCCGACGTACCGGTGCTCGCCCGCGCCCACGGCCGCGCCGAGGCCGAGGCGTTGCGCGCGAAGGGCGCGACCGAGGTCATCCAGCCCGAGCTCGAGGCCTCCGCGACGCTCATCCGGCACGCCCTCGCCGCCCTGGGACAACCCAAGGAGCGCACGATCGCGTACCTCGAGCGCTATCGCAGCGCGATGGAGCGCGCCGATGCCGGCAGTGCCGCCGTGCCGGCCCTCCCCGACGTGCGCGAGCTCGTGCTGCGCCCCGGCGGCGTCACCGACCGCTCGCTGCGCGACGCGCGCATCCGCGAGCGCTTCGGCGTCACCGTCGTGGCGGTGCAGCGCGCCGACGGTCTCGTCATGAACCCGCCGCCGGAGACCACGCTGCGCGCCGGCGACGTGGTGCGGGTCTTCGGCCTGCCGGAACAGATCGACGCGTTCGCCGCAGAGGCCGCGCGGTAGGCGTCCGCTACGGCCGCCGCTGCGGCACGATCCACAGCATCACCCAGTGCTGGCGGCCATCGACGGTGACCTGCGTCGTGCGCGTCGGCTCCCAGTCGGGCATGCCGAATTGGTGCGAGACGACGCGGGTGCCGGGCGGAAGCTCGGCCATGAGGCGCGGTCGCAGACGAGCGTTGAGCGCGGGCGAGAGATAGAGCGTGACGACCGTCGCCCCGCGCAGATCGGCGTCGAAAAGATCCTGCTCCTCGAACCGCACACGGTCCGCCACGCCGGCCCGCTCGGCGTCACGCCGCGCCTGACGCACGAGCTCCGGATCGATCTCGATCCCGACGCCGCGCGCGCCGCGCCAGCGCGCGGCGGCGATCACGATGCGACCGTCACCCGCGCCCAGGTCGTAGACGACGTCCCCCGGACCGACCTCGGCCAGCGACAGCATCTCGTGCACGACGCGATCGGGGGTAGGGACGTACGGCACGTCTCCACCGCCCCGCGGAAAGATCGGCGCGCAGCCGCCGAGGACCAGGACCGCACCGAGCAGGAGCGCCGCGCGCCGTCGCACGCCGGGATCGTACCGCCGATCCGGCCTCGGCGCGTTACTCCCCGGGCGCGGCGGCGGTCACGCGCGGCCGACGCACGACGCGCGTAGCCGGCAACGACAGCTCACGGCACCGCTTGCGCAGCGTGTTGCGATTGAGCCCGAGCACGCGCGCGGCGCGCAGCTGGTTGCCGTTGCTGAGCGCCAACACGTGGGCCAGCAGCGGCCGCTCGAGAAGCGCGAGCGCGTCGCGATGCATGCGCTGAGTGTTGGCTGTCCGCAACTGCTCGACGATACCGGGGACGGCGTCGGCCACCGCTCGTGCGAGCATTGCGAGTCCCGATCCCGAACGAACGCCGTCCCCATCGCCTGCCATACCGCCTCCCTCAAAACTCCTTATAGTGGAGAAACTTCGCGTCGATCGTCAGCACGCCGCGCTCGCCCTTCTTTTCGAGCTTTACGACGCAGTCGATCGCTGAGAGGATGCCGTCGCCGAACAATTCGTTGCAGCGCTCGCGCAGGGCGTCGCCATACACGCCGACCAGCTCCATCAACCGATACTTGAACGGATCCGTGGTGAGCGGGAACTCCGTGCGCAGAGGCATCGCGGTCGTCACCATCGCCGTGTCGACGGGCACGCCGACGGCGGCGGCGAGCTTCTTCGCTTCCTCGCCCGACAGCCGATGCTGACCGTGCAGGGCGGCCGCGATGTACGTCGGATCCTTGCTGCCGATGGCCTTCCCCAGATCGTCGTAGCTCACGCCGCGCGCGACGCGCGCAGCACGAATCTGCTCGAGGGCCACTGTTCGCTCCATTGTTGTCCTCCTTGACACCGTCAGGTCAGAGTGAGCGAGCCTTCCACCAGGAAGCGCAGGATGTGGGTGCGCAGCCGGAGGAATTCTGGGTCGTCGATGAGGTCCGCGCGCCGCCGCGGCCGCGCCAGCTTCACCTCCACCACGTCGGCCAGCCGCGCGCCCGGGCCGCGTGTCATCAGCGCGATGCGGTCGGAGAGCAAGATTGCCTCATCGACGTCGTGGGTCACCATGAAGACTGTGTTCCGGCTCGCCGACCACATCCGGACGAGCTCGTCCTGAATCACGCCGCGCGTGAGCGCGTCGATCTGCGCGAAGGGCTCGTCGAGCAGCAGCACCTTCGGCTCCGTCGAGAACGCGCGCGCGAGTCCCACGCGCTGTCGCATCCCGCCGGAGAGCGCGGCCGGCCGCTTGATCTCCGCGCCCGCCAGGCCGACCATGTCGACCCAGCGCTGAACGTGCGCGGCCACCTCCGCACGCGACCACGTCGGATGGGCGGCCCGCACGGCGAGCCGGATGTTGTCGAACGCGCTCATCCAGGGCATGAGCGAAAAGTTCTGGAACACGACCATACGGTCCATGCCCGGGCGCAGGATCTCGCGGCCTTCGAGCACGACGCCGCCGCGCGACGAGCGTTCGAGCCCGGCGATGATGTTCAGCAGGGTCGACTTGCCGCAGCCCGAATGGCCCACCATCGTCACAAACTCGCCGCGCGCGATCTCGAGCGTCACGTCCTCGAAGACGCACAGGCTCTCGCCGCGCCCGTCCGCCGACGGGAACGTCTTGCTGACGTGGTCGACGAGCAAATACGCCGTGGTCATCACATGTGTCGTCGGGGCGCCTGCGCCGGGCGAATCACGCAGGCTCGCCTCGCCTGCGGCGGCGGCTCGCACGACGGCCCCACGGCCGGCGAAATGCCCCGCGTGCTCATTGGATGTGCCGTCGGGGCGCCTTCGCAGAGCTCCGGCGCCCGACGTTCGGCGAAATCACCCGCGTGCTCATTCCTGGTACGAAAGCCGACGGGCGAGACGGCCGAGCCCGGCGTCGAGCAGCACGCCGATCAGGCCGATCGCCAGGATCGCGAAGATCACGCTGGTCAGCGCCAGATTGTTCCACTCGTTCCACACGAAGTAGCCGATGCCGGTCCCGCCGATCAGCATCTCGGCAGCCACGATCGCCACCCACGCGCTGCCGACGGAGATGCGGAGCCCGGCAACGATCGCGGGCGCCGCCGCCGGCAGGATGACCGTGACGAGGCGCCGTGGCCACGATAGCTGCAGGATCGCTGCGACGTTCAAGTAGTCCCGCTTGATCGAGGCCACGCCGAATGCGGTGTTGGCGAGCGTGGGCCAGAGCGACGACATCACGATGACCAGCACGGCGGCCTGCGTGGAGTCGCGGATCGTGTAGAGGAACAGCGGCATCCACGCCAGCGGCGAGATCGGCTTCAGCACCTGCACGTACGGGTTCACCGCGCGATAGAGGATGGGGGACAGGCCGAGGGTCACGCCGAGCGCGACCGCGACGATGGACGCGATCGTGTAGCCGATCGCCATCCGGCCGAGGCTCGCCGCGATCTGCAGCCCGATCCCCTTGTCATTCGGACCGTTGTCGTAGAAGGGGTGTGCGAGCATGTCGGCGGCGGCCGCCGCCACGGCAATCGGTCCCGGAATCGACTTGCCCGTCGGCTTGCCAGCCACCGCTGCTTGCCACAGGCCGAGCATCACGGCGCCGAGCAGCGCGGAATAGACGATCACACGGAGCCGGTCTCGGCGCATCAGACCTTCCGAATGGCGAACGACTTGAGGTAGTCATCCGGCTTGTCGGGATCGAACAGCCGCGTCTTGCCCAGCGCGAAGGCGTGCTTGACCGACGTCGTCTCGGGCGCGCGATAGCCGAGCGCCTTCAGCGTGTCGCGGCAGGCGCCGGCGAGAAAGACCTCCTCGGCGACTTTCTTGTACGTCACATCGCTCTTGAGATATCCCCAGCGCTTCATCTGCGTGAGGATCCAGATCGCCATCGAGTGATACGGGAATGGGTCGAAGTCGATGCGATCCGGCACGGTCTTCGTGTTTCCGAGGCCGTCCGGATAGACGCCCGTGAGCACCTGCTCCAGCACCTCGACGGGCTGGTTGAGGAAGTTCTTCGGCGCGATGGCGGTGGCGATCTCCTTGCGATGCGCCCGATCGCGCGCGTACTGCGTGGCGTCGACGATAGCGCTCAGCAGCGCGCGGAACGTGTTCGGTGTCGCCGTCGCGAACTCACGCTTGGCGGCGAAGGCGCAGCACGGATGACCCGGCCAGATGTCCTTCGACAGCAGATGGATGAAGCCGACCTCCTCGAACACCGCGCGCTGGTTGAACGGATCCGGCGCGAGATAGCCGTCGAGATTTCCCGCGCGCAAGTTGGCCACCATCTCCGGCGGGGGCACCGCGCGGATCTGCACGTCCCTGTCCGGATCGACGCCGCCCTCGGCGAGGTAGTAGCGCAGCAAGAAGTTGTGCATCGAGAAGTCGAACGGCACGCCGAATTTGAAGCCTTTCATGTCCGACGGCGCCGTCACGCCCTTGTGCTTGGTGGCCAGCGTGATCGCCTGGCCGTTGATGTTCTCCACGGCCGGCATCACGTAGGGCACCGACTGCGAGCCGACGCCGAGGGTGATCGCGAGCGGCATTGGCGAGAGCATGTGCGTGGCGTCGGTCTCGCCGTTGATCGACAGGTCGCGAATCATCGCCCACGACGACGCCTTCGTCACCTGGACGTCGAGCCCGTGCTTTTTGTAGAAGCCCATCGGCTGCGCCATGATGATGGGCGTCGCGCAGGTGATCGGGATGAAGCCGATCTTCAGCTGCTTTTTCTCGGGTGGGCCGGCCTTGTCCTGCGCGAGCGCGCGCGCGGCGGCGACGGGGAAGACCGAAGCGAGGGCCGCGGCTGCGGTCGAGGCGCCGACGCGCGCGATGAATGCCCGGCGACCAATCTCGCCGCCGAAGACCGCGTGCTCGATCGAGCGCTCGACGGCGCAGCCGAGCATCTCGTCCCGCTCTGCCTCGAACGCGTGCATGCGTACCCCCTGGTCGTGTCGTTTCCGGGCGACATTGACCGGGGACCGCAACCACGCTGTCGCGGGATGTCAACGACACAGCAAGGCACATGCCGCACCCGCCGCCGACAACAATGCCGCGCCGGCGCGGACTTCCGACTGTGGCCGGTGCTCGATCTGCTCGACTGATGAGCAAAGGCCCACCGCCTGCTCATCTTGTGAGCGTCGCGCGGCTTGCGCACCTCGTGTGGATCGGCTATCTGTGCGGGCGCGATGAGCGACCCGAGCCCACGCCAGGTTACGGAAGCGGACGTGGAGCGGCTGGGGTCCGACGTCGGCTTGACGATCGCGCCGGAGTCGCGCGCGGCGGTCGCTCAACACCTCACCGCCCTGCTCGCCGCCGCGCGTCTCATCGACGAGTTCCCCGTCCCCGACGCCGAGCCGGCGCCACACTTCGAGCCGTGATCGACGCGGCGACATCCGCGCTCGACATCGCCGCTCGCGTACGCGGGGGCAAGATCCGCGCGCGCGACGTCGTGGCAGGCGCGCTCGAGCGCATCGCGCAGCGCGACGCCGCGCTGAACGCGTTCACCAGCGTCCTGCGCGAGCGCGCGCTGAGCGACGCCGAGACGCTGGACCGGCGCCTCGCCGCCGGGCAGGACCCTGGCCCGCTCGCCGGCGTCCCGTTTGCCGCCAAGAACCTCTTCGACATCGCAGGGCTCAGCACGTTGGCGGGCTCGAAGATCAACGCCGACAACCCGCCGGCCGTCCGGGACGCGACGGCGGTCGCACGCCTGCGCGCCGCGGGCGCGGTGCTCATCGGCGCGCTGAACATGGACGAGTACGCTTACGGGTTCTCGACCGAGAACACGCACTATGGCCCCACACGCAACCCGCACGACCCGTCGCGCATGGCGGGCGGCTCCTCCGGCGGCTCGGCGTCCGCCGTCGCCGGCGGACTCGTGCCCCTGGGACTCGGCACCGACACCAACGGCTCGATTCGCGTCCCCGCCGCGCTGTGCGGCACGTTCGGGCTCAAGCCCACGTTCGGTCGAGTTTCCCGAAGTGGCGTCGTGCCGCTGGCGTGGTCTTTCGACCACGTCGGCCCCTTCGCGCGGCACGTCGCCGACCTTGCCGCGGCCTTCGATGCGATCGCCGGCCCCGATCCGCTCGATCCCGTGTGCTCGACACGCCCGGCCGTGCGGTGCACGGAGCAGCTCGGGCGCGGCGTCCAAGGACTACGGATCGCGCTCCTCGGCGGCCACTTCACCCGGCTCGCTGCGGACGAGGTGCTCGCGGCGGTCGGCCGTGTCGCCAGCGCGCTGAACGCCGCCCGCGAGGTGACGCTTCCCGAAGTCCACCGCGCCCGCGCGGCCGCCCAGGTCATCACGGCGTGCGAGGCGGGCGCCTACCACCTCGACCGGCTCCGGTCCCGCGCCCGCGACTTCGATCCCATGACCCGCGACCGCCTGCTCGCGGCGACGCTAGTGCCCGCCGCCGCATACGTCAGCGCTCAGCGGTTCCGTGCCTGGTTCCGAACGAGGGCAGCCGAGATCTTCCGCGACACGGACGTCGTCCTGGCGCCGACGGTGCCGTGGACGGCGCCGACGATCGGCGCGCCGTGGACGACCCGCATTGGTGCGACCGAGGTCCTCACTCGCGGGCACCTCGGCGCGTTCACGCAGCCGCTGTCTTTCATCGGGCTGCCGGTGCTGTCCGTGCCCATCGTCGCGCCAGGCGCGCTGCCGGTGGGCGTCCAGCTGATCGCCGCTCCGTTCAACGAAGCCGCACTGTTCCGAGTCGCCGCGTGGCTCGAAGCTGAAGGCGTGGTGAGATCGCCGGTAGCATAGACCTCAGCGGATGAACACCAACCAGGCGGTCGACGCGTTCCGCATTCCCGGCGATCACGACGAGATCGTCACGCGGCAGATCGAGCGCATCGCCAAGACGCTCGAAGAGCTGTTCGCGTGAGGCCGGCCGCAGCGTGGGCGCCGGCGCCGTCGGCGCCGACGCTGCCGCCGGGAGAAGTGCACGTCTGGCGCGTCGATCTGGACGTACCGCCGGCCCGGCGCGCGGCCCTCGCCGCCACGCTCAGCGACGACGAGCGCGAGCGCGCGCGGCGCTTCCGCTTCGAGGAGCATCGGGAACGCTGGATCACCGCGCGCGGCACGCTGCGCGCGGTCCTCGCGGCATACGTGCGGCGCTCACCGGCCAGCCTCGACCTTGCCGCCGGCCCTCACGGCAAGCCGTTCCTGCGCGAGGAGGACGGCGCGCCCTCGGCCGTGCGCTTCAATCTCGCGCACACCGACGATGTCGCGCTGATCGCCGTGGCCTGGCACCGCGACGTCGGCGTCGACATCGAGCGTGAGGCGCCCGAACGCGCCGATCTCGCGGTCGCCCAGCGCATGTTCAGCGCGGACGAGGCCCGCTCGCTCGCTGGCATGCCGCCGCCGCTGCGCTGCCGGGCGTTCTTCGCGCTGTGGACGGCGCGCGAGGCCTACGCGAAAGCCATCGGGCGTGGGCTCGAAGCCATGCGCGAAACGCCGCCGGCCGGATGGACGGTGCGCCAGCTGGCGCTGGGCGCGGGCTATGCCGGAGCGGTAGCGATGGAGCGCGGTACGGAAGCCGTCCGCTGCTGGCACTGGCAGGACGAGGCTAGACGCTCCATTCCGTGAAGAGCTTGTCCCTGAACGCGCGCAGCTCGTCCAGGTGCGCGGAGGCCGCGCGCCGCGATATCTCGACAAACTTGTCGTCCATGCGCAGTAGCCGCCGCGCGAGCACTTCGGCGAGGATCGCGAGGACCTTGTAGGCGGCGAGACTGTCGTCCTGCACCAGACGGTGGAACTGCGTCGTCGTCAACAAATTGAACTCGCACGCCGTCTTCGCTCGCACGCTCGCCGTGTGCGGCCCTTCGGTCAAGAGGCTGATCTCGCCGAGCACGGTGGGCGCCGAAATCGTGGCGAGCGCCTCGGCGCTGCCCTTCTTGAAGACCTCGACCGTGCCGTCGAGCAGGACCATCAAGCCCTGCGGCCGCTCGCCCTCTTCGTAAACCAGGGTGCCGGCGTCGGCCTTCACCGGCACCATGGCCTTGAGGATCTGCTCGGTGTGCTCGAAGGCAAGATTGCGGCACAGCACCGCGCGCACGATCTTGCTCGCTTCCGAGGGCGTCATGCCACGATTCTATGGCGGGCTCTCGAGTGGCCAGCCATAGAATCGCGGCGGCGTAACGGGGCGACTGCGCCTCAGGCGGCCGTGCGGGACTTCGCGCGCGGCTTGCTCGGCTCGCTGGTCGGCGCCGAGACCGTTTTCAGCGTCTCGTGCGTTTCCACCGTGCGCACATTGGCGCGGCCGACGATGTCAGCCATCGAGATGATGCCGACGAGCCGTCGCTGCTCGTCGACGACGGGGATGCGCCGGATCTGATTCTCCCTCATCAACTCCGTCGCTTTCTCGATCGAATCCTGCGAGGCGCAGCTCACGACGGTCGTCGTCATGCAGTCGTGGACCTGTGTCGTCCGCGGGTCGCGGCCCTCGGCCACGACGTTCATGCAGAGGTCGCGGTCGGTGACGACGCCGACGATCTTCTGGCTCTGTTCGTTCTCGATTACCGGCACCACACCGGCGTTCTGGTCCCGCATGATGCTCGCCGCGCGCTGCACGGTATCCGACGGCACGCAGCATGTCGGATCCTTCGTCATCACGTGCTTGATCTTCATTGGTGACAACACCCCCTTTGGCTTGGCGAGCCGAAGAGAAGGCAGCAACGGCGATGCCACCGATCGCGCGCGGGCGACTTCTTACAATGCGCGTAGCGATGCGATCGCGATGCGCTCGCCCGCGGCCAACCGCGCCCGTCGGCTCGGCGCCGCCGCGCGCGCACGGCGGCGCGCACGCCCGACGCGCTCCACCAGCGTCGCGTACTCGACGCCGACGATCGCTTCGAGACGACGCCGGATCTCCCGCGCGAGCGCCGGCGCGCGGCCGCCCGTCGAGACCGCGATCTGCAGCTGACCGCGGCGCAGGACCGACCCATAGATGAAGTCGCAGCGCGCCGGACGGTCGACGGCGTTGACGAGGGCGCCGTGCCGGCGCGCCGCCTCGGCGACGGCGTCATCGGCGGCGGCAACGCCCGTCGCGGCAATGATCAGCAGCGCGCCACGCGCGTCGGCTTTCCGGAACACGCGGCCGCGGTGCTGGACGCGGCCGGCAGCCGCCACGCGCGCGAGCGACGGCACGAGCACCGGACTCACGACGGTAATGCGCGCGCCGCACGCGAGCAGGCCGCGGACCTTGCGCGCCGCGATCAGTCCGCCGCCGACCACCAGGCAGCGGCGACCGCGAAGGTCGAGAAACGCGGGGAAGTAGTCGGGCACGGCTCAGACTTCCGTCAGTGTCACGGCCCGGCGCACGCTCAGGGGCACAGACGCGGCCGCGAGTGTGGGACCGATCATCAGCAGCGCCGGCGGCTGCACGCCGGCTTCGCGCGCGAGCGCGGCGATGTTGCCAAGACGACCCGCGATCACATGCTCGCCGGTCATGCCGGCGCGCTCGACGATCAGCGCCGGCTCGCGCTCGCCGCGCCCCAGCGCCGTGAGCGCGGCAGTGATCGGCTCGAGTCCCCGCACCGGCATATAGAAAACGAGCGTGGCCTCCGCGCGCGCCAGCAAGTCCCAGTCGAGCCGCGGCACCTCGCCCTCGGAATCCGTCCCGGTGGCAAGGATCACCGTCGACGTGTGCCCGCGCTCCGTCAGCGAGATGCCGGCGCGTCCCGCGGCGGCGAGCGCGGCGCTGACGCCGGGAATGACCTCGAAGTTGATGCCGGCGCCGCGCACCGCCTCGATCTCCTCTCCGAGCCGCGCGAACACCGCAGGGTCGCCGCCCTTGAGCCGCACGACGTGCCCGCGGCGGCGGGCGCGATCCACGAGGAGCCAGTTGATATGGCTCTGGCCCGCAGACGCCCGGCCTGGCGTCTTCCCGGCATCGACAACCTCCGCATCGCTCGGCGCCTCTTCCAGCAGCTCTCGCGGCACGAGGCGGTCATGGACGATCACGTTCGCCGTACGAAGCCGGCGGAGTCCCTTGAGCGTGATCAGCTCGGGATCGCCCGGACCGGCGCCGACGAACGACACGAACGGGACGCGCCTCATGGCTCGGCCTCCTTGCGCCCGGCGCGTGGGAAGAAGCGCACCAGCCGCTCGAGCACCTGTGGCAACTCATCGCACGGGACGTCTTCGAGGACACGCAGCCCCGCGCGCGGCTCGGTGCCGCCGCGGCCGCCGACGAAGACGTGCACGCCGTCGACGATCTTTCCGTCCACCTTGACCTTGCAGCCCTGCAAGCCGATGTCCGCCGTGTGGTGGTTGCCGCACGAGGCGGGGCAGCCGGACCACCGGACGCTGATCGGGCGTGTCGCGCCGAGTCCTTGCTCGAACTCCCGCGCGAGCGCGAGCGCACGGGTCTTGGTGTCGATGAGCGCGAGGTTGCAAAAATCCGTGCCCGTGCACGCGACGAGGCCACGCTGAACCTCGGACGGGTTGTAGCGCAGCGCCTTCAGTAGCGGCTCCTGCGTGAGATCGCCCAGCCTGGCATCGGGGACGTGCGGCAGCAGCACGTTCTGTAGCGGCGTGAAGCGCAGCTCCCCACGGCCGTACTTCTCCGCGAGCCGCGCAAGCTCGAGGAGCTGCTCGCCCGTGATCCGGCCCACGGACGTCTTGAGGCCGATGTAGTTCAGACCTGGTTGCTTCTGCCGAAAGACGCCGACGTGATCGGTCGTCGTCGTGGCCCGCGCGTCGCAGCCGGCGGGCGGCAGCGCACGCCCGAGCCGCGCCTCGAGCTCCTGGCGCATCCACGCGATCCCGCGCTCGGCAATCAGGAACGCGAGCCGGGCGCGGCTTCGCGCCTCGCGCGGGCCGTGATCGCGGAAGATGAACACGATCGCCGCGCAAACGTCGGCTGCGTCCTCGGGCCGAACGAAGGCGTCGAGGGGCTGCGCGAACGTCGGCCCGCCCGAGCCCTGCTTGCCGCCGACCGCCACGTTGAAGCCGGCCACGCCCTCCGCCATCGCCGGCGTCATCGAGATGTCCTGAGTCTCGCCGCCCGTGCAGTATTCCAGGCACCCGGTGATGGTGACGTTGAACTTGCGCGGCAGGTTCGTGAACGCGCGGTTGCCGAGGAAGATCGCCTGGAAAGCGGCGGCGATGCCGGAGGTATCGAGCAGCTCGCGGGGCGTGAGGCCGGTCGCCGGGCAGCCGACGATGCCGCGGATGTTGTCCATCCCCGTCTGCAGGCTCGACAGCCCCACCGCCTCGAGCCGCGCCATCACCTCGGGCACCTTCTCGATCGTCACCCAGCGCAGCTGCACCTGTTGGCGGGTCGTGATATCGGCGATCGGGCGACCGGACGCCTGCCCCGCCTCCAGCGTGATCTCGCCCAGCAGGCGCGCCTGCGCCGCGCTCACGATGCCGTTCGGCATCCGGATGCGCATCATGAAGTGGCCAGGCGTGGGCTTGCGATGGAACACGCCCACCCACTTGAGCCGCTCCTTGTCGTCATCGGCGATCGTGCGCCAGCCCTCGCGGGCGAAGCGCACCAGGTCGACGTCGAGGCCGTCGCGCTCGGCCTTCAGCGACTCGATCCGGTTCACGGCAGCGGCTCCGGCAAAACGCGGCGCGCCGCGACCCGACGCAGCCGCACCGCGCACGCTTTGAGCTCGGGCTGGTGCGACAGTGGATCGCACGCCGCCAACGTGAGGTTGTTGGCGCTCTTGTAGAAGCCGAGCCGCCGGCCCCAGTGAAACGGCAAGAAGCACGTGCCTTCGCGAATCGCGGAGGTGACGCGGCACTGCGCGACGACCTTTCCGCGCCGCGAAGCGATTTCAACGAAATCGCCGTCTTGCACGCCGGCCCGCCGCGCGTCGGCCACGTTGAGTTCCAGCAGCGGCTCCGGCGTTCGCTGGCGCAGCGCGGGCACATGCCCGGTGCGCGTGAGCGTGTGCCAGTGGTCGCGCACGCGGCCGGTGGTGAGCGTCAGCGGGAAAGCGGCGTCGGGCGGCTCCACCGGCTCGGCGTGATCGACGCCG
>JBKOZH010000061.1:0-6124 GCA_046725765.1 Candidatus Methylomirabilota bacterium | reverse complement strand
ATGCGATGGACCTCCGACGGTCCCTCGCCGATGCGGCGCACGCGCGCCTCGCGATACCAGCGCTCCAGCGGAAACTCCTTCGACACGCCATAGCCGCCGTGGATCTGCACGGCGGCGTCGACGACGCGGCCGAGCACCTCGCTCGAGTAGAGCTTGGCCATCGAGGCCTCGACGCGCGCATCCTCGCCGCGGTCGGCCTTCCACGCGCCCTCCCAGATGAGCCAGCGGCACGCGCGGAGCTCGACCTCGGCGTCGGCGAGCATCCACTGAATGGCCTGGCGCTGGCTCAGCGGCGCACCGAACGTCGAGCGGTGCTTGGCATGCTCGATGGCCATGCGGTGCGCGGCCACGGCGACGCCGAGGTTGCACGCCGAGTACGGAAAGCGGTTCTTCACGAGCAGGTCGAACGCAAGCTCGAGCCCCTGCCCTTCCTGACCGATGAGGGCGTCGCCGGGCAGTACGCAGTCCTCGAACACGACGTCGTTCGGAATGGCCGAGGTCCGGATGGTGCGGATGTTCTTCCACGTGAAGCCCGGCGTACCCGGCTCGACGATGAAGCACGAGATGCCGCCGCGCCCCTTCTCCTTGTTGCTCCGCGCGAAGACGATCCCCCACTTCGCGTTGTCGATGTTCGAGATGAAGACCTTGCGGCCGTTGAGCACCCAGCCGTCGCCGCGGCGCTCGGCGCGCGTCTGGATCGCGCCGGCGGGATCCGAGCCGCCCGAGGGCTCGGTGATGGCAAAGAACGTGCGCGAGCCATCGCGAATCGTCGGCACCGCGTACTTCTCGATCTGCGCCTTCGTGCCGGCCCAGATCGCCGGCGGTGGGTATCGCCCAAAGACCCCGCAGCCCGGCGAGTAGAGGCCCATGCGGTGCTGCGACATCTCCTCGAGAATCACCGACATCGCGAAGGTGTCCATGCCGCCGCCGCCGTACTGCTCCGGCGCGGCCAGCGCCCAGAGTCCGGCCGCCTTGGTCTTCTCGGACAGCCGCTTGAAGTCCGCGTCGGGAATCCCGGGGGCGTCGGGATCGAGCCGCTGCTCGAGCGGAATGATGTCCTCGCGGATGAAGCGGCGGACCTGCTCGCGGATGATGCGCAGCTCGTCGGGCAGCGTGAAGCCGGGGAACGTCGGCATCGGGCCGCGATGATACCATCGCCGCCATGTCAGACGAGATTCTCACCGCCGCCGCCGAGGGCATCGCGACCGTCACCATGAACCGGCCCGCGCAGCGCAACGCCATGAACACGGCGATGCTCGTCGGCCTGCGCGCGGCCTTCGATGATCTCGATGCACGCAAGGACGTACGTGTCGTGATCGTGCGCGGCGCGGGTAGCGCGTTCTGCGCGGGCATGGACCTCAAGGAGATGGAGTCGCGCGGGGGCGCCCGGGACCCCGAGGCCGACGTGGTCGGCGTCCTGCAACGCGTGGAGCGCTCGCGTCACCCCACCATCGCGCTCGTGCACGGCGACGCCATCGCCGGCGGCTGCGAGCTGGCGCTGCACTGCGACCTGCGCGTCATGGCCGAGACGGCGCGCATCGGGATGCCACTGTCCCGGATCGGGTTGATCGTCCCCTTCCCGCTCGGTCAAAAGCTCATCGAGATCATCGGCCCCGCGCACACGCGCCACCTGCTGTTCACCGGGCGGCCCATCGACGGCCGGCGCGCGTACGAGATCGGCATGGTGCACCAGGTCGCCGCCGCTGCCGACGTCGAGTCGGCGGCGCTGACGCTGGCGCGCACGATCGCCGACAATGCGCCGCTGTCGCTGGCCGGCATGAAGCAGGTCGTGCAGCGGGCGGTGTCCGCGCGCCCGCCCGTCGACCACACCGACCTCGATGCCGCCGCGCTGCGCGCGCGGCAGAGCGCCGACGCCAGCGAGGGCCGCCGCGCGATGCTCGAGAAGCGCAAGCCGAACTTTCGAGGAGAGTGAGTGATGGCGAAGCGTCGCGTCGTGATCACCGGAGCCGCCGGCTACGTGGCCCAGCGCATGTTCAAGGCGCTCGACGAGCGCTGGGACGTGGTGCCAATCGACGTCAAGGACAAGACGCGGGAGGGCAAGCCGGTCCCCCGGCTCGTCGTGTCCGACCTCACCCAGTCGGACCGCAACGCCTACCGCCAGCACTTCCGCGGCGCCGACGCGGTGATCCACTGCGGCTTCGTGCGGGCGCCCGGCATGACGGCCGACACGTGGCAGGACAACAGCGACGCGAAATTCCAGGCCGAGCACGCCAACGTGGCGCTCGCCTACAACGTCTACCGCGTCGCGCTCGAGGAAGGGGTGCGCCGCGTCGTCGTGTGCTCGTCGAACCACGCCTCCGACTATTACGAGCGCCTGGTGTGGGACGGTCGCGTGGACATGGTCACACCCGAGATGCCGCCGCGCTCGGACAACTGGTACGGCTGGTCGAAAGCGTCCTACGAGCTGCTGGGCTTCGTGTTCGCCACCGGCAAGGTCGACGGCCGCAAGCTCGAGGTCGTGCAGTGGCGCATCGGCGGCCCGCGCGACGACGACATCGAGCACGTGAAGCCCGGCGACGTTCCGACGATGCACCGCGCGCTCGGCGCATATCTCTCCGCCCGCGATCAGACCCAGCAGGCGATCAAGATGGTCGAGACGCCCGACATCACCGACGAGAACGGCATTCCGTTCCTGATCGTTTACGGCATCAGCGGCAACACGCACCGGTTCTGGAGCCTGGCGAGCGCCCGCCGGAAGATCGGCTACACGCCGGAGGACGACAGCCAGGTGAACTTCGCCGACAAGATCGCGGCGATCGCGCGCGGCGCGAAGCGGTAAACTCAGCGGCCATGAAATTCGGAATCTTCTACGAGGCGCAGCTACCGCGGCCGTGGACGCACGAGAGCGAGCGCCAGCTGTTCGCCGACATGCTCACCCAGATCGAGCTCGCGGACCGGCTCGGCTACGACAACGCGTGGGTCGTCGAGCATCACTTCCTCGAGGAGTATTCGCACATGTCGGCGCCCGAGGTCTTCCTCGGCGCCGCCAGCCAGCGCACGACACGGATCCGTCTCGGCCACGGCGTGTTCCAGCTGCCCACGAGCCATCCGATCCGCGTGGCCGAGCGCGCGGCGGTGCTGGATCTCTTGTCCAACGGCCGCGTCGAGCTCGGGCTCGGCGAGGCGCAGGGGCCGATCGAGCTGCATCCGTTCGGCGCGCGGGTGCGCGACAAGCGCGAGCAATGGGAGGAGGCCGTGCAGGCGCTGGTGCCCGCCTTCACGCGCACCTCGGTCGGGCACGACGGCCGCTTCTGGAAATTCCCGGCGCGCAACGTCGTCCCCAAGCCCTACCAGAAGCCGCACCCGCCGCTCTGGGTCGCGTGCTCCAACATCAACACGATCGCCAGCGCGGGGCGCTGGTGCATGGGCGCACTCGGCTTTCAATTCGTGTCGCCGGAGGCGGCGCGCGCATGGGTGAACCGCTACTACATCGAGCTGACCAGGCGGCCCGCGAAGCTCGCCGACTATCCCGCCAATCCCAACATCGCGATGGTCTCCGGCTTCATGTGCGCACCGACCGACGCCGAGGCGCGCGAGAAGGCGGCGGGCTGGACGTTCTTCGTGTTTTGTCTGTCGCACTACGGCCGCCACGGCATTCCGAATCCCGGCCAGGGCAACATGTGGGAGGCGTACCAGGAGTGGCGCCACACGCCCAAGGCGCAGGAGACGCTCACCAGCGGGCTCATCGGATCTCCGGAGACGATCCGCCGCCGGCTGCGCGAGTTCGAGGCGACGGGGGTCGATCAGGTCATCCTGCTGAACCAGGCCGGCCGCACCACGCACGCCGACATCTGCTCGAGCCTCGAGCTGTTCGCGCGCGAGGTCATGCCCGAGTTCCACGCGCGCGAGGACGAGCACCAGCGCTGGAAGGCCGACGTGCTCGCGGGCCGGCTCGAGCTCCCCGAGCTCGACACGGACACGTACAAGGTCTACGCCCACCAGAACGAGGACATCGTGCGCCTCACGCCCGAGGAGCTGAAGCGCAAGATGGCCGAGAAGGAAGCGCGGCTACCGTAGCTTCAGATCCTTTACCGCCTGCTGCACGTACTTCATGTCGTAGGTCGCGGCGATATCGGGCTTGCCGCCCTCCTTGAAGACGCCGAACGAGTCGAGCGACTTCATGAGGGTTTCGACGCCGCTCGGCGTCACCATTCCTTGTGGAGCAAAGATCTCGCGGCTGGCGCGCAGGGCCTCGATGTATTGCGCGCGATCGCCGAGCAGGTCCGGCGGCACCGCGGAGGCGATGTCATCGGGGGTCTTCGTCTCGATGAAATGACTGGCCTTCACGAGGGCGGTCACGACCTTCTGAACCACCTGCGGGCGTTTGGCGATCACGTCCGGACGCGTGATGGCGCCGCTGAAGACGTACTCGCCGCCGAGGATCGCCTGCGTCTCCCTGAGCGACGAGAGGTTGCCCAGCGAGAACGCCGTCCCCTTGGCGACCATGCGGCTGAAGAACGGCTCGCCGGCCATGCCGGCCACGATCTTGCCGCCCTCGAGCGCCGGCGGGAACGTGCTCAGGCCGACGGCCACGACCTTCACGTCCTTCGGATCGACGCCGTGCTTACGGAGGATGTAGTCGAGCAGCACGTGCGACGCGGCGCCGATGCCCGAGACGCCGACCAGCTTGCCCTTGAGGTCGGCGATGCTCTTGATCTCGCCGCGCTGCGTGCTCGCTACCGCGAGCCCGAAGCCGGGCAACCGCGTGCTCGAAAAGACGTAGACGAGATCCTTGCCCTGCACCTTCGCCTTGATCGCGTGCTCGAGGGCGTTGGCCGCGAAATCGGCCGAGCCGCCGATCAGCGCGGCGATCGATTTGGCGCCGCTCTCGAAGTTGTAGCCCTTGGGCTCGAGGCCCTGCTCCTCGAAATATTTCTGGCCGAGCGCGACCTGCCACGGCAGGTGCGCGAGCAGGCCGATCTGCGAGTACGCGAGCGTCACCGGCTCGCCGGCCGAGCCGGCCACGCCCGGCAGCGCGAGCATTACGAGCGCGAGCGCGATCACCCGCCTCATGGGTTTCTCCTCATTGCCGCCGTATCACAGGGGCTTTTGTTTCCAGTGAGAGAACCGACTCTCGAGCCAACCGAGGGAGCCGTCGAGCGTGGCCACGAACGCCATCAGCACGAGCAGCCCCGCGATGACCATGTTGGAGTCGAACATCGACTCGCCGTACTGCACGATCCACCCGATGCCGCGATCGGCGCCGAGGTACTCGCCGATGATCGCGCCGATCACGGCAAAGCCCACGCATGCGCGCAGGCTCGCGAAGATCCACGTCAGCGCCGACGGCAGCAGGACGTGGCGCATCAGGTCGCGCCGCGTGCCGCCCATCACGCGCACGTGATTGATCAGGTTGACGTCCACGTCACGCAGTCCGGCGTACGTCGAGAAGAAGATGATGAAGAAGACCAGACTCACGACCATGGCCACCTTCGACGCCAGGCCGATGCCGAGCCACACGATGAACAGCGGCGCCAGGGCGATGCGCGGCGTGGCGTTGAAGACGACCATCAGCGGGTGGAAGAGGGCCGAGAGGAACGGAAAGAACGCGAAGAGCATGCCGATGAGCACGCCGCCTGCGATGCCGACGGCGAGGCCGATGACGGCTTCCTGCACCGTCGCCCAGATGTGCGGATAGATGAAGCCGCCCGCGAACCAGCCGCCCACGGTGACCGCGAGCTTCGTCGGCCGGCTCACGAAGTACGGATCGATCACGCCGATCCGCGTGCCCGCTTCCCAGGCGGCGGCAATCGCGAACAGCACCGCGATGCGGCCCGCGGCGAGCCGCAGCCGGTCAGCGACTCGTCGCGCGGGCATAGCTCTGCTGCACTTCGTCTCGCAGATCTTTCCAGATCTGCTCGTAGAGCCGCGTGAACTCCGCGTGGAAGCGGATCTCCACCACGTTGCGCGGGCGCGGCAGCGGAATCGGATAGCTGGCCTTGACGCGGCCGGGGCCGGCGGTGAGCACGATCACCTCGTCGGAAAGCGCGATCGCCTCCTCGAGATCGTGCGTGATGAAGAGCACCGTGTTGCGCGTCTCGGCCCAGAGCTCCAGTAGCTCGTTCTCCATGAGATTGCGCGTCTGGACGTCGAGCGCGCTGAA
>JBKOZH010000080.1:0-11654 GCA_046725765.1 Candidatus Methylomirabilota bacterium | reverse complement strand
ACCACCGTCATGAGGCCGAAGATCAGCGACAGCCCGACGGCGAGCAGCACGAAGATGCCGCCGAGCACCAGGCCGGTGAAGACCTGGGCCGCCAGCGCCGCCAGAGACAGGTCGGGCACGGCCGGTTAGGCGGTGTGCCCCTTCTCGGCGCAGGTGCGGTCGTACTCCTCGTTGGCCGCCACGCGTGCGACCGTGTCGAGCAGACCCCACTCGCCCTTCGTCTTGCCCGGCGCGCGGCCCTTGAGGATCCACATGTCCTGGAACGACTTGTTGTCGCACGCGCGCCACCACTGCTTGCCCTTGACGTGGTTGTAAGTCGGATTCTTGCGGAGCGCGTCGGCGACCTTTTCACCATCCGTCGCCTTCGCCAGCTCCGCGCCGCGCGCGACTTCCAGCACCGCGCTGTAGGCATACACGCCGTAGTCGCCGGGCGGGATGGCGAATTTCTTCTGGAACGCCTCGACGTACTTCTTCGCCTCCGGGATCGAGTCCTGCAGCTCCCAGTAGAAGTTCGTGCCGCCGTAGACGTCCTGGTAGAGCTCCGGCCCACCCTGTTTGGCGATAGAGATCCAGTGCAGAGGCTTGGCGAGCTTCATCTGCTGGTGCATGCCGAACGATTTCACCTGCTTGAGGAAGGCGATGTCGTCCGCGCCCGGCGTCACGTGCACGAGCACCTCAGGCTTGGCCGCCTGGATCTTCGGCAGGTGCGCGGAGAACTCGGCGCTGCCGAGCGGATAGGGCGTGTTGCCGAGGACCGTGCCGCCGAGCTTCTTGTTCGTCTCGGTGAGGACCATGTTGTTCTGCTTGCCCCACGCATAGTCGGCGTAGACGATCCACCACTTCTTGCCGAGGTTGTCCATGACCCACTTGCCGACCACGCGGGACGTGATCGTCGGGTTCAGCGCCTCGTGGAACGTCACCGGGCTCGTGTCCGGCTTGGCGCTGATCTCGTCCGACTGGCTGGTGGAGATGAAGAGCACCTTGGCCTTCTTGGTTTGCTCGTTGATCGCCATCTGCACGTGCGCGGCCAGGCCCCCGATGATGAACTGGCAGTTTTCCTTTTCGATGAGCTCCTGCGTGCGCTGCGCGCCGACCTGCGGCTTAAGCTGGTCGTCGCGCACCAGCAGCTCGACCTTGCGGCCCAGGATGCCGCCCTTGGCGTTGAGGACGTCGATGCCGAGCTCGGCGCCCTGCTTCATGTCCGCGGCGATCGCCGCAAACGGACCGGTCATCGGCAGCGGGAAGCCGATGCGCACCGGATCTTTGCTCTGCGCGCGCAGCACGGCGGGGAACGCGAAAGTCGCGGCGCCGGCCGCGGTTGTGGTCAGGAACACGCGACGGTTCATGGGCAACTCCTCCTCACGCATGGCTCGGGACACACGTCGCTTCGGGGCGAAGTGGCGCCGATGATAGGGCCCCGGCGGCCAGAGGGCAAGCGTTTGAGGCCGCCTTCGGCCACTTTGGGACGGTCAGTGCGGGTGCTACGCTGCCGCCCATGCCGCACGTCGGCGCGCCCCTCAAGCGGCTCGATGATCCGCGCCTGCTGACGGGGCGCGGACGCTACGTCGACGACCTCACGCTGCCGCGCATGGTGCACGTCGCGTTCGTGCGCAGCCCTCACGCCCACGCGAGCGTCACACACGTCGACGTCGATGCCGCGGCCAGCAGTCCCGGCGTCGTCGGCGTGCTGATGGGCGCGGACGCCGCGCGACTCTGCAAGCCCTATCGCGGCATCCTGCAGCACTACCGCGGCATGAAAACGGGCGCGATGCGGCCGCTGGCCGTCGAGCGCGTGCGCTGTGTCGGCGAGCCCGTCGTCGCCCTCGCGGCCGAGACCGCGGCGGCCGCGCACGACGCCGCGACGCGCGTTCACGTCGCGTACGCGCCGTTGCCGGCGGCGCTGACCCCCGAGCAGGCGGACGCGCCGGTAATCCATCCCGAGCTCGGTGACAACGTCATCTACGAGACGCGCCTGAGCGGCGGGGATCCGGACGTGGCGTTCCGCGGCGCCGCGCGCGTCTGGCGCCGGCGCTTCACGACCGGCCGACACACCGGCGTGCCGATCGAGGCGCGCGGATTGGTCGCCGACTTCGAGCCGGCCACGCGTGCGCTTACTTTGTGGATCTCAACCCAGGTCCCGCACATGATGCAGGCGGTGCTCGCCGATCTGTTCGGCCTGCCGGAGCACCGCGTCCGCGTGATCGCGCCGGACGTCGGCGGGTCGTTCGGCATCAAGATCCATGTTTACCAGGACGACCTCGCCGCCATTGCGCTCGCGATTGCCCTCGGCCGGCCGGTGAAGTTCGTCGCCACGCGCCGCGAGTCGTTCGTCTCCGACATCCACGCGCGCGAGCAAACGATCGACGTCGAGGTGGCCGGCGGCGACGACGGCGTGATCACGGCGATGCGCGCGCGCATCACGGCGGCCGTCGGGCCGTACTCGGCGTATCCGCGCTCGAGCGTGGTGGAAGGCGGCCAGGTGCTGCGCCTGCTGCCGGGGCCGTACCGCGTGCGCCACTACGATGGCGCGCTGCGCGTGGTGGCGCAGAACAAAGTCATCACCTCGCAGTACCGCGCGGTCGGCCATCCGATCGCCGCCGCCGTGACGGAATCGATGCTCGACGCGATCGCGCGCGACCTCACGCTGGATCCCGCCGAGATGCGCCGCCGCAATCTGATCCGGCCCGATGAGCTGCCGTACACGTCGGCCGCCGGCAACGTGTACGACAGCGGCTCGTATCACGCGGCGCTCGAGCGCCTCCTGGAGGTCGCGAAATACGACGACCTGCGCCGCGAGCAGGCCGCCGCCCGCGCGCAGGGCCGTCACGTTGGCATCGGCCTGTCATGCTTCATCGAGCTGACCGGAGCGGGCGCGCAGTTCTACGGCGTCGGCGGCGCGCCGATCTCGGGGCAAGACGGTACGACGCTGCGGCTCGAGCCTTCAGGCGCCGTCACCGCGCTCGTCGGCGTGACCGACCAGGGGCAGGGCATGCCGACGGCGTTCGCGCAGATCGTCGCCGATGAGCTCGGCCTCGAGCCCGGCGCGATCGCGGTGCGCGCTGGTGATACGGCGCTCATGCCGTACGGCGGCGGCACGTGGGCCAGCCGCGGCATGCCGATCGGCGGCAGCGCGACGCTGCTCGCGGCCCGCGCGCTGGCCGACAAGATCCGGCGCGTCGCGGCCACGCTACTGGAGGCGCACCCGGAAGACATCGAGCTCGCGGCCGGCCGCGCGAGCGTTCGCGGCGCGACGGATCGCGGGATCACGCTGCGCGACCTCGCCCGCACGGTGCACTTTCGCAGCAACGAGCTCAAGGGGCTGGAGCCGAGCGTCGACGCGACGGTGCACTTTACAAACGCGCAGCCGTGGACATTCACCAACGGCGCGCATCTGGCCGTGGTCGACGTCGACATCGAGACAGGACGGCTGCGCGTTCTGCGCTATGTCGCCGTCGACGACTGCGGACGTGTCGTCAATCCGGCGCTCGTCGAGGGCCAGATCGCCGGTGGCATCGCGCAGGGACTCGGCGGCGCGCTCATGGAGCACTGCGCCTATGACGAGGCCGGCCAGCCGCTCTGCGGCACGCTGATGGACTACGCCGTGCCGACCGCCGCCGACGTGCCGCCGCTCGAGCTGCATCATCTCGAGACGCCGGCGCCGTCCATCGCCGGCGGCTACAAGGGCGCCGGCGAAACCGGCACGACGGGAGCGCCAGCGGCGATCCTGAACGCGGTCAACGACGCGCTGGCGCCGCTTGGCGCGCTCATCACCGAGCAGCCGATCACGCCCGAGCGCATCATACAAGCACTCGCCGCCGTCCGCCGCCGCGCCTGATGGCGGTACACTGACCCCCACAGAACATCCCGGAGGTATGAGAGATGGCGGTGAAGGCGCTGTTGCATTACGCGCTCGAGATTCCGGACCAGACGGTCGGCGAGAAGTTCTACACGGGCTTCGGTCTGGTGGACGAGCCCGGCCGGGACGGCGCGGTGCGCCTGCGGCCGGCGCCGCTCAAGCGCGAGACCGTGATGCTCTACGCGGGGCCCAAGAAGCGGCTGCACCATGTGGCGTTCGGTGCGCCCGGCGCCGAGTTCGACGCCACGCGCGAGTCGCTGCGGCGTGCCGGCGTGAGCGAAGTCGACGCGCCGCGCGGCGCACCCGAGGGCGGCATCTGGGTGCGCGATCCGGACCGCAATCTCGTCAACATCCGACCCGAGGCCGGTGAGGCGCCGCCGCCCGATCCGCCGCTGACACTCAACAGCCCGGGTCACACGGCGCGTGTCGGCGCACGCGGGTGTCCCGATCGTTTCGAGGCCCGCCCGCGGCGGTTGGGACACGTCCTGTTGTTTTCGGCTGTTCTCGAGCGCATGACCGACTTCTACACGCGCGTGCTCGGCATGAAGCTGTCCGATCGCTGCCCCGGCATCATCGCGTTCCTGCGCTGCACGCCGGATCATCACAACCTGGCGCTGCTCGCGTCACAAGGGCCCGGGTTCCACCACGGCTCATTCGAGGTCGGCGGCGTGGACGAGATCGCGATGGGCATGCAGCGCGCGCATGACGCGGGCATCCCCGTCGGCTGGGGGCTCGGACGCCACGTGATCGGCTCGAACTTCTTCTACTACGTGCGTGATCCGTGGGGCTCGTGGGCGGAGTATTTCCACGACATCGATCACATCCCAGAAACGTGCGCCTGGCAGCCGCGAGACTTTCCCCCCGAGGACGCGCTCTATCGCTGGGGCCCGCCGGTGCCCGAGGACTTCGGCGTCAATCGTGAGCTGGAGGTCTAGCTGGGTCAACTCGATCAGTTTCGGAGCCAGCTCGGCGATCGTGCCGAACCGTTGACCGTGATCTGGAAGCATCGGCTGGAGCGTGGCGAGTGGATCGCGCGGGACGAGCTGCACAAGCGGTTCACGCGGTCGGCGATGGAGCACCTCGGCGGCAGCCTTGTGATGGATCACCGTGACGGCGGGCGGGCCTGCTATCGCCTGACGCTGCTCGGACTGCTGCTTACCGCCGATGCGCCCGCCATCGAGCGGCTGCTCGAGCGCCACTCAGCCGGCGTGGCGCTCACGCCCGCGGAGGCCAGCACGCTGCAGCATCTCGTCGCGGTGGACCCGTCGCTGCGCGACCCGATGCCGGCGGCGCAGGCCGCCCGGCGCGCGCTCGACTCCTATAACCCCGAGCTGGCCATCGACGGAGCGACATGACCACGCGACAGATTCTCGTGACCGGGCTGAGCGGGCTCATCGGCAGCGCCTTTCGCAAGCACGTCGACGGAAAGTACGCGCTTCGCGCGCTGAACCGCCGCGCGGTGCCGGGTGTCGAGACGCATCGGGCCGATCTCGGCGACCTCGGCGCGATCCAGCCGGCCTTCAAGGACGTCGACACGGTCGTGCATCTCGCGGCGGCGGCCGGCGACCACCAGGCGCCCGAGGACATCATGCGCTCCAACGTGGTCGGGACGTACCACGTCTTCGAGGCCGCGCGCGTCGCGGGCGTCAAGCGGGTGATCTTCGCGAGCAGCGGCGCAACGGTGAGCGGCTGGGAGCGCGAGCCCCCGCTGAGCCATCTCGTCGCCGGGCGGTATGCCGAGGCCGGCAAAGTCGCGCCGCTCACCCACGAGACGCCACTGCGGCCGAGCGGCCTGTACGGCGCCAGCAAGATCTGGGGCGAGGCGCTCGCACGGCATTACTCCGACGCGCACGGGCTGTCGGTCATCTGCCTGCGCATCGGTCGCGTCAAGGCCGAAGACCGGCCGACGACGACGCGGGACGTCGCGGTGTGGTGCAGCCAGCGCGACATCGTGCGAATGCTCGAGGCGTGCGTGGAGGCGCCGTCGTCGGTGCGCTTCGATGTGTTCTATGTCGTCTCCAACTTGCGTCACGGGTACCGAGACGTCGAGCACGCCCGCACGGTGCTCGGCTGGACGCCCGTGGACAGCGCCTAGGTCCGGCAGCGTGGAGGAGAGGCGATGACGTATGGATTCGTTCCCGGAAACTGGCCGGCCTTTCAGCGCGAGCTCGAGCAGCGCGGCCTCTCGGTCGACGACATCGAAAAGGTCGAGATTCGTCCGAGCGACGACGCGCCGGGGCCGACGATGTTCGACGTCGTCGTGACGGCGCGTTCAGGCGCGATCCACGCCTGGCGCCAGGACGAGGCGCCGCCGCCCGTCTAACGTCGCGCTGACGTGACCCCGCGTTCGGCAGCGCGCCGCGTCGCCGTGCGAGCGAGCGGCCAGGCAGCGGGTGGATCGACGACCGCACGCGTGGCTACCGGCGACGAGAGGATGATCGACGTTGTCGGCGTTCCGAAGCGCCCGAGCGTTTCGATCACCGCCTCCAGGTGACCGACGGACGTGGCGTTGACACGCAGCACGTAGGCGTCGCTGCCGGTCACGTGGTGGCACTCGACGACCTCGGGCAGCTTCTGCACGCACGCCTTCAGCGGCGGACACTTCTCTTCGGGCGCGCTCACGCGGATGACGGCTGTCACCGCCAGGCCGAGCCGCTCCAGGCCGATCTCGGCGTGGTACCCGCGGATGATCCCCGCCTCCTCCATCTGCCGCACGCGTTCCGCCGCGGCCGGCGGAGTGAGACCGACGCGGCGGCCTAGCTCGGCAAACGACAGCCGCGCGTTCTCCTGCAGCGCCTCGAGCAGCGACCAGTCGATCATGTCGAGGCCGTTGTGCGTTCTACGCGTCATCGCCCTCTTCCCCTTTGCAATCACAAGTCGTACGTCCGTGCCGCTTTTGATTGCGCCTGGCGGCTCGGCGGCGCGGATCGCTAGAGTACTGCGGCGACGGAGGTGCGCCAATGCACGAGACGGAGCGTGGTCAGCTCATCGCCCAGTACGAGTCCGGCGTGTCGGCGTTCAAGGCGGCGCTCGCCGCGGTGCCGCCGGCGGCCCTCCAGTGGCGGCCGGCGCCCGGAGAGTGGTCGGTGCACGAGATCGTGTGCCACTGTGCGGACTCGGAGACCAATTCCGCGTCTCGCATCCGCTATCTCACCGGCGAGCGCGACCTCTCCCTGGACAACTACGACCAGGATCGCTGGGCGATCGAGTTCGACTACCATGCGCACCCGCTCGACGCGGCGCTCGCAACGGTGGAGGCCGTGCGCGCCAACACGGCGCCGCTGATCCGGCGGTTGCCCGCGGAGGCGTGGCAGCGCGTTCACCATCACAAGACCTACGGGCGCTACACGCCCGAGCACTGGCTGCGGACCTACGCCGTGCATCTGCACGAGCACGCGCGCCAGATCGAGAGCAACGTCGCCGCCTGGCGGGCGCGGGCGGCGACCGCTACCGCGTGAGGAGGCCGAGCTCGGTCAGGTAGCGGCGGACGCCGGGATGGATCAGCTCGGCGCGCGGCGCCGCCGCGGCCGTGTTCGCCGCGGTCGTCTCCTTGCCCTGCGCGAGTCTCCGTGCGATGCCGGCCTCCGCGCGGTGCAACGCCGTCGCGACACGGTACGCGGCCTCGTCGCTCAGCGCGGGCCGGGCCATGATGAAGGACCACGAGCCCAGCGACTGAATCGGCGCGGCCTGGCCCGGGTAGGAGCCCGCGGGCACCGTCAGCGGCTTCAGAAACGTGTGCCGAGCCTGGATTCTCTGGAGCCCGTCGGCATCCGGAACGATGAAGCGCGCGCCGCCGGGCGCGCTCGCCACCGCGGTGAAGCCCGGCCAGCCCACGCCTCCGCCCCACAATGCGGCCACCCGACCATCCTGGACCATCGCGGGTCCGTCGCCCGCGCGATCGAGATAGACGGCCTGGAAGTCGCGCTCGGGATCGAGTCCGAGGCCGTCCAGCACGTAGCGCGCGAGCAGCACCAGGCCCGAGCCGCGCGCGCCGAATGCGACGGGCTTGCCGCGCAGATCGTCGATCGTGCGCGCCGGTGAGTCGGCGCGAACCACGAACATGCCCGGTGTCGAGTACATCGCGGCCACGATGCGGATCGGCGAGGGCGCGCGTCCGACGCCCTGCAGCGCCTCGTAGGCGACCTCGCCTTGCACGAGCGCCAGATCGAGCGCGTCGTTCTCGAGGAGCGGAACGTTCTCGGTGCTGCCCTTCGTGTTGCGCGGTTCGATCTGCAACGTGGGATCGATCTCGCGGATGGCGGCGATGACGGCCTCCGCGTAGGCCGGAAAGCCGCCGCCGGGCGTGGCCGTGCCGAGCGTGAGCTTCATCTCGGCTGCCGATCATCTCATGGCGGTCACTTCCTGGCCGGCGGACGCTGACCGCTGGGGTCAGGAATCACCCGGGAGAGCGTCCGATATACCTGTAAGCCCCGAAGATTCCGGGTGCCGGGACGGGCTGGTCGCTTTGGTGTCGGCCTTGCACCCATAGGGGCCGGCCATGAACCTCAAGCGCGCCATTGACCGGGATGCGACCCGGAAAGGGCCAGGCGCCGCCGCGCCCGCGAACGGCAATGGCCAGGCTGCCGCCAGCGACGCCCAGTCGACCGTCGGTCGCCGGCTATCGGATTTCATCCTCGCCGAAGGCCTGATCAGCCCCGAGCAGTTCGCGGTCGTGCTCGCCGAGCAGAAGAAGACGAACGAAAAGCTCGCCACCCTGGTCGTGCGACTCGGCCTGATGACCGAAGAGCAGATGATGCACGCCCAGTCGCTGCACTATCGGATTCCGTCGGTGAAATTCCCTGAGTCCGTTCCGGCCGAGATCCTGCGTCTGGTGCCTGCGGCCATCGCCCGCAAGTACGAGGTGCTGCCGATCGGACGCTCCGCCGGCGCGCTGACGCTCGCGATGGTGGACCCGACCAACCTCTCCGCCGTCGACGACGTGGCGTTCCGCACCGGTATGCGCGTGTTCCCGGTGATCTGCCTGCCCTCGCTGCTGCGCGCCGCCATCGAGGCGGCGTACGAGAACACGCGGGCGGGCCTGGCCAACGCGCTCTCGGACGCGGAGGCCGAGGTCGCCGTCGACGACCCGACCGAGAGCCTGAACCTCTCCGAGCTGCGCGCATCCGCCGACCAGGTGCCGGTGGTGCGGCTCGTGAACATGATCCTGCTCGAAGGCGTGCAGCGCGGTGCCTCGGACATCCATCTCGAGCCCGAGGAAAAGACGCTGCACGTGCGCCTGCGGATCGACGGCGTACTCCAGGACGTCATGACGCCGGCCAAGAAGCTCGAGGCGGCGATGGTGTCGCGCATCAAGATCATGGCCAACCTCGACATCGCCGAGCGGCGGCTGCCGCAGGACGGCCGCATCAAGTTCCGGGACGGCTCGCGCGAGCTCGACTTCCGCGTGTCGATCCTCCCCGCGCTGTTCGGCGAGAGTGTGGTGCTGCGGATCCTGGACAAGAGCGCGCTTCGCCTGGACCTGGCGCAGCTCGGGTTCGACGCGCGGAGCCTGGACCAGTTCCAGAAGGCCATTCGGAGCCCGCACGGCATGATCGTCGTCACCGGACCCACGGGCTCGGGCAAGACCACGACGCTCTACTCGGCGCTGTCCGCGGTGAACTCGCCCGACATCCACATCCTGACCCTCGAGGATCCGGTCGAGTACAACCTGCCGCGCGTGAACCAGGTGCAGGTGAACGACGAGATCGGCCTGACGTTCGCGACCGCGCTGCGCTCGTTCCTGCGCCATGACCCGGACGTCATCCTGCTCGGCGAGATCCGCGACCAGGAGACGGCGGTCATCGCCAACCGCGCCGCCCTCACCGGTCACCTCGTGCTCAGCACGCTGCACACCAACGACGCCGCCTCGAGCGTCGCGCGGCTGCTCGACATGGGGATTCCGCCGTTCCTGCTCGCCTCGTCACTGCGACTGGTGGTCGCGCAGCGGCTCATTCGGAAGATCTGCGAGGAGTGCAAGCAGACGTACGAGGTCGACGAAGCCGCGCTCGTCGAGCACGGCTACGTGAGCCGCGACGTCGGCCGGGTGAAGGTGGCCAAGGGCCGCGGTTGTGCGGCATGCGCGCAGACGGGATACCGCGGCCGCGTCGCGATCTACGAGGTGCTCCCAATCACGCGCGAGGTGAAGGACCTCGTCCTGCGCGCGGGCTCGCCGGCGGAGATCTGCAAGGTCGCGCGCGACCAGGGGATGAAGACCCTGCGCGACGCCGCGCTGCAGAAAGTTCTCGACGGTGTGACCACGCTCGACGAAATGCTGCGCGTGACCTGCGAATGATCTGACACCGGCGGTGCTATGATCGCCGGCGATGCTCGTGCGACTCGCGGTGCTGGCGTGGGTCGCGCTGTCGTTCGCCGGCAGCGCCGCCGCCGCCGGCCGTGTCCCGCCGCCGATGCCCGCCAACATCTGCGTCACGCCTCGCGGCTGGTGTGATCTGCCCGGTATCACCGCGCCCCTCGGCTATGCGTGCGTGTGCCTCGATGCCGACAACGCGCAGGTGGAGGGGGTCACGCAGCGACTCGCGCACAGCGGCCCGCTCAGCCCCTATCTGAGGCCAACCCCGACGCGCGCGGCGCCGACCCAACGCTGAGGTGGCAGTCCCACCGCTCGAGGTCGTGGTCGGCCAGCCGCGGCGCCCGGCGCCGGTTGGTCGCTCTCGATTCCAGTTCCCGGATCCGCGCGACGCCGACGCCGACGGGCTCGTGGCCACCGGGGGCGACCTCGAGCCGCCCACACTGCTCGCTGCGTATCGCCAGGGCGTTTTCCCGTGGCCCATCGACGGCATCGATCTGGTGTGGTGGTCGCCGGATCCGCGTGCGGTGCTGCCGCCGCACCGCATGCACGTGTCGCGCTCGCTGGCGCGCACGCTGCGGCGCGGCCGCTTCCGCGTCACGATCGACGCCGCCTTCGACGACGTGGTGGCCGGCTGCGCCGAGCCGCGCGACGATGACGACGACACGTGGATCACGCCCGCGATCCGCAATGCGTACGCGCGGCTGCACGCCTTGGGCTGGGCGCACAGCGTGGAGGTGTGGGCGGACGGCAAGCTCGCCGGCGGGCTCTACGGCGTCTCGATCGGCGCGCTGTTCGCCGCGGAGTCGATGTTCCATCGCGCGACAGACGCCTCGAAGGTCGCGCTCGTTGCGCTGGCGCAGCACGCGCGTGCCGTCGGCGTGCAGCTCGTCGACGTGCAGATGCCGACGCCGCATCTGGCGTCGATGGGCGCGGTGACGATGTCACGCGACGACTATCTCAAAGCGCTCGCGCGCGCGGTCGCGTCCCACGTCGACTTCGCCGGCGGCCGTCGCTGAATTTCCCGGCAGGCCGGTCGTCTCACCGGTAGAGTGGCCTCATGCGACACGCGCTGATCGTCCTGATGCTCGTCCTTCTTGCCGTCCCCGCCTCGGCGCAGACGCTCGACGACGCCATCCGGGGCGTCGAGGGCGCCTACGGTCGCATGACCGATCTCAAGGCCGACTTCACCCAGACGGCGTTCAACAAGAGCCTCAACCAGACGATTCCCGCGACCGGCAAGGTCTATCTCAAGAAAGGCGGCAAGCTGCGCTGGGAATACGCCGAGCCGACGCCGCAGCAGATCGTGTCCGACGGCAAGACGATCTGGATCTACACGCCCACCCTGAATCAGGTGAACACGGGCCCCGCGCCCGAGGCCCTGGCGGGTCCGGCGGGCTCGTTCCTGAGCGGTCTCGGTAAGCTTCGCGAGCACTTCAGCGTCCGATTGCTGAACCCCGCGCAGCCGAAGGACGCCGACGGCAACGTCGT